>NZ_JAOZVW010000155.1 GCF_025869345.1 Sphingopyxis sp.
TTCGGACGGCCAGGCGCGACGGGTCGCGATGATATGCGCAAGCCGCGCGGTCAATGCCGCGGTCTTGCCGGTGCCTGCCCCCGCGAGCATCAGCACCGGCCCTTCGGTCGTCAGCACCGCCTGCCGCTGCGGGTCGTTGAGGCCTTGCAGATAGGGCGGGTCCGAGGGATCGGGCGGCGAGACGGGGAGGCTGTTCACGCGCGAACGATTAGGGAACAGCGGCCGCGCTGTCCAGTGCATGGCGCAGCGTCGATGGCCCGGACCGCCCCAATTCGTCGAGCGTCGCGAGCGCCATCGCGCGATAGGCGGAGAGCAGGGCGGGGCAATCGGCGGCGAGCGCAGCCAGATGCCCCGCGACCGTCCGCTCGTCGCCGCGCAGCAACGGCCCTGACAGCGCCGCAAAGCCGCGCTCCAGACTATTTTCGAGCGCTGCGCGAACGAGGGGTGCGAGCAGCGCCGCGGGATCGTCGACGCCCGTCGCGGCCAGCGCGTGCGAAGCGCCCGCCATCAGCGTCACGAGATGATTGGAGGCATGGCAAAGCGCGGCGTGATACAGCGGACGGCGCTCCTCGGCGATCTCGACCGCCACGCCGCCGAGCAGGCCGACGATCTGCCGCGCTATCTGGCCGGCCTCCGGGGAGGAGCCGGTGACCGCGAACCGCGCCTGCTTCATGCGCTGGATCTCGCTGTGGGCGTCGCCGGTGAAGGTCATCGCCGGATGGATCGCGGCGGTCGGCGCCCCGGCATGGCGTAATGGATCGAGGATCGCGGCGCCACTGCTGCCGCTGAGGTGAAAGACGAAGGGCGCGGCGAGGGAGGGCAGGGCGGCTGCGAGATCGGCCGCGACGGCTGCGAGCGCGTCGTCGGAGACCGCGATGGCGATGACGTCGCAGCCGCTTGCGAGATCGCCCAGCCGGGGCGCGGCAACGGCGTGCGCGACAGCGCGGGCCTTGTCGCGGGATCGCGCCCACAGCAGCGGCGGCGCGCTCGAATGCGGTGCGAGGGCAAGCGCCAGTGCCTGCGCGACGCGGCCCGCGCCAACGATGCCGATCTGGTGGAATGCGGTCATGGAGTGCGTCTAGCGCGGTGCGTGAAAATCGCCAATTGCCGGATGGAAAAAGGCGAGCACGACCGATCTTTGATTATAACGTTTGCCATTCCCGCGAAAGCGGGAACCCAGAGCGTGCGTCGGCTGACCCCACACTGGGTTCCCGCTTTCGCGGGAATGACGAAGGGGGGATCATCGCGCACCCCTCCACCTTTATTCCGCCTTGCACAAAATGCCCCAACCCGTCCAAAGCGGCCCGATCGAAACGCTGAAGAAACAAGAGGGAGGGGCGTCGCCCATGGACTTGGCACCCTATCGCAAGCACCGCCGCATCCTGACCGCGAGCCTCGTCGGCACCGCGGTCGAATTCTATGATTTCTACGTCTATGCGACGGCTGCCGCGCTGGTGATCGGGCCGCTCTTTTTTCCCGCCGAATCGCCGTCGGCGCAGCTCATGTTCAGCTTCATGAGCTTCGGGCTCGCTTTCCTCGCGCGCCCCGTCGGCGCGATCGTCTTCGGCCATTATGGCGACCGTATCGGGCGCAAGTCGACCCTCGTCGCCTCGCTGGTGCTGATGGGCGCCTCGACGCTGCTGATCGCCTTTTTGCCGACCTATGCGATGGTCGGCTGGGTCGCGCCGCTGCTGCTCTGCATCCTGCGCTTCGGGCAGGGGCTGGGGCTCGGCGGCGAATGGGGCGGGGCGGCGCTGCTCGCGGTCGAGAATGCGCCGCCCGGATGGAAATCGCGCTTCGGCATGTTCCCGCAATTGGGCGCGCCGGTCGGCTTCATCGCCGCGAACGGGCTGTTCCTGCTGCTCGGCCTCGTGCTGAACGATGCCGATTTCGCGGCCTGGGGCTGGCGCATCCCCTTTCTCTTCTCCGCGGTGCTCGTCGGCCTCGGCCTGTGGGTGCGGCTGAAGATCGGCGAGACGCCCGATTTCAAGGAAGCGCTCGAGAAGGACGCGCCCGTCGGCGTCCCGCTCGGCGAATTGCTGCGGCACCACCTGCTCGCGACGCTGGCGGGCACTTTCGCGGTCGTCGCCTGTTTCGCGATCTTCTATCTCTCGACCAGCTTCGCGCTCGCGCATGGCACGACGACGCTCGGCTATCCGAAGGAGCAATTCCTGCTCGTCCAGCTCGGCGCGATCCTGTTCATGGCGGGCGGCATCATCTTCGCGGGCTATGCGAGCGACGCATCGAGCGCCCAGCGCGTGCTGACGTGGGGATGCGGCGCGACGATCCTCGTCGGGCTGATCTTCGGACCGTCGCTGGCGTCGGGAAGCTGGCCGGTCATCTTCGCGGGGCTCGCGGCGGCGCTGTTCGTGATGGGCCTCGTCTATGGCCCGCTCGGAAGCTGGCTGACCGCGCTGTTCCCGGTGCGCGTGCGCTATACCGGCGCGTCGGTGACCTTCAACGCCGGCGGCATATTGGGCGGCGCGCTCGCCCCGATCGTCGCGCAGGCGCTCAGCGACTGGCGCGGGACCGACGTGGTCGGCCTCTACCTCGCGCTCGCCGGGGTTGTGAGCTGGATCGGGCTGCTGATGGTGCGGAAGACGTCACGCCAGCCGTAGCAGCGTCAGCTTCGCCTTGCCGACCCGGCGCTCGGCGTCGATTTCAAACCCCGCGACATCGACGCTTTCGCGTTCGGCGGTCTCGACCGAAATCCAGCTGTCGGGTCCGATCCAGCCGAGCCGGTTGAGCTTGTCGAGCGCGACGCTGCCCGCGCCGGTGCCATAGGGGGCGTCGAACAGCAGCAGGTCGAAGCTGCGGCGCGCGGGACCGAGGCCCAGAACCGATCCCGCCCGCACGTCGGCGCGCGGCGCCGCGCCTAGCGCCGCGAGATTCTGGCGGAGCGCGTCGAGCGCGTCGCGATCCTGCTCGCCGAACAGGCACTGTGCGGCGCCGCGCGACAGCGCCTCGATCCCGAGCGCGCCCGAGCCCGCGAACAGATCGGCGACATACAGCCCCTCGAAACTGCCGACACGGCTGGTGAGCATCGAGAAAAGCGTCTCACGCGTGCGGTCCGCGGTGGGACGCGTCGCGTCATTCTTCGGCGCGATCAGCTTGCGGCCGCGCCATTCGCCCGCGATGACCCTCATTTGTCGAGGCGCCGCCGGAACTGGAACAATTCGTCGCGCGGCACGATCTCGACCCCGCCCATGTCGAGCCCGTCGAGGGTGAACTGCCCATAGCGCGTGCGGATCAGGCGGCTGACCTGAAGGCCGAGATGTTCGAGGACGCGGCGCACCTCGCGATTCTTGCCCTCGGTCAGCGTCATCTCGATCCACTGGTTGCGCCCGGTGCGGCGTTCGAGATTGGCGTCGATCTTGCCATAGCGGATGCCGTCGATTTCGATGCCCTCGACTAGATCCTCGAGCTGCGCCTGGCTGATGTCGCCGAACGCGCGCGCGCGATAGGTGCGCTCGACCCCGCTCGCGGGCAGTTCGAGCTGGCGCTTGAATTCGCCGTCGTTGGTGAGGAGCAACAGCCCTTCGGTATTATAATCGAGCCGTCCCACCGGCATCAGCCGCGGCAGCCCCTTGGGCAAAAGGTCGTAGATCGTCTTGCGCCCCTTGGGATCGCGCGCGGCGGTCAGGCAGCCCGCGGGCTTGTGAAAGCGATAGAGGCGGGTCGAAACGGGCTTGGCGACGGGCTGGCCGTCGACCGTCAGCCCGTCGAGCGACGCCAGCAGCGGCGCGGGCTGCGCGACCGTCTCGCCGTTGAGCGCGATGCGGCCCTCCTCGATCATCCGTTCGACATCGCGCCGCGACCCGACCCCGGCGCGCGCGAGCAGCTTGGCGATCCGCTGTGGCCCATCCTCGCGCTCGGGTTCGGCCTTGGGATCGCGGGGCGGCGCGGCGGCGCGCGCGGCACGGCGGCCGCGCGGGGCATCGGCGGGCGCCGGACGGGGCGCGCTGCGGGGCGGACGGCGGGTGGTCATGGGAACGGATGCGGCTTTCTTGTCGTTTTCAGACACAAACTGTGACTTTGTGATCACGCTCATAGCCCGAAAACGATCGCTTCGTCGATGGCAAGCCGAAGCGATATTGCAGGAAAGGCCAGAGCGAGTCATGGCGTCGGTAAAGGGAGTTTATATGCTCTTCGCGTCTCGCCCGTCGTGCATCAAGCGCCTGCTGGTCATCGAGGATGACCCGCTGGTCGCGTTCGATAGCGAGCGGACGCTGAAGCATGGCGGCTATGATGTCGTCGCGACGGTCGATTCGGGCGAAGCCGCTGTCGCGGTGATCGCCTCGACCCAGATCGACGCGATCGTCCTCGACCTTGGCCTTGCAGGCCACATGACGGGCCGCGAGGTCGCCCGCCTGGCACGCGACCGCGGCATCGCGGTGCTGCTGGTGACCGGCGAATGCCCCACCGATGCCGAAGAGATCGCCGTCGCCTGCCTCGGCAAGCCGCACAGCGCCTCGGCGCTGCTGTCGGCGGTGAAGGCGGTCGAGACGATGACCTGCAAGAAAAAGGCGCCGCGCAAGGTCAGCGGCCTCGTCACCTTCTGGCGCCCCGAAGCGGCGTGACCGCACGGCGTTTTGGCGCAGCGTCCCAATTAGCCGCTTCCAATTTGCTCCCGACGCTTTAGGCCATGGGCGTCATGTCCGGGCGTTAGGGGAGAGCCGATTTTGCAAGCAGACAGCGTGACGCCGGCACCGCAGGGCTGGTGGGACAGCATCCGGCCCTATCTGGAACGCGCGCCGGTCGCCGCCTTCCTGCTCGGCGTGTCGTCGGGCTTCCCCTATGCGATGATCGGCGCGACGCTGACGACGCGGCTGGCGCAGGACGGCATCGACAAGAAGACGGTGACCGCCTTCACGCTCGCCTTCCTCGTCTATAATCTGAAACCCTTGTGGTCGTGGGTGGTCGACGGGGTTCGCCTGCCGGTGCTGGGCCGCCTTGGTCAGCGCGTGTCGTGGATCATTCTGGCCGCGGCATTGGTGATGGCCGCGGTGGCGAATCTGGCGATGCAGGATCCAAAGGCCGACATCTTCCAGGTTGCGGTCGCGGCGATCCTCGTCGGGCTGGCAGGCGCGACCTTCGACATCGTGATCGACGCCTATCGCATCGAAATCCTGAAACCCGAACAACTGGGCATCGGATCGGGGATGAGCCAATATGGCTGGCGTATCGGATCGACCGCCGCCGGTGCGCTCGCGCTCTATCTTGCCGCGCGCCACGGGTGGGAAGCCGCCTATCTGGCCTGCGCGCTCTTTGCGCTACCCGCCGTGATCGCGGCGCTGTGGAACGGCGAGCCCGAACGGCATCGCAGCCCCGCCGAACGCAAGGGCGGCAGCGCGATCGTCCAGTCGATCATCGGCCCCTTCGTCGAATTTTTCCAGCGGCAGGGCGCGCCGCTCGTGCTGCTGTTCATCCTCGTTCACAAGATCGGCGACACGCTGGCGAATCTGACGTTCCGCCTGCTGTTCGACGATCTGGGCTACACCAACGACGAGATCGCGATCTATGACGTCGGCATCGGCTTCTGGGCCTATCTGATCGGGATTTTCGTCGGGGGTATCATCTATTCGCGCATGGGGATGAAGCGATCGGTACTGGTCAGCCTGATCCTGATGGCGGTATCGAACTTCAGCTTCGCGCTGCTGGCCGCGACCGGCAAAAGCAATATCGGCATGGCGGGGGCGATCGGGTTCGAAAATTTCGCCAGCGGCATCGGCGGCGTCGTCGTCGTTGCCTATTTCTCCGCGCTTTGCGACCTGCGCTTTACCGCGGCCCATTATGCGTTGATTTCATCGGCGGCGAGCATCGTCGGACGCTTCGTCACCGGCACCACCGCGGGCGCGCTGATCGAGCAATTCGGCTATGTCCAATTCTATCTGCTGACCACCGCGGCGGCGGTGCCCGGCGTTCTGCTGTTCTGGTGGATGATGCGAGCGGGCCTCGTCGACCTGTCCGTCGGAACGGCAGGGAAAGTCGAGGAAAAATCAACCGGCTGACGCCCTCGCGCAACGGTGGGTCAGACCGGCCATTCACGATTGAGGTCGAGAACGACGCCCGCAAGATAGAGCGAGCCGCAGACCAGCACGTCGGTAGGTGCGCGGTTGTGCGCGATATGGCGCAGCGCGGTTTCGACATCGGGACAAGCGCGGACATCGGCGACGCCCAGTTCACCCTGCACCTGGCGGCATAGTGCCTGTGGATCATGATGCTCATGCCCCGGAATCGGCACCGCCTGAAAGGAGGCGATCTTGTCGGCGATCGGGCGCAGAAAGCCCGCCGCATCCTTGTTCGCGAGTAGCCCGCAGATGATGTGGAGTGGCGGCTGGCCGGCCAGGGCCTTGGCAAGCGCCGCACCGGCGTCGGGATTATGCCCGCCATCGAGCCACAATGCTGTGCCCTGCGGCAGCAGGGCGGTCAGCGGTCCCGCGCCGAGGCGTTGCAATCGGGCGGGCCAGCGCGCCGCTTTCATCGATACCGCAAAGGCTTCGTCGGAAAGGGCCAGCGCGGTCTGATGGCGGAGCATCGCGACGGCGAGCGCGGCGTTGTCGGCCTGATGCGCGCCGGCCATGGCGGGGAGCGGCAGGTCGAGCGCGCCGCGCGCATCGCGGTAATGCAGGCCCTTGTCGTCGGCTGTGGCCTCCCACGCGCCGCCGCGGTCGAGCAGCATCGCGCCGGCCTTTGCGGTCTGCTTCGCGATTTCCGCCCGCGCGGTTGCGGGATAGGCCTGCGTCACCAGCGGGACGCCGGCTTTTGCGATGCCCGCCTTTTCAAAGGCGATGCGGTCCAGCGGGGCGGCGGGGACATTCGCCTCGGGCGCGAGCAGAAAGGCTTCGTGATCGATGCCGAGCGACGCGATGCCGCAAACCGCCGGGTGCGCGATGATGTTCGTCGCATCGAGCCGCCCGCCGAGTCCGACCTCGACGATGCAGGCATCGGCGGGGGTCCGCGCGAAGGCGAGGAACGCGGCGGCGGTCGTGACCTCGAAAAAGCTCGCCTGCAATCCGTCGGCGACATCGAGCACTTCGCCGAGCAGCGCGGCGAGCTGGCTGTCGTCGATCAGCTTGCCCGCAATCCGAATACGCTCGTTGAAGCGGACGAGGTGCGGGCTTGAATAGACGTGCGTCGTCAGTCCCTCGGCCTCGATCGCCGCGCGCAGGAATGCGCAGGTCGATCCCTTGCCGTTGGTGCCCGCGACGTGGAGCACCGGCGGCAGCCTGTCCTGCGGATTGCCGAGGCGCGCGCAAAGTTCGGCGATGCGCTCGAGCCCGAGGATATCGCGCCCCGGCGACAGCGCGGCGAGGCGGTCGAGCTGCGCCTGCACGGCGGGGTCGGAGCTATGGGCGTGGTCGGGCATGAAACTCCCTCTCCCCTTCAGGGGAGAGGGCCGGGGAGAGGGGGAGTTCTCCAACACCGGCCTCAAATGGGCATGACAGGGAAGAGAGTCCCCCTCTCCCTAACCCTCTCCCCTGAAGGGGAGAGGGAATTACGCCGCCTTCTCAGGCGCCAGATAACCGATCAGGCGCCCCAGCGTTTCGGGCAACTGCTTGCGATGCACGACCATGTCGATCATCCCATGATCGAGCAGATATTCGGCGCGCTGGAATCCTTCGGGCAATTTCTCGCGGATCGTATTCTCGATCACGCGCTGGCCCGCGAAGCCGATCAGCGCCTTGGGCTCGCTGATCTGGATGTCGCCGAGCATCGCATAGCTCGCGGTGACGCCGCCGGTCGTCGGATCGGTGAGCAGCACCACATAGGGCAGGCCCGCGCGGCGCAGGCGCTGGAGCGCAACCGTCGCGCGCGGCATTTGCATCAGCGACAGCGTGCCTTCCTGCATTCGCGCCCCGCCCGCGGCGGTGATCGCGATATAGGGGACGCCGCGCTTGATCGCCTGCTCGACCCCGGTGACGAAAGCCTCGCCCACCGCGACGCCCATCGACCCGCCCATGAAGGCGAAATCCTGCACGCCGATCACCGCACCCTGGCCCGATATGCGGCCGAACGCATTCTGATAGGCGTCGCGGTCGCCGGTCTGCGCGCGCGCCGCCTTGATGCGGTCGACATATTTCTTGGTGTCGCGGAACTTCAGCGGGTCCTCGGGCGCCGGCGGCGAGGCGATGAGTTCGTGGATGCCGCCGTCGAAAAGCTGCGCGAAGCGCTCCTTGGCGCCGATGCGGTCGTGATGGTCGCAGCGCGGGCAGACGTTGAGATTATCCTCCCACTCCTTGACGAACACCATCTGCTGGCACTGGCGGCATTTGTGCCAGAGATTGTCGGCGGTATCGCGCTTGGCGGTGAAGGGCAGGGCGTTGCGGACGCGGTCGAGCCAGCTCATGCGGCGATCTCCTTTGCGCCGTGGATAGCATCGGCGAGGGTGCGGGTGAAGGCTTCGACATGCGGCGCGGCGGCGTCGCCATGCTGCGCAATGATGTCGATGAAGGCCGATCCGACGACGACGCCGTCGGCGACCTTCGCGATCCGCCCGGCCTGCTCGGGCGTGCGAACGCCGAAGCCGACCGCGACGGGCAGGTCGGTCGCGGCCTTGAGCCGCGCAACGGCATCCTCGATGCTCGCCTGCGCCGCCTGCTGCAGCCCGGTGATCCCGGCGACCGACACATAATAGAGGAAACCGCCCGCGCCGTTCAGCACGTCGGGCAGGCGCGCGGCGTCGGTGGTCGGGGTGGCGAGCCGGATCAGGTCGACCCCCGCAGCCCGCAGCGCGGGACCGAGTTCGGCATCCTCCTCCGACGGAATGTCGACGCAGATGACGCCGTCGACACCTGCTTTCGCGCACTCGGCGGCAAACCAGTCGGCGCCACGGATCGTCATCGGATTGGCATAGCCCATCAGGACGAGCGGCGTGTCGGGATGGCGCACGCGGAAGGCAGCGGCGATGGCGAAGATGTCGGCGGTCGTCGTCCCCTTGGCGAGGCTGCGCAGGTTCGCGGCCTGGATCGCGGGACCATCGGCCATCGGATCGGTGAAGGGCATCCCAAGCTCGATCACGTCGGCTCCGCCCGCGACCAGCGCGTCGAGGTTGGCGGCGGTGTCGCCATCGCCTGCGGTTATGAAGGTGACGAGGGCGGGGCTTTTGGAAAAGGCCGAAGCGAAGCGAGTCATATAGCCCTCTCCCCTTCAGGGGAGAGGGTTGGGAGAGGGGGATGATTGATGAACAGCGCAAGCTGGGTCAGCACACCCTCCATGTTCGTCATCACGTCGGAATTGGTAAATCTGATCACCCTGTAACCCTGCTTCTCAAAAAATGCCGTTCGCGTTCGATCATAATCTTCTTGAAAACCGTGCGTATCGCCGTCGATTTCTACCACCACCATCGGTTCGCGAGACGAGAAGTCGGCGATATAGCGGCCGATGACCTTTTGTCTGCGAAATTTGACGCCTTGAAACCGGGCTGCGCGAAGTTGAAGCCATAAACGAATTTCCGGCTCGGTTTGCTCGCGGCGCATTGCCTTCGCGAACTCGATCAACCGGCGGTCTCGCATATTCCCCCTCTCCCAACCCTCTCCCCTGAAGGGGAGAGGGCTTTTAGAGCTTCACCCCCAGCGCGTCGGCCACCGTGAAGATATCCTTATCCCCCCGTCCCGAGCAGTTGACGATCATCACCTTGTCCTTGCCCATCGTCGGCGCGATGCGTTCGGCGGCGGCGATGGCGTGAGCGCTTTCAAGCGCCGGAATGATCCCTTCCAGCTTGGTCAGCTTTTGGAAACTCGCCAGCGCTTCGGCGTCGGTGACGGGTTCGTAGCGGACGCGGCCGATCTCGTGCAGCCAGCTATGCTCGGGCCCGATGCCCGGATAGTCGAGGCCTGCCGAGATGCTGTGCGCCTCGGTGATCTGGCCATCCTCGTCCTGCAGCAGATAGGTCTTGTTGCCATGGAGAATGCCGGGACGTCCGCCCGCAAGGCTGGCGGCGTGCTTGCCGTCCAGACCTTCGCCTGCGGCTTCGACGCCGACGATCTCCACCTCGGGATCGTCGAGGAAGGGGTGGAAGAGGCCGATTGCGTTCGACCCGCCGCCAACCGGGGCGATCAGCATGTCGGGCAGGCGGCCTTCGGCTTCGAGGATCTGCTCGCGCGCTTCGTTGCCGATCACCGACTGGAAGTCACGGACGAGCTCGGGATAGGGATGCGGGCCCGCGACGGTGCCGATGATGTAGAAGGTGTCGTGGACGTTCGCGACCCAGTGGCGCAACGCCTCGTTCATTGCGTCCTTCAGCGTCTTCGCGCCGCTCTCGACCGCGACGACTTCGGCGCCGAGCAGCTTCATGCGAAAGACGTTCGGCTGCTGCCGCGCGACGTCGACCGCGCCCATGAAGATGGTGCAGGGCAGGCCGAACAGCGCGGCGACGGTCGCGGTAGCGACGCCGTGCTGGCCCGCGCCGGTCTCGGCGATGATCTTCGTCTTGCCCATCCGCTTCGCCAGCAGGATCTGGCCGATGCAATTGTTGATCTTGTGCGCGCCGGTGTGGTTGAGGTCTTCGCGCTTGAGGTAGATCTTCGCACCGCCGAGGTTGGCCGTCAGCCGCTCGGCGAACCACAGCGGGCTTGGGCGGCCGACATAATGTTTGAGCAGATAATCGAACTCGGCCTTGAACGCCGGATCGGCCTGTGCGGCGCGATAATGGCGTTCGAGATCGAGGATCAGCGGCATCAGCGTTTCGGCGACATAGCGGCCGCCGAACTGGCCGAAATGGCCGCGTTCGTCCGGCCCGGTGCGAAGGCTGTTGGGTGCGTGTGTCATCGTCCCGCCGCTTTAAGGAAAGCGGCCATCTTGTCCACATCCTTGACGCCCGGCGCGCTTTCGACGCCCGAAGAGACGTCGACGAGCGGCGCGCCGGTCTCGGCGATCGCCTGCGCGACGTTCGCGGGGGTCAATCCGCCCGCGACGCCCCAGTCGATCGTGTGGCGATGGTTCCTGAGCAGCGACCAGTCGAAGCGCGCGCCGGTGCCGCCGGGCAGCGCCGCGGCGGGTGCGTCGAACAGGATGCGATCGGCGGCGCCGTCATATTTGCGGACGCGTTCGAGCGTGCCGGCGTCGGCGAGCCCGACCGCCTTCCACACCTCGGCGGGAACCAGCCGCTTGACCGCCGCGAGCCATTCGGGGGTCTCGTTGCCGTGGAACTGGACGATGTCGGGCCGCACCTGGCTCAGCGCATCGCCTGTGAGTTGCTGCGAGGCGTTGACGAGCAGCAGCGCGACCTTGACCTTGCCCTGCGCGCGCTGACGCAATTCGGCCGCGGTTTTCAGATCGACGTGGCGCGGGCTCGGCTCATAATGGACGAGGCCGATATGCGTCGCGCCGAGGCGGATCGCGGCGTCGAGCGTTTCGGGGGTCGAAAGACCGCAGATTTTGACGAGTGGGGGCATGAATATTCCGGCGCATTGAAAAGCTGTGCGCTCCCGCGGAGGCGGGAGCCCATCTCCTGCCGGTCCCAGTCTGAACCGGCTGGTGATGGGTCCCCGCCTTCGCGGGGACACGCGGCCCTGTCAACGCATAGGGTGAGCTTAAAGCGTCGCCTCGATCTCGCGCGCGGCGAGGTCGGGGTCGGTCGACTGGCTGATCGGGCGGCCGACGACGAGGATCGAGGCGCCGTCGGTCATCGCCTGTGCCGGGGTGACGACGCGCTTCTGGTCTCCCAGCTTGCCGTTCGCGGGGCGGACGCCGGGGACGACGAAGAAGCCGCCGGGCCACGCCTTGCGCGCGGCCTTCACTTCCTGCCCCGAACAGACGATGCCGTCGAGCCCGG
The DNA here is from genome assembly GCF_025869345.1 of Sphingopyxis sp. GTDB lineage: Bacteria > Pseudomonadota > Alphaproteobacteria > Sphingomonadales > Sphingomonadaceae > Sphingopyxis. Next base: position 11,777 of record NZ_JAOZVW010000155.1, read on the forward strand.
CTTCGCGCGCGAGCGTGGCGAGGCGGACGACCTGGTCGTGCGGATTGCCGCCGACGCCGATGTCATCCAGGTCGGGCGCGTCGAGGCTGGTCAGCACGGTGACACCGACGACCTTGGTGGCGGTTCCCGCCGCCGCCTTCGCTTCCTCCATCATCGCGCGGCCGCCCGCGGTGTGGATGGTCAGGATCGCGGGTTCGAGTGGACGCAACGCCTGAATCGCCTTGGCGACAGTGTTGGGAATGTCGTGCAGCTTGAGGTCGAGGAAGATCGGCAGGCCGAACTTCGCCATCTCGTGCACCCCGTGATGGCCGTTGGCGCAGAAAAATTCGAGGCCGAGCTTCAATCCGCCGACATGGTGCCGCACCTTCTGCGCCAGCGTCAGCGCGGCGTCGAGGTGCGGGGTGTCGATGGCGAGATAGATGGGCGATGTCATGGCTTGTCCGTCGGGAAGAGGTCGGTGGGGGCGGGCGGAACGTCGTTCACCGGCGCGGCAGCAGGCGCGGGCTCGACTGGGCGATTGGCGAGCGCGCGCATGTCGGCGAGCTGTCGTTCGCTGCCGTCGAGGCGGCGTTTCAGCGACCATCGCGTCGTGCGCAGCGCCACCCACATCGGCACCGCGCCGATCAGGAAGGAGGCGAGGATCACCAGCGGCATCTTGGTCTCGGCCTCCCAGCCGGGCCAGATGGTCACCGTCACGACCCGCCAGTTCGCCATCGCGAAAATGACCAGCACGGCGGTCAGCAAGATCCAGATGATCGTCCGCAGGATTCCCACTTGGCTTGCTCCTCCATTGGGCTTTGGACGACCCTATGCCAGAATGTCGCGGGTTTCCAGCCCTTCGCCGGGAAGAGCGGCGTCAGCCGAACACCCGGTCGAAGATCGTGTCGACATGCTTCATATGATAGCCGAGGTCGAACAGTGCGGTCAGCTCGTCGGGTGACAGCTTCGCGGTGACGTCGGCGTCATTCTTGAGCAGGTCGAGCAGCGACAGCGCTCCGTCGCTTTCCCACACCTTCATCGCATTGCGCTGAACGAGCGCATAGCTGTCCTCGCGGCTCGCGCCCGCCTGCGTCAGCGCGAGCAGCACGCGCTGCGAATGGACGAGGCCGCCCATGCGGTCGAGATTCTTCTGCATCCGTTCGGGATAGACGAGCAGCTTGTCGACGACGCCGGTCAGCCGCGCGAGCGCGAAATCGAGCGTGATCGTCGCGTCGGGGCCGATGAAGCGCTCGACCGACGAATGGCTGATGTCGCGCTCGTGCCACAGCGCGACATTCTCCAGCGCCGGGGTGACGGCGCTGCGCACCATGCGCGCGAGGCCGGTCAGATTTTCGGTCAGCACCGGATTGCGTTTGTGCGGCATCGCCGACGAGCCCTTCTGGCCGGGCGAGAAATACTCCTCGGCCTCCAGCACCTCGGTGCGCTGGAGGTGGCGGACCTCGACGGAAAGCCGCTCGATCGACGAGGCGACGACGCCCAGCACCGCAAAAAACATCGCGTGGCGGTCGCGCGGGATGACCTGCGTCGACACCGGCTCGACGGTCAGCCCCAGCTTCGCCGCGACATGTGCCTCGACGCGCGGGTCGATATTGGCGAAGGTGCCGACCGCGCCCGAAATCGCGCAGGTCGCGATCTCGGCGCGCGCGGCCTGAAGGCGGAGCTTGCAGCGCGAAAATTCGGCATAGGCCTCGGCCAGCTTCAATCCGAAGGTGACGGGTTCGGCATGGATGCCGTGGCTGCGGCCGATCGTCGGGGTCAACTTATGCTCATAGGCGCGGCGCTTGATCGCCGCGAGCAGCGCGTCGAGCTCGGTGAGCAAGATGTCGGCCGCCTGGCTGAGCTGCACCGCAAGGCAGGTGTCGAGCACGTCCGAGCTCGTCATGCCCTGGTGCATGAAGCGCGCCTCGTCGCCGACATTTTCCGCTACCCAGGTCAGGAAAGCGATGACGTCGTGCTTGGTCACCGCCTCGATCGCATCGATCGCCGCGACGTCGATCGCAGGATTGGTGGCCCACCAGTCCCACAATGCCTTCGCGGCTGATTGCGGGACGACGCCCAGTTCGGCGAGCGCGTCGGTCGCGTGCGCTTCGATCTCGAACCAGATGCGAAACCGATTCTCCGGCGACCAGATCGCGGTCATTTCCGGTCGGGCATAACGGGGAACCATCGGATTTCCTTTTCAATTTTGGGGCGACATCGCAGAATCCGTTCGGAAACGCGATGGGGCGCCCCCTAGCAGGGACGGGCGGTTTCGCCAATCGCCCGCCTTTCGCAACTTTCGGCAAATCGGACGGGTTGCTCGCTTGCCCCTTTGGAAAAGTCGGCAGGCCCGGATCGGTCCCGCCGCAACAGGAGTGAAGTGATGCTTAAATATGTGCTTTTGATCGGTGCCGCCGCTGTCAGCTTCCCCGCCCTTGCGCAAACGGAGCCCGCCAGCGATCAGCCGGCGCCGACCCAGTCGGAACCGACGACGACGACCGATCCCGCCCCGGAACCCGACCAGAAAGCGGATACCGAGAAGGCGCAGCCCGCCCCCGACAGCACGACCACGCCGACGCAGGATCCGGATTCGGACAAGCAGGATGAGCCTGCCGCCGAACCCGATTCGCCGCCGCAGTAAACAGGAGATTTCATCATGTTGAAGCATATGCTTATCATCGGCGCGGCCGCCGTAAGCATGCCCGCTTTCGCGCAGGAAACCCCGCCTGCCGATCCCGCGGCACCTCCGCCGACCGAACAGCCGGACCCGTCGACGACCGCGCCGACGCCGGCCCCCACGCCGGAGAGCCCGCCGCCTGAAAGCGCGCCGCCTGCTGGCGACGCGACGGCGCAGCCCGCCCCCTCGGGCACGGCCGCAACCCCGGCGCAGATCGCGCAGATCGTGAACAGCGAGTTCGCATCCTATGATGCGGACAAGAGCAACGACCTCAACCAGGAAGAATTCGCCGCCTGGATGAAGAAGCTGCGCACGGCGACCGAGCCGTCGGTCGACCCCGAATCGGAGCAGGTCAAGACCTGGATCGGGCAGGCGTGGACGGCGGCCGACGCCGACAAGTCGGGCGCGGTCAGCAAGGAAGAGCTTACCGGCTTCCTGACCCGCGGCGCCTGACGACAGGCTTGCTACGCAAGCGAACGACGCGGCCGCCGGAGCGATCCGGCGGCCGCATTCGCATGGCGGGCGTCAATTGGCGGTCGCGGGCTGGACGACGCCGACGACCGACAGCGTGCGTTCGTGGCCATCGCGGTCGGGCCAGCGGATCGACTGCCCCTGTCGCAATCCGATCAGGCCGGCGCCGACGGGGGTGAGGATCGAGACCCGGCCCGCCGCAATGTCGGCCTCGTGCGGATAGACGAGTTGGATCGTCCGGGTTTCGCCACTGGCCTCATCGACGAATTCGACCTGGCTCGACATGGTAACGACGTCGCGGGGCATGGTCTTCGCATTATGGACCGTCGCGCGCCCGATTTCATCGATCAGCAGCGCGCTGACCTGCGGCATACGCTTTTCGACGCTGACGGCCAGATCCGCCAGGGCGTCGGCCTCGGTATCGATCATATGGATGGAAGGCCGCCGGCGCGGCTTGCTTTGAGTCGTCATGGTGCAGGCTTTCCGCAAAGGGGGGAGGGGTGGGAGCGCCGCGCGCTGCGCCACCCGAAAAATTGGAATTTCGCCCCGGGTCTCGGGGCACGACGCACCGGAACCCGGGGCTATATGCCCGCGAGAAGCTGACCCCCGTGAAAACGGAATCGAAGATGGCGGTGCCGATTCTGCATCCGCAGATGATGTCGCACCCGCCCCGGTAAGTAAAGCCGGATCAGATCAGCCCCATCGCGCGCAGGCTACGATAATCGGAACCGCCGATGATGATATGGTCATGGAGGACGATCCCCAGCTTTCCTGCTGCCTCCGCGATATCGCGGGTGATCGCGATGTCCTGCCGGCTCGGCTCGGCATTTCCGCTCGGATGATTGTGGACGAGGATGATCGCCGCGGCGCCGAGCTCGAGCGCGCGCTTCACGACCTCGCGGACATAGATCGCCGACTGGTCGATCGATCCCTCGCTAGCGACTTCGTCGCGGATCAGCATATTGCGCGAATTGAGATAGAGGACGCGCACCCGTTCGATGTCGATCGGCCCCATGTCGGCGCGCAGCCAGTCGAGCAGCGCGTCCCAGCTCGACAGCAGCGGCTTGTCGCTGAGCGCACCCTTCAGCATCCGCAGGCTGGCCGCCTGCACGATCTTCAGCGCCGCGACCGCGCCGTCGCCCATGCCATCGACGCGGCGCAGCCCGTCGGGATCGGCGCTGATCAATTGCGCGAGCGAGCCGAATTCGCGGAGCAGCGCCTTCGCCAGCGGCTTGGTATCGCGGCGCGGAATCGCGAGCGCGAGCAGATATTCGACCAATTCATAATCGGCCATGCCCTCGGGTTCGCCGAGCAGCCGCGTCCGCAGCCGCGCGCGATGTCCCGCATGATCTGGCGCCTCCCCCATCGGGCGGGCATAACCAGCTTGTGGGGCGCACTCAACGGCCATAAGGTTCCGGGTCTATGGCAACGTCCTTATTTCTGGAGCCAAATGCGCCATTTCGGCGTTATTTGCCCGAACGGGGCGCGTGAGGAACGAATATCAGCGTCATGACGTCATTGGCCGCTTTTTCCTTTCCGTTGCAATCCGTGCGGTCCGCCCATGGCTGAGGCGGACGATAGCCCGCCGCCGAGGCCGCACAAGCGGACGATCCTGTTCAAGAAGCGCTGGCTGACCGCGGGCGCGGTCGTCGCGCTTGCGGGTGTGTTGTGGCTCGCGCGCGAGCCGATCGCCGATCGGGTTATCCGCGACCAGCTCGATGATCGCGGCATTCCAGCACGCTATACGATCGACGCGATCGGTTTCCGGCGCGAGCGCTTGTCGAATCTCGTCATCGGCGATCCCGCGCGGCCCGACCTGACCGCGAAAACGGTCGAGGTTTCGCTCGGCTATGGCTTTTCGGGCCCCTATGTGGCGGGAATCCGCGCCGACGGGGTGCGGCTCTATGGCCGTTTCGTGGACGGCCAGCTTTCGCTCGGCTCGCTCGACAAGTTCCGCGATCCGACCGACACGACGCCCTTCGCCTTGCCCGACCTGTTCGCCGAGCTCACCGATGCGCGCGGGCGGGTCGAGACGCCATGGGGCAATATCGGCGCGGCGCTGAATGGACGTGGCAATCTCCGCCGCGATTTCACGGGGAAGCTGGCGCTCGTGGCGCCGGACCTTACCGCGGCTGGGTGCGCGGTCGCGGGCACGACCTTCTATGGCAGCGTGCGCGTGCGCGACGTGCGCCCCAGCCTGTCCGGGCCTTTGCGCGCGAAAACGCTGCGCTGCGCGGACGGCAGCGTCACGGCGGTGTCGCCGCAGGTCGCGCTCGACCTGTCGCTGGCGGAGAATCTGCAAAGCTGGAAAGGCAGCGCCGACGCCGCGCTCTCCCGGCTGGCCGCGGGATCGGTGGTTGCCGATCGACTGGGCGTCAAGGCCGGTTTTTCGGGCACCGCCGACCGCACGAACCTCACGGTCGATGCCGATATGGCGCGGCTGCGCGGAAACGGCTTTGCCGCGCAAAGCGTCACCCTCGACGCCAAGGGCATAGTGGGGCGCGCGGCGCCCGCGCTCGACGGACGCGTGGCTTTCGTTCAAGCGACCGGCAGCGATGCCTTGCGGCGCGCGATCGTCGATGGCGCGAAAGCCGTCGATGGCACTCCGCTCGGCCCGCCGGCGAAGCGCGCTGCGGCGGCGCTCGCCCGCATGCTGGCCGATGTCGGCGGCAGCACGCGCTTCGCGCTCGCGGGCGAGGGACAAAGCGCGCGGGTCGAACTGATCGCGCCCGAAATCGCCAGCACCAGCGGCGCGCGCATTACCGGGAGCTCCGACAGCCGCATCGCCTATATCTTCGGAACGCCGGTGCCCGCGGTCACGATGCTGGGAAGCTGGACCTTCGGCGGCGGCGACCTGCCCACGGGATCGCTGTCGCTCGACCGCCGCAGCGACGGCGCGATTAGCGGGCTCGCGCGCTTCGAACCCTATGGCGCGGAAGACTCGCAGCTCGCACTGGCACCAGTCCGCTTTTCGGGCAACGGCGGCCTGCTGCGCTTCTCGACGCGCGCCGAACTGTCGGGACCGCTGGCGGGCGGGCGCGTCGAGCGGCTGACCGTACCGCTGAGCGGCGCTCTGTCAGCTACCGGGGCCTTGGCACTCGACGGCGGCTGCACCCGCGTCGGTGCCGACCGGATCGCGATTTCAGGCTTCCGGCTCGGCCGCACTGGCATCGACCTGTGCAGCCGTCCCGGCGCGCCGCTGCTCAGCGCCGGGCCAAACGGATTGCGCGGAGCCATCCGCATTCCTTCGCTCGCGCTGCGCGGGGCAAGCGGTTCGTCGCCCTTCGCGTTCGACGCGCGCGGCGCCGAGGTCGATCTCGCCTCGCTGCGCTGGGCCGTGGCGCTCGCCGATGTCCGGCTCGGCGAGGGCGACAGCGTTACTCGCTTTGCCGCCGACCGCATCACGGGGCGGCCCGCGGCGGGCGGCATGACGGGCGACCTCGCCGGTGCGAGCGGCAAGATCGGCGTGGTTCCGCTCAACATGAGCGAGATCGCGGGCCAATGGCGTTATGCGGGCGGCGCGCTGTCGCTCGACGGCGGCCTGCTGTTGACCGATGCCGCCACGCCCGCGCGCTTTGCGCCACTGATCAGCAAGGATGCGAGCCTGCGCTTCGCCGATGGCGCGATCGAAGCAACCGCAGGCTTCAGCGAGCGCGAGAAGGGGGTGAAGATTCTCGACACGGTGATCCGCCACCGGCTCGGCGACGGCACCGGCGCCGCCGACCTGATCGTCAAGGAACTCCGCTTCGACGACCATTTTCAGCCATCGATGCTGACCCCGCTCGCACTCGGCGTGGTCGCCAATGTCCAGGGAACGGTGGTCGGCGACGGGCGGATCGACTGGACGGCGGAAGGCATTACCAGCCACGGCACCTTCGCGACCGCCAATACCGACCTCGCGGCCGCTTTCGGTCCGGTCACCGGGCTCACCGCGACGCTGACCTTCGACGATCTGATCGGCCTGCATTCGGCGCCGGGGCAGACAGCGTCGATCAAGGAGATCAATCCCGGCATCCCCGTCGTCGACGGCACGATCGACTATCAGCTCATCGGTGGCAACCGCGTGCGCATCGAGGGCGGGCGCTGGCCCTTTGCGGGCGGCGAACTGCTGTTGCATCCCGCGACGCTCGATTTCGCCGCCGACCAGCCGCGCCGGCTCAGCTTCGATGTCGTCGGGGTCGATGCCGCCACCTTCCTCCAGCAGTTCGGCTTCGACAATATCAACGCCACCGGCAAATTCGACGGGACGCTGCCGGTCGAGTTCGACGGGCTGGGCGGCCGCGTCGTCGGCGGGCGCATCGACGCGCGCTCGGGGGGCGGCACGCTCGCCTATGTCGGCGAACTGTCGAATCACAATCTCGGCACGATCGCCAATTTTGCCTTTGGCGCGCTGCGCAGCCTCAAATATGACGATCTGACGATCATCCTGAACGGGGATCTCGACGGGGAAATGGTGACCGACATTCGTTTCGGCGGCGTGGGGCAGGGGGAGGGCGCAACGCGCAATTTCCTGACCAAACAGATCGCGAAGATCCCGCTGGTGTTCAATATAAAGGTCACCGGGCCCTTCCGCCAATTGGTGACATCGGCCAAGGGGCTCTACGACCCGTCGGTCTGGATCGAGCAGAATTTGTCGAGACTAATAGAAGAGCAGGAAGCGGCGACATCCGGCGCCTCTCCAACCGTTCAGCCCCCAGAAAGCGAGCCCGTGCGATGAAGAGCAGGACAAAGGAAGCAAGGAGGCCGGGTATTGGCGATCGGTGTATGATCATGGCGGGAGCAGCGATGCTGGGCGGCTGCGTCCAGATCGCGACCCCCGACAAGCCGATCGAGATCAACCTGAATATCAACATCAAGCAGGAAATCGTTTACAAGCTGGATGGTGATGCCAAGAAGCTCATTGAGCAGAATAGCGGCATATTCTGACGAGATAGGAATGATGATGGTGAAACAGTGGAAACCGGCAGGATGGGCGATGGCCGCGATTGCGGCAACGGCGGCGATTGGCATGGTCGTGCCCTCGGCGATGGCGCAGCGCGATCCCGCCTATGAGGCCGCGCGCTCGGCCGGACAGATCGGCGAGGAACCCACCGGCTATCTGGGCTTCGTCTCGACCCCGACCCCGGCGGTGCGCCAGCTCGTCACCGACATCAACATCAAACGCAAGGCCGCCTACACCAGCGGCGCGCCGCAGGGCAGCACGGTCGAGCAGTTCGCTTTCGTCACCGGCTGCAACCTGATCGCCAAGACCAAGCCGGGCGAGAAATATAAGGCGCCCGACGGCCGCTGGCTGACCCGCGATGCGAGCCCGCCGGTGCGCGATACGCGCTGCCCGTAACGAGATGATCTACAAGGCGGCTTCCGGGCCGCATATGCCGCCGCGCCCCTAAACGCGGCGGCATTTTTGTGCGGGGCAGCAGAAGCATTGACTTCGCGGGGCGGCATCCCTAAACGGGCCGCGCCTTAGGGGTCTCCCGAATTTTCGGGCCTTTTTTCGCGGGCGGAATCGGAATATTCCGGTTTTGTTTCAGGAGGATGGCGCAAGATGACGGAGAATGGCAGCGATCCGGAACACACTTCGGAGGATTCGCGCCTGGTCTCGCTCGAAGAGCGATTGGACCGGGCCGAAGCCGCAGAAGCGAAGCGGAGCGGGGTCAATCCACCCGAAGCCGACGCCAATTACCGGCTCGGCAACCGGGTGTTGGCCGAATTGCTGGGCGGTTTGCTCGGCGGGGCGTTGATCGGCTGGCTGATCGACCGCTTTGCCGATACCTCTCCCTGGGGCTTGTTGGGGATGTTGGCCCTCGGGATCATCGTCGCCTTCAGGAACATCTTCCGGATCGCCAATGCGGCCTCGCGCGGCAAGAGCGGTTCGGAATAGGTCAGGTTCAGCCCGGCGGCGCAAGGCGCCGGGACGTATTTTGGAGTGACGCGCGTGTCCGCTGAGGCCGGTAAATTCGACCCGATGCACCAGTTCACCGTCGAACCGATCGCGAAACTGTTCGCGATCGACGGACGCGAGGTCTGGCTGACCACCAGCGCGGTCTGGATGGCGGCTGCGGCGATCATCCTGTGGCTGTTCATGCTCGGCGGCATGAAGCGCCAGCTCGTTCCGGGCCGCTGGCAGATGGCGGTCGAAGGCTTCACCGGATTCATCTCGTCGATGATGTCGACGAACATCGGGTCCGAAGGGCGCAAATATACGCCCTATGTCTTTTCACTCTTCATGTTCATATTGTTCTGCAACATCCTGGGAATGGTGCCTTTTGCGCTCGGCGGGCTGCATCCGCTGACGGTCACCAGCCACTTCACCATCACCGGCGTGCTCGCGGTCCTGTCCTTTGCGATCGTCCTGGTCGTCGGCTTCTGGCGCCACGGTCTGCATTTCTTCTCGCTCTTCGTCCCGCACGGCACGCCGTGGCCGATGATCCCGTTCATCGCGCCGATCGAGTTCGTGTCGTTCATGGTGCGCCCGTTCAGCCTCGGCCTGCGACTCTTCGTCGCGATGACCGCCGGGCACGTGCTGCTCGAAGTGTTCGCCAACTTCATCGTCCAGAGCTCGGGCGCCGGCGCCGCGATCGGCCTGCCGGTCGGTCTCGCCAGCATGGCGCTGATGATCGGCATCAGCGCGCTCGAACTGCTCGTCGCGGGCATCCAGGCCTATGTTTTCGCTTTGTTGACCTCGCTCTATATCAACGACGCGGTCAACCTTCACTAATCACCCCAATCTTTTATCTAAGGAGTTAATTTCATGGACGCACAAGCAGCGACGCTCATCGGTGCCGGTCTCGCCGCGATCGGCGCCGGCATGGCCGCGATCGGCGTGGGCAATGTTTTCGGCAGCTTCCTGGAAAGCGCGCTGCGCAATCCGGCTGCGGCCGACGGCCAGCAGGGCCGCCTGTTCATCGGCTTCGCGGCCGCCGAACTTCTCGGCCTGCTGTCGTTCCTGATCGCCATCCTTCTCTATCTGAAGGCGGCCTGACGCCGGCGCCGCGCCGTCCGGCCTGATCGCCGGATGCGCGCGGCCGCCCGTGCGATGCGCCGCGTTCGACGCGCGCATCCGTTAGCCGTCCATTCGGAAGAAAACTTATGCCACAGATCAACCAGCTGGCGGAAAACTGGTATCTCGCCTCGCAGCTCTTCTGGCTCGCGCTGATTTTCGGTGCGGTCTTCGTGGTGGTCGGTCTCGGCATGTATCCGAAGATCGAGGCCACCGTCGATGCGCGCGATCGCAAGGTCGCCGACGACCTCGCGGCCGCCAAGGCGGCGCATGCACGCGCGGATGATCTGGAAAGCCAGTATCGCCAGCAGAACGACGCCGCGCGCGCCGGGGCGCAAAAGGCGGTGCAGGACGCGAAGGATAAGGCCGCGCGCGACGCCGAAAAGCGTCTCGCAAAGGTCGATGCCGAACTGTCCGACAAGATGACGGCGGCTGAGGCCGACGTCGCGGCGGCGCGCAAGTCGGCGATGGCGGAAATCGAATCGGTCGCGGCCGAAGCCTCGGCCGATCTCGTCGCCAAGCTGTCGGGCGTGAAGGTCGCGGCGGCGGATGCCAAGGCGGCGGTGAAGGCGGTGCTCCATGGTTGAACTGATCCTGTCCGAAGCGGCGCACGGCGCCGAACCCGCAGGCGCGCTATGGTCGTCGCCGAGCTGGTGGGTCGCGCTGGCGATGACGATCTTCTTCGTCGTCCTGATCTGGAAAAAGGCGCCTGCCGCGATCGGCGCGATGCTAGACGGCAAGATCGCCGCGATCGCGAAGCAGCTCAGCGAAGCCGAACAGCTTCGCCTCGACGCCGAATCGCTCAAGGCCGAATATGAAGCCAAGCTCGCCCGCGCGGCGAAGGAAGCCGAAGAACTGCGCGCGCGCGCCGAAACCGAGGCCGAAGCGCTGGTCGCCAAGGCCAAGACCGACGCGACCGCGCTGATCGCGCGCCGCAAGCAGATGGCCGAGGACCGCATCGCCGCGGCCGAAGCCCAGGCGCTGACGGAAGTCCGCACCGCGGCGACCAAGGCGGCGACCGAAGCGGCGGCAAAGCTGATCGCCGACAAGCACGACGCCAAGGCCGACAAGGCGCTGGTCGACAACGCCATCGCGGCAGTCGCCAAGGGCTGAGCCTTTCCGGCATCGCTGAAACAAGGCGCCCGCGGATTTCCGCGGGCGTTTTGCTGTGTGAGGCATGTCGGCGATCGACCAGAAGCTGACCTAAGTAACTTCGTCATCCCGGACTTGATCCGGGATCCATTCATCCAGCGCTGAGAGAATGGATC
>NZ_JAOZVW010000156.1 GCF_025869345.1 Sphingopyxis sp.
CATCTCCGGCCGGTTCCATCTTGCACCGGCCGGAGATGGGCTCCCGCCTTCGCGGGAGCACACAGCTTTTCATAATGATGAAGTGGCCGCAAACCCCTTCTTCGCGCCTTTGCGCCTTTGCGTGAGATAAATCGACGCAACGGCCGATGCCTCCGGCTTGCGCCCTCGCGCCGGTTGGCGATAGACGGGGCGGACATGGAGCAAAGGGGACGGTCGATTACGGTCAGACAGGATAGCGGGCGCGAATGGGACGACCATTATTGGTGGTCGCACGATGGCGTCCGGCTGCACGCGCGCATCTATCCGGGGCCTGAAGCGGCGGCGGCCGCGCCGCCGATCTTGTGCCTGCCCGGCCTCGCCCGCAACGCCCGCGATTTCGAGGCGCTGGCGCCGCATATGGCGGCGCGGCGGCGCGTCATCGTCATCGAGTTCCGCGGCCGCGGCGAAAGCGCCTTTGCCAAGGATCCGATGACCTATGTGCCGCTGACCTATGTGCAGGACGTCGTCGCGCTGCTCGATGAGCTGGCGATCGGACGCTGCGTCACCGTCGGCACCTCGCTCGGCGGGCTCGTCTCGATGCTGCTCGCGGCGGCGCAGCCGGGGTGCGTCACCGGCGCGCTGCTCAACGACGTCGGGCCCGAACTCGAACAGGCGGGGCTCGAACGCATCCGCGACTATATCGGCACCGGCGGCAGCCAGCCGACCTGGGTTCACGCGGCGCGCGCGGTGGCGGAGCTCAATGCGGCGGTCTATCCGGGCTACAGCATCCACGACTGGCTGCGCTTCACCAAGCGCACCCACCGGCTGACGCCCGAGGGGCGGATCGTCGCCGATTACGACAAGCAGATCGCGGCGCCGCTGCGCGTGCCGCACGGCGGCGATGCCGGGGTTGACCTGTGGCCCGCCTATCGTGCGTTCGGCGATGCGCCCGTTCTGGTTCTGCGCGGGCAATTGTCCGATATCTTGTCGGCGGCGGCGGCGAAGAAGATGGCGAAGGAACTGCCGCACGCGCGGCTCGTCGAAGTGCCGGGGGTCGGCCATGCGCCGACGATGGACGAGGCCGAGGCGCGCGCCGCGATCGACGCGTGGATCGCCGAGCTTCCGGCGGCGTGAGCGACGCGCCGCCGCCCGAACGCGACCGGCCGGTCCGCATCCTGCACCTTCATTCGAGCTTTTCGCTCGGCGGCAAGGAAGCGCGCGCGGTGCGGCTGATGAACCTGATGGGCGGGAAGGCGCATCACACGATCCTGTCGGCGGTGCCCGAAGCGCTCGGCGCGCGCGATGCGATCGATCCCGATATCGTCGTCGATTTCCCGCAAGATGCCCCGCCGCTATATGGCAAGCCGTCGCTGGGGCGTTACCGCGATCTGGTGCGCTATATGCGGAATTTCGAGCTGGTGCTGAGCTATAATTGGGGCGCGATGGACGGGGTGATGGCGCGCCGTCTTCTGGCTCCGCGCGGGGCACACAACATGCCCGAACTGATCCACCACGAAGACGGCTTCAACGAGGACGAAAGCGTCCGGCGCAATTGGAAACGCAATCTTTTCCGGCGCGTCGGGCTGCGCACCGCGGCGGCGCTCGTCGTGCCGTCGACGCTGCTTCAGCGGATCGCGGCCGAAGAATGGCACGCGGGATCGCGCACCCGCCTGATCCGCAACGGCATCGACGTCGCCGCTTATGCCGCCGGACCGTTGATCCCGATTCCGGGCTTCGAGCGGCGCGACGGCGAGGTCGTGATCGGCACCGTCGCGGGGCTGCGCAAGGTCAAGGACCTGCCGCGCCTCGTCCGGGCCGTGGCGACGCTGCCGCCGTCCGTCCGGCTCGTGATCGTCGGCGAGGGGCCGGAGCGCGACGCGATCGCCGCCGAAGCGGCCGCCTGCGGCCTCGCCGACCGGCTGGTGATGCCCGGCTTCATGGCCGAACCCGCGCGCTGGATCGGTCATTTCGACCTGCTCGCGCTGTCGTCGCGCAGCGAACAGGCGCCGATCGCGGCGATCGAGGCGATGGCGGCGGGGCTCCCCGTCGTCAGCCCCGATGTCGGCGATGTCGCGGCGATGGTGGCGGAGGCGAACCGGCCGTTCATCGCCACAGAAGAGCAGACGTTCCGCGCGGCGCTGGCGCGGATGACGGCGGATGCGGCGCTTCGCGCGCGGGTCGGGCAGGAAAACCGCGATATCGCGGCCGAACGCTTCGACGAATCAAGGATGGTCGGCGCCTATGAAAAGCTTTATGCTCGCGCACTTGACGGATATGGCCTGTTCAGCGGTCGCTGGATCGGCGTCGATTGACAAAAGTCGCCGTTTTCCGCTTACGGAAACGGCCTATGGGGGCTGCGGCGTGGGTGCGCCGCGGTGGAGAGAAAGAGGTTTATAGTGTTCAAAGGTTTGAAGCCCATTCTTTACGGGGGGCGTGAAGTATGGCCGCTGGTCGAGGGGGGCAAGGGCGTCTCGGCAACCAACCATATGTCGAGCGGCGCCTGGGCGGCCGCCGGCGGGATCGGCACCGTGTCGGCGGTCAACGCCGACAGCTACGATGCCGATGGCAAGATCATTCCGCAAATCTATCGCGCGCTGACCCGCAAGGAGCGGCACGAGGAACTGGTTCAATATGCGATCGACGGCGCGGTCGAGCAGGTGCGGCGCGCCTATGACATCGCGAGCGGCAAGGGCGCGATCAACATCAACGTATTGTGGGAAATGGGCGGCGCGCAGCAAGTGCTCGAAGGCGTGCTCGAAAAGACGAAGGGGCTCGTCACCGGCGTCACCTGCGGCGCGGGAATGCCCTATAAGCTCAGCGAGATCGCGGCGCGGCACAATGTGAATTATCTGCCGATCATCTCGTCGGCGCGCGCCTTTCGCGCGCTGTGGAAGCGCGCCTATCACAAGGTTGCCGACCTGATGGCGGCCGTGGTTTACGAGGACCCGTGGCTCGCGGGCGGGCACAACGGCCTGTCGAACGCCGAGGACCCGCTGAAGCCGGAGGACCCTTATCCGCGCGTCAAGGCGCTGCGCGACACGATGCGTGCCGAGGGGATTTCGGACGATGTGCCGATCGTGATGGCGGGCGGCGTCTGGTATCTGCGCGACTGGGAGCATTGGATCGACAATCCCGAACTCGGCCAGATCGTCTTCCAATATGGCACGCGCCCGCTGCTGACCGAGGAAAGCCCGATCCCGCAGGGGTGGAAGGATCGCCTGCGCACCCTCGACGAGGGCGACGTGCTGCTCCACCGCTTCTCGCCCACGGGCTTTTATTCCAGCGCGGTGCGCAATCCCTTCCTGCGCGATCTCGAAGCGCGCTCGGAACGCCAGATTCCCTATTCCAAGCAGGAGGCGGGCGACCATGTCGTCCAGCTTGACGTCGGGGTGAAGGGCAAGAATTTCTGGGTCACCCCGCACGACCGCGACCGCGCACGCGACTGGGTGGCCGAAGGCTATACCGAAGCGCTCAAGACCCCCGACAACACCGTCGTCTTCGTCACCGAGACCGACAAGGGCACGATCCGCAAGGACCAGGCCGATTGCATGGGGTGCCTGTCGCATTGCGGTTTCTCGTCGTGGAAGGACCATGACGATTACACCACCGGCTACCTCGCCGACCCGCGCAGCTTCTGTATCCAGAAGACGCTGCAGGACATTGCGCACGGCGGTGATGTCGAACAGAATCTGATGTTCGCGGGCCATGCCGCGTTCAACTTCAAGACCGACCCCTTCTATTCGAACAACTTCACCCCGACGGTGAAGCAGCTCGTCGACCGGATTTTGACGGGGGACTAAATACACGCCGTCATTGCGAGCGCAGCGAAGCAATCCAGAGTAGGCGTAAACCGCTCTGGATTGCTTCGCTACGCTCGCAATGACGAGGCTATTGGGGGTAAGGGCCATGCGCGAACGCCAGCCCGCGGTCTATATCATGGCGAGCCGGCGCAACGGGACGCTATATACCGGCGTGACCTCGAATCTGGTCCAGCGCGTATGGCAGCATCGCGAAGAGCTGGGCGGGTTCTCCACGCGCTATGATTGCAAGATGCTCGTCTGGTTCGAAATGCACGCGACCATGGAAACGGCGATCGTGCGGGAAAAGCAGATCAAGGCTGGCAGCCGGGCCAGGAAGCTGGCGCTGATCGAGGCGGATAATCCGCTCTGGCGCGATCTGTGGTCCGATATTCTCGATGGCAGCGAATGACACTCTGGATTGCTTCGCTACGCTCGCAATGACGATGTCTTATGAAGCTTCGTCATTGCGAGGAGCGCAGCGAAGCAATCCAGAGCGGCCGAGCGCAATGTTGGCGATTCAGACCCACCCCTCCAGCACCTGATCCGGCGGGCGATGCCCGTCGCACCAGGCGCGGATGTTCGCGATCACTTTCTCCCCCGACGCCTCGCGCCCCTCGATCGTCGCCGAGGCGAGGTGGGGGAGGAGCACGGCGTTGTCGAGCGCGAGCAGGTCGGGATCGACCACCGGCTCCTGCGCATAGACGTCGAGCCCGGCGCCCGCGATGCGGCGGCTTTTCAGCGCCGCGATCAGCGCCTTTTCGTCGATGATCTCGCCGCGCGCGGTGTTGATGAGGTAGGCGGTCGGCTTCATCGCCGCGATGCGCGCGGCGTTGACCAGCTCGTGCGTCTCGCTGGTGTGCGGGCAGTGGATCGTCACCACGTCGCTGATCCGCAGCAGCGTGTCGATGCTGGCATGATAGCTGGCGCCCAGCTCCTCCTCGATCGCTTCGGGCAGGCGGCGGCGGTTGTGATAGTGGATCGACAGGCCGAACGCCCGCGCGCGCTGCGCGACCGCCAGGCCGATGCGCCCCATGCCGATGATGCCGAGCAGCTTGCCGCCGACGCGGTGGCCCAGCATCGTGCTCGGCGCCCAGCCTTCCCATTTGCCCGAGCGCATCAGCTTCTCGCCCTCGGCAAGGCGGCGCGGGACCGACAGGATCAACGCCATCGTCATGTCGGCGGTGTCCTCGGTGAAGACCCCCGGCGTGTTCGCGACCATGATCCCCTTGGCGCGCGCGGCGGACAGGTCGATATGATCGACCCCGGCGCCGAAATTGGCGATCAGCTTCAGCCGCTCGCCCGCCGCGGCCAGGATTTCGGCGTCGATCTCGTCGGTCACCGTCGGCACCAGCACGTCGCAATCGGCGACCGCGGCCTTCAGTTCGTCGCGGGTGAAGGCGCGGTCGAATGCCGACAGCGCGACGTCGAAAAGCTCGGCCATGCGCGCCTCGACATGCGGCATCAACTGGCGGGTGACGATGACGCGCGGGCGTTTCGGACGGGATGAATCGGACATGGCCGCCGATAGAGCGCGGCGCGGCTGTGCGGTCAAGGGGGCGCCGCGCGCCGCATCTGTGGACGAACGCTGCTCCGATCGCGGCGAGCGGTTGAAAAGACGGGCCGATTTTGACAAGGCTGGGGGATGACCAGCCGCCAGATTCTCGCCGCCGCCGCGCTGCTCGCCGTCGTGGGACCGGCCGCCGCGCAATCCGATGTCGAACTGCCCTATTGGGCGTCGATCAGCGTCGACGAGGCGCGGATGCGCAAGGGGCCGTCGCCCGACGTTCCGGTGCTGTGGGAATATCGGCGCAAGGACCTGCCGGTGCGGGTGATCGCGCGCTTCGAGACGTGGCGCAAGATCGAGGACCCCGACGGCACGCAGGGCTGGATGGCGGCGCGGCTGCTCAGCCGCACACGCACCGCGATCGTCACCGGCGGCATCCGTCCGATGCGCGAGGAACCGAATGTTTCGGCCGCGGTCGCCTATCGCGCCGAGCCGGGCGTCGTGGGCCGCATCACCGACTGCAAGAACGGCTGGTGCCGGATCGACGTCGGCGGCCGCAAGGGCTGGATCGAAACCGGCCATATCTGGGGCGATTGAGGCCGCCCCCGATACGGCCGGTCCGGGCGATCAGCTTTTCTTCGGCGTTACCGTCACGACGGTTCCGTCATCGGCCGTCGCGGTGAAGCTGCCGTCGGCGGCGGGCTTCGATATCGCCCAGCACATGCCGGGTTCGTCGCCTTCGGGATCGAAGCAATCCTTGCCGTCGTGGTGGGCGAACAGGCCCTTGACGACCTTGCCCTTCGCATCGGTATCGGCATAGGTGCCGTCGGCGTTGATCGTCGTCGTCCCCATCGTGCCATCGGCCATCTTGACGTCATAAGTGCCCGGCGCGGTTCCCGAGTCGCCCGCCGTTGCGGGCGCCGCCGTTTCGGCGGGCGCGGCGGCACTTTCCTTCGATTCGTCAGCCTTTTGCGAACAGGCCGACAGCGCCGCGAGCGCGGCCAGCAGAACCAGTCTCTTCATGTCGGTGTCTCCCCACGTTGATCGGCGGAGGCTATGCCTTTCGCGGGGGTGCGGCAACGCCAATATCGCGGGCGAAAAAGAGGGCCGACGGTTGCCCGTCGACCCTCTTCGGTGCGGTTCGTCGGTGGCTTAGCGCCAGCGGAACTCGTTGCGATAGACCTTGACCACCTTGCCGGTCCGTACATTGACGAGCAGCAGGTCGTTATAGTGGCGGACATAGGTCAGCCCGCGACCGGCGCGTGGCACGCCCCAGCGGCTGTCCCAGGTCGGGCGATAGGCCGGCGCATAATAGGTCGAGCGCAGCGTCTGGCCGACGCGAAACTGCTGATATTTGAACGGTGCGCGATAATTCCGGTAGCGCGTGTCGCGGCGCCAGTCGCGGCTATCCTGACGATATTCGCGCTTGGAATCGCGGACATCATGGCGCGCATCGCGCACGTCGCGATGGGTTCCGTTACGCTGTGCATGGCGAAGGTCGCGCTGGTCCTGGCGAATGTCCTGCCGGTCGCGGCGGAGCTCGCCGGTCTGGGCCTGCGCCGCAGCCGGGATCATCATCGCGGCGATCAGGCCGGCGGTGAGAAAGTTCATCTTCTTCATGGTGCCATTCCTTTGCATCGTCAGGGGGAGGGGGATCTGCCCGATGACTGGGAATGGTCTAGGCGGTTCGGTTTGAACCGAAACGGAATGCGGCGTTTATTTTCAGGTCATTAGTGTCGCAGTTTGTCGCGGGCATTGCGATGGGATGGCGCGGTGTTGCGGCCGACCCGTGCAACCTTCCTGCCTCGTCATTGCGACCCCGGATCAAGTCGGGGGTCGCAATGGCGAGTTTTATGACGCAATCAGACCAGCTCGACCGCGACCGCCGTCGCTTCGCCGCCACCGATGCACAGGCTCGCGATGCCGCGCGTCTTGCCGTGGCGCTGGAGCGCGGCGATCAGCGTCGTGATGATGCGCGTGCCGCTGGCGCCGATCGGATGGCCGAGCGCGGTCGCGCCGCCATGGACGTTGATCTTGTCGTGCGGGATGCCGAGGTCGTGCATCGCGAACATCGCGACGCAGGCGAAGGCTTCGTTGACCTCGAACAGGTCGACGTCGCCGATCGACCAGCCCGCCTTCGCCAGCACCTTGTTGATCGCGCCGACCGGGGCGACGGTGAAATCCTTCGGCTCCTGCGCGTGCGCGGCGTGCGCGACGAGCTTCGCGACCGGCTTGGCGCCCTTGGCCTCCGCGACCGACTGGCGCGTCAGCACTACGGCGGCCGCACCGTCCGAAATCGACGAGCTGGTCGCGGCGGTGATCGTGCCGTCCTTGGCGAAAGCGGGGCGCAGCGTCGGGATCTTGTCGGGATTGCCCTTGCCGGGCTGTTCGTCGGTGTCGACGACGACCTCGCCCTTGCGGGTGGTCAGCGTCACCGGCGTGATCTCGGCGGCAAAGGCGCCGTCGGCGATCGCCGCCTGCGCGCGCTTCAGCGATTCGATCGCATAATCGTCCTGCGCCTCGCGGCCGAGCTGATAGGCGTCGGCGGTATCCTGCGCGAAGGTGCCCATCGCGCGGCCCGCCTCATAGGCGTCCTCCAGCCCGTCGAGGAACATATGGTCGTAGGCGGTGTCGTGCCCGATGCGCGCGCCGGACCGATGCTTCTTGAGCAGATAGGGGGCGTTGGTCATCGATTCCATGCCGCCCGCGACGGCCAGATCGATGCTGCCCGCCGCGAGGGCTTCGGCGGTCATGATGACGGTCTGCATGCCCGAACCGCACACCTTGTTGACGGTCGTCGCCTGCACCGATTTGGGCAGCCCGGCCTTGATCGCGGCCTGCCGCGCCGGCGCCTGGCCAAGCCCCGCGGGCAGCACGCAGCCCATATAGATGCGTTCGATATCGTCGCCCTTGACGCCCGCGCGCTCGACCGCGGCCTTGACTGCGGTGGCGCCGAGATCGGTCGCGCTCGCGTCCGACAGCACGCCCTGCATGCCGCCCATCGGGGTGCGGGCATAGGACAGGAAAACAACGGGATCGGTGGCGGTCATGGCGGAAGACTCCGTAAGGGAAAGAGATGTCGGGAGTCCGATTAGCCCAAATGCTGCACCTGCGAAAGGGGGGCATATCCCAGCCCTCGTTTCTTTCGAGAGAAGGGCGGTGAGCCTTGGCGCCGCCACCACGTCAAAGTTCAGTAAAGTTCAGTCCAATGACGATCCTGTCGGGCTTTTCTTGCGGCGACAGGCGGGCGGATCGCGTGCCGGGGCAGCTAGGGTGCCGCTCATCCGCAACTTTGAAGCATGGCGGGATATTGTAGGAAAGAGGTTTTGCCGCGAGGGCGTTTTTTGGGGGGGCACTGTCGCCGTAACGCGATGAATGACTGGAAAGGGGTGGGAAGCGGCCGTCGCCGATCCTCCCTGTGCCGGGAGGATGTCGTCGCTTTTCGGTCGCTTCCCGATCGTCCGCGTTTGACGCGGCCCGGATGTCCGCCGTCGATCCTGGATTGCGCCGCGTGCAGGTTTCATCTTGCAACGCGCTCGCGGCCATGATCAAACATCGCCGCAATTCTTAGGGGAGACGGGTCATGGCCACCGCCATCAAGCAGGATATCGCCAGCGAAACGGCGCGCATGGGCGACGTGCTCGCGGCGCAGAGGGCGAGCTTTACCGCCGCCATGCCCGAAAGCCTGGCGGTGCGCACCGACCGGATCGACCGCGCGATCGCGCTGCTCGTCGATCATGCCGAGGATTTCGCGAAGGCGGTGAGCGAGGATTTCGGGCATCGCAGCCGCGACCAGACGCTGATGACCGACATCATGCCTTCGGTCAGCGCCTTGAAACATGCGAAGAAACATCTGGCCGCCTGGTCGCGCGGCGAGAAGCGCAAACCCACTTTTCCGCTCGGCCTGCTCGGCGCGAAGGCCGAGGTCGTCTATCAGCCGAAGGGCGTCGTCGGCGTCGTCGCGCCATGGAATTTTCCCATCGGCATGGTCTTCGTGCCGATGGCGGGCATCCTCGCCGCGGGCAACCGCGCGATGATCAAGCCCAGCGAGTTCACCGAAAATGTGTCGGCGCTGATGGCGCGGCTCGTCCCCGACTATTTCGACGCGACCGAAATGGCGGTGTTTACCGGCGATGCGGAGGTCGGCATCGCCTTCTCGAAGCTCGCCTTCGACCATCTGATCTTCACCGGCGCGACGAGCGTCGGCAAGCATATCATGCGCGCCGCCGCCGATAATCTGGTGCCGGTGACGCTGGAACTCGGCGGCAAGTCGCCGACCTTCATTGGGCGCAGCGCGAACAAGGATCTGGTCGGGCAGCGCGTCGCGCTCGGCAAGATGATGAACGCGGGGCAGATCTGCCTCGCCCCCGATTACCTTCTCGTCGCCGAGGATCAGGAGAGCGAGGTGATCGACAGCGTCACCAGCGGCGCGACCGCGCTCTATCCGACCCTGCTCGCGAACGACGATTATACCTCGGTGGTCAACGGCCGGAATTACGACCGATTGCAATCCTATCTCGCCGATGCGCGCGAGAAGGGGGCCGAGGTGATCGAGGTCAATCCTGGGAATGAGGATTTCGCGAGCGCCAACGGCCACAAGATGCCGCTCCACATCGTCCGCGGCGCCACCGACGAGATGAAGGTAATGCAGGAGGAAATTTTCGGCCCGATCCTTCCGGTGAAGACTTATAGGACGATCGACGAGGCGATCGATTATGTGAACGGCCACGACCGCCCGCTCGGCCTCTATTATTTCGGGCAGGACAAGAGCGAGGAGGAGCGTGTGCTGATGCGCACCATCTCGGGCGGGGTGACGGTCAACGACGTGCTGTTCCACAACGCGATGGAGGATTTGCCCTTCGGCGGCGTCGGGCCGTCGGGGATGGGCAATTACCACGGGGTCGACGGCTTCCGCACCTTCAGCCACGCGCGCGCGGTCTATCGCCAGCCCAAGCTGGATGTCGCGGGGCTCGCGGGCTTCAAGCCGCCCTATGGCAAGGCGACCGCGAAGACGCTGGCGAAGGAACTCAAGAAATAGCTTGGCAAGGGCGGGGGCGGCGCATTAGGGCACGCTCCGTCTTGATTGCGACCACCGGTCGCATAAAGATGCCTAGCGCCTGATGGATCAGGCGCGGGGGCCCCTGTGGTGAAATTGGTAGACGCGCTCGACTCAAAATCGAGTTCCGCAAGGAGTGCTGGTTCGAGTCCGGCCAGGGGCACCATTTCCCTTATATTTCGGCCGTCCTGGCGGCTTTTTGCAGGAAGCGCGCGCTGAGCGGTGCCGGCGGGGCCGCGGAAATATCGGTCAGGCGCGGGAAACCCACGGCCTGCCTCACGGCGCGATTGACGCTGCGCGCGGCTTTCCACATGCCCGGCGGATGGAGAGGGCGGGAGGCCGGGGGGCGGGACCGTTGGCTCCAGGTCCATGTTCTTTTCCAAGGTGCCGCCCCTTAAATGAATCTTCTCCAGCGCTTTTCGCCCCACGCCCATGACGTCGCCATCGACCTCGGGACCGTGAACACCGTCATCTATGTTCGCGGGCAGGGGATCGTCCTCAACGAACCGTCGGTCATCGCGCTCGAAACGCGCGACGGCGTCCGCAGCGTCAAGGTCGTCGGCAACGACGCCAAGCTGATGATGGGCAAGACGCCCTCGAACATTGAGGCGCTGCGCCCGCTGCGCGATGGCGTCATCGCCGACATCGAGGTCGCCGAACAGATGATCAAGCATTTCATCGACAAGGCGCTCGGCGGGCCGAGCCGGCTGCGCCGCCGCAGCAATGTCGTCGTCTGCGTGCCGACCGCCTCGACGATCGTCGAGCGCCGCGCGATCCGCGACGCGGCGTCGAACGCCGGGGCGGTGAGCGTGCAATTGCTCGAGGAGCCGCTCGCCGCCGCGATCGGTGCGGGGCTGCCCGTCACCGAGCCGCTCGGCACGATGGTGGTCGACATCGGCGGCGGCACGACCGAGGTCGCGGTGCTGTCGCTTGGCGGGGTCGCCTACAGCAATTCGGTGCGCGTCGGCGGCGACAAGATGGACGACATGATCGCCTCGTCGATCCGCCGGAAGCATAATATGATGATCGGCGAAATGACCGCCGAGCGCGTCAAGCTCACCATCGGATCGGCGGTCGCGCCTGCCGGCGCGGGGTTGTCGATGGCGGTCAAGGGACGCGACCTGGTCAACGGCCGTCCGTCCGAGGTGACGGTGACCGAGGCCGAGATCGCCGATGCGCTCGCCGAACCCGTGTCGCAGATCGTCAGCGCGGTGCGCGCCGCGCTCGAGGGAACGCCGCCCGAACTGGCCGCCGACATCATCGACGAGGGGATCACGCTGACCGGCGGCGGCGCGCTGCTGCGGCGGCTGGATCAGGCCATCGCCGAGTCCACCGGACTGCCCGTCCGCGTCGCCGACAATGCGCTGACCTGCGTCGCGACGGGCGCGGGGCATGCGTTCGAGGAAAGCGCCTATCGCCACGTGCTGCTCGCCGCCTGATCGGCCCCGCCATTTCGGGGCGCCAAGCCGCCTTGCCAGACGGTCGCGGCGCGCTTAGGATGTAGCAAGAAAATGATTGCTATGGGCGGTTCAGAAATAAAATCGATATGGATGTCGCTGTCGCGCGCACCTTTCTGGAAATCGTGAAAACCGGCAGCTTCGTCGGCGCCGCAGCCAATCTGAACCTCACCCAGACCGCGGTCAGCGCGCGCATTCGCGGGCTGGAGGCGCAGCTCGACCGCCCGCTTTTCGTCCGCAACAAGGCGGGCGCGCGGCTGACCCCGGCGGGCGAGCAATTCCTGCGCTTCGCGACGACGATGGTCCAGGTCTGGGATCGCGCGCGGCGCGCGATCGCGCTGCCGCCCGGACGCGACACGGTGGTGACGATCGGCGCGGAGCTCAGCCTCTGGAGCCCGCTGCTGCGCCACTGGCTGCTCTGGATGCGCCGCGAATGCCCCGATATCGCGGTCAGCACGTCGATCGATACCTCGGACCGGCTGATGGAGCGCGTGCAGGACGGATCGCTCGACGTCGCGGTCGTCTACGCGGCGCCGCCCCTGCCGGGGGTCGTCGCCGAACTGCTGTTCGAGGAGAAGCTGGTGCTCGTCCGGACGACTCCGACCGACCGGCCGCTGACCGCGGAGGACCATGTCGCGATCGACTGGGGCGCGGATTTCGCCGCCGGCTATCGCTCGGCCTTTCCCGAACAGCCCAATGCCGTGGTTTCGATCGACTATGGGCCGCTCGCGCTCGACTATATCCTTGCCACCGGCGGCAGCGGCTATTTCCGCGAAGGCTTCATCCGGCCGCATCTTGCCGAGGGGCGGCTGGCGATCGTCGCCGACAGCCCGGCCTTTTCCTATTCGGCGCATGTCGTCCATTCGGCGACGGCGGACGCGGGGGTGATGGAGCGCATCCGGCGCGGGCTGCGCGCGGCGGCGACGGGGGCGGCATGACGGGCGACCGCGCCTCGCCGGTCTGTTACGGCGCCGAAGCCGACGACGTCTATATGGGCTATGCGCCGCGCGACGAGATCGTGGCCGCGCTCAACGAACTGCTCGAAGCCGAGCGCGCCGGTGCGCGCGTCGCGCTGGCGAGCGTCGGCGATGCGGTGAGCGCCGATCATGCCGCGATGATGCGCCTCGTCCGCGCCGATGAAGCGCGCTGGTGCGCAATGCTGTCGCGCCAGATCCGGCGGCTCGGCGGCACCCCGTCGCGCAAATGCGGCGCGTTCCGCGGCAAGGCGATGGCGATTGCCGACCCGATCGAGCGTCTCGCTTTCCTCAACCGCGGCCAGGCGTGGGTGGTGCGCAAGCTCGTCGAACTGATGCGCCGGGTGCGCGACGACGCGCTCCACGCCGACCTGCGCGACATGCTGGAAAGCCATAAGGTCAATATCGACGGCGCCGCCGCCTTTCTGGACGCGAACGGACCGTTGCCGGGCGGGGCGGCTTGACGGCAAAATTTCGCGCCTCAGCCATGAAGAATATGCATTTGTCGAACCCCGGCGGGCTGCGCAACAGGCCCGCGACACCCCATCGAGACAGGAAAGACGCCCATGGACAAGCCGAACCCTTCGCCGCGGCCCGAGACGATCGCGGCGGCGCACGGCGTCGCGGGCGACACGGCCTTCGGCGCCGTCGCGCCGCCGCTCTATCTGTCGAGCACTTATGAATTCGCGGGGTTCGAGGCGCCGCGCGCCTATGATTACGGCCGCGCCGGTAACCCGACCCGCGACCTGCTGGCGAGCGCGCTCGCGAAGCTGGAGGGGGGCGCCGGGGCGGTCGTCACGTCGAGCGGGATGGCGGCGCTCGATCTGATCGCGTCGCAGCTTCCCGCCGGCGCGCGTGTGGTCGCGCCGCACGATTGCTATGGCGGGTCGATGCGGTTGCTCAAGGCGCGCGAGGCGCTGGGGCAGCTGTCGCTGCGCTTCGTCGATCAGCGCGACGACGCTGCGGTCGCGGCGGCGCTGGCCGAAGCGCCCGCGCTGCTACTGATCGAGACGCCGAGCAATCCGCTGCTCCGCGTCGTTGACATCGCTTCGCTCGCGGCGCGGGCGAAGGCCGCGGGGGCCATGGTCGCGGTCGACAACACCTTTCTGTCGCCGGCTTTGCAGCGGCCGATCGCGCTCGGCGCCGACTATGTCGTCCATTCGACGACCAAATATCTGAACGGCCATTCCGACGTGATCGGCGGCGCGGTGATCGCCGCCGATGCCGGAGGGCTGGAGCGTATTGCGCATTGGGCCAATGTCGTCGGCTGCGGCGGATCGCCGTTCGACGCCTGGCTGACGCTGCGCGGTCTGCGCACCCTGTTCGCGCGAATGCGCGGGCAGCAGAGCAATGCGATGGCGATCGCCGAGATGTTGAGCCGTCATCCCGCGGTCGTGGCGGTCCATTATCCGGGCCTGCCGGGCCATCCCGATCATGCGCTCGCGGCGCGCCAGCAATCGGGTTTCGGCGCGATGCTGAGCTTCGAGCTTGGCGGCGGCGTCGAAGCGGTCAAGCGGCTGATCGGCGCGCTACGCGTCTTCACCTTCGCTGAATCGCTGGGCGGGGTCGAAAGCCTGATCGTCCATCCGGCCACGATGACCCATGCCGACATGGGCGACGAAGCACGGGCGCTGGCGGGGATCGGCCCCGGCCTGCTCCGGGTCTCGGTCGGTCTCGAGGCCGAGGAGGATCTGCTGGGCGATCTGGAGGCGGCGCTGGCGGCCTGTTGACACGGCCGCGCTTCATCCGCTCGGGGGACGTAGTCCAGTTATTCCGCCAGCCCGGTATAGGAATCGGGCCGACAGATTCGCGATCCTGAAACATAATTGATATAGGCGTTCGCGCACGGGGGGGAAAGTTCGTGGAGCTTACCCGGTGGAACACAGATATCTTTATGCATCGATCGTGGCCGCGTTTCTGATCGCGCTGATCGTTTATGGCGTGATGGGCGCCGTCAAAAAGGCGCGCCACCGCCGTCGTCTGCGAGGCGAATATTGGCGGCACGGCCCCGCCGAATGAGGGCGATCCGGAACATGATCGTTTCGGACAGAATCGTCATCCCGGCTTTCGCGGGGATGACGGGATAGCTGGTATTTCGACCCTAACCCGATCGCGATTTAGATTTCCGCCGCCGCCTCGGCCGGGCGGTCCGCCTTCACGCTTCGCTTCAGGACCGATCGGATGATCCGGTGAAGATGGGCGGTTGCATAGATGGCGAGCGGCCATGCAATCGTGTTGATCAGGTCGGATTTCGTGTCCGGCCAATTCCAATTGCCGAGATGAATGCGATCCAGGCACTCATTTCCCCCGGCCAGCAGAATGACCGTCAGCAACGGAAGGAGGCGATCGAAGGATCGCCCCGTCAGCAGGCTTGCCGCCAGAAAAATGAACATCCCGGCATGGATGTGCAGGATGGCGTCGGGCAATCCGGTGGTCGTGCCGATCCAGATGATCCGCTCGTGATACTGTGCCGCAGCTTCCTGGAGGAATAGCATGGCGGGTTCCTTCTGGGGGAGAATGAAGGGGGAGGGACTTCGATCGTTCGGGCAGGGACCGATCGATACGATACGGACATCAAAATCTTGGCGGAGCGGGAGGGATTCGAACCCTCGATACGGTTTTGCCGTATACTCACTTTCCAGGCGAGCGCCTTCGACCACTCGGCCACCGCTCCGCTGCACCCGGTCGTTTCGTGCGGGGCACGAAGCGTGAATCGGATGCTCCAATTCGCTCTGGAAGGGGCGCCCTAATCGCTTGCCGGGTCTTTCGCAAGCCGATTGGGCGTGGCAGACAGGCGCGATGAGACATCTGCTCCTGGCCGCCGCCCTGCTCGCTCTTCCGGTCCACGCCGATGAGCCCGTCCCGATCCCGTCGCCCGGCGAGATCGCCGCCGCGGCGCCCGCGCGCGACTGGATCGCGATCGCGCCGTCCGACCTGCTCGTCATGGACCTCGCGCCCGATGCGAAGGGCAAGCCGCGCCGCGTCGTCATCCAGTTGATGCCGCCGCCTTTCAGCCAGGGCTGGATCGGCAACATCCGCAAGCTCGCCGCCGCGCATTGGTGGGACGGCACCGCCGTCACCCGCGTGCAGGACAATTATGTCGCGCAATGGGGCGATCCGACCGAAAAGAAGCCGTTGCCCGAGGGGTTGGCGACCCTGCCGGAGAGTGAGTATGTAACTCCCGTAAAATGGGAACAGCAACCTGACGAGGTAGTCCATGCCTATCGTCAGCGTCCTGCTTTGGCCTTGCTGTCTTCCGAAGCGCTTGATGGATCGGACCCCGTCGTTCCGTTGAAGGTCACCGGAAAGGAAGAGTGGTCGAGGAACGAGGGCTATCCCTATAGAACTGCATTTGCCGCCGGATGGCCTGTTGCGGGGCAGGGGGCGTTGAACATTCCCAACCCATCAAAGTCATTGGGCGAACCACGTATATGGCCCATCCATTGCTACGGCGCGGTGGGCGTCGGCCGCAATATGTCGCCCGATACGGGCTCGGGCGCCGAGCTCTATGCCGTCATCGGCCACGCACCGCGGCATCTCGACCGCAACATCGCGCTCGTCGGCCGCGTGATCAGCGGGATCGAGCATCTGTCGAGCCTGCCGCGCGGCACGGGCGACCTCGGCTTCTATGAGGATGCAGCCGAGCGGGTGCCGATCGTCTCGATCCGGCTCGCGGCGGACTTGCCCGCGGCCGAACAGCCGAAATTCGAATATCTGTCGACCGACAGCGACAGCTTCGCGCGCTACGCCGATGCGCGCGCCAACCGCCGCGATCCCTTTTTCATCACGCCCGCGGGCGGCGCCGACATCTGCAAT
This sequence comes from Sphingopyxis sp., assembly GCF_025869345.1. GTDB lineage: Bacteria > Pseudomonadota > Alphaproteobacteria > Sphingomonadales > Sphingomonadaceae > Sphingopyxis. Next base: position 16,587 of record NZ_JAOZVW010000156.1, read on the forward strand.
GTTCCGGTGCCGATCCGGCCTGTCGCCGCGAAATAGGCGCGGTGGAGGATTTCACCGTCACGACGCCGCTCTGGCGGTGGCAGTCGGCGACCGCGCCGGCGGCGTGGTTCTTCCTGACCATCGCGGGCGAGGCCGCCGACGGGATTCGCCTTGCCGCACTCGGCGGCCAGTGGCTCGACGGCCGCAAGGGATTTGGCTCGGCCCGGGTGCGCGCGACGATCGGCGACACGCGCTGGAACACATCGGTCTTTCCGCACCGCGAAAGCGGCGGCTGGCTGCTGCCGGTCAAGGCCGCCGTCCGCAAGGCCGAAGACCTCGCCGAGGGCGACGCGGTGACGGTGACCGTCAGTCTTTAGGCGGGTTTTCCGCTTTCGCCTCGCGCGCCTGCGTCTTGCGCTTGCGCAAGTTGGCGCGCAGCGCCTCGGCCAGGCGGCGCTCGCGTTCGAGGTCGGCGGGGGAGGGCGGTTTGCTCACAAAGGGGGCGATGCGGCGAAATCGGCGCAGCGTCAAGCCTCGCACCTTGACAGCGGCAAGGCGCCCCGCCATAGGCCGCGCCTGCCCAGCGAGCACGCGCTCGCCGGCACCCGGATGCTGCTGTAGCTCAGTGGTAGAGCGCACCCTTGGTAAGGGTGAGGTCGAGAGTTCAATCCTCTCCAGCAGCACCATTTTCCGGATTATTCGGTTCCTAGATAATTCGGCCAATGACCGGGCCCAGCCGGGCACATGGGGACGGTTCTGGGGCGAGATGACTTTAGATTGACCCACTTCGTCATTGCGAGCGAAGCGAAGCAATCCAGAGCGGTTTACGCGATTCTGGATTGCCGCGCGGCTTCGCCGCTCGCAATGACGATTCCGGCCAATGTCGCCTCCCCCTAGATGCGCGCCGACAGCAGCCAGTCGTGGAACAGCTTGACCGACGGCTGGCGCAACGCGCGCGGGCGGCAGACGAACCAGTAGCTATAGGGACTGTCGACATCGAAATCGAACAGGCGGACGAGCCGCGGGTCCTGCGCGTCGTCGAAATGATGGCCGTGCATGAAGGCGACCCCGATGCCCTGTGCCGCCGCTTCGAGCATCAATGGACCCGAATCGAAGAAATCGATCCCCGCCGGTTCGAGATAGGGCATCCCGACGGCTTTCCTCCACTCGGCGAAGGTTTCCGGCATTTCGCGGTGGAGCAGGACGGTCAGGCGCTGCAACTGTTCCGGAACGGTGATCGCGCGGCCGTCGTCGGTCAGCGCCTTGGCCGCGATGGGGAAAACCTTGTCCTGGTCCAGCCGTGCGGCATAAAGCGCCGGATCGATCGACCGTGCGAGCGCGATCGCGGCGTCGATCCCTTCGCCCAGCCGCGCCTCGGCGTGCGACAGCGTGTCGAGATCGATATGCAGTTCGGGGTGCAGGCGGCGCAATTCGGGCAAGCGCGGAAAGAGCCGCTGCTGCGCGAAGAGCGGCAGGACGTTGAGGTGCAGGCGCAGCGACGCGTCGGGGCTGCCGACACGGCCGAGCACTCCGCGCAGATCGTCGATGATCGGCGACAATTGTTCCTGAAGCTCGCGCCCCGTCTCGGTCAGGCTGAGGCCGTGGTGGTGACGGTTGAAGAGCGGCCGTCCGACCGCGTGCTCGAGCGTCTGGATGCGCCGCGACAGCGCCGGCATCGACAGGCCAAGCTCGCTCGCGGCCGCCTTCACCGTGCCGTGGCGCGCGACCTCGAGAAAGGCTTCCATGCTGCTGAGGGGGGGAAGGCGTTGCATGATCGTCTCGGCGGCGGTGATGGCATGGCGCTTACTGACATGCCAGAAAATTTGTGCGGTGCGGCGTAATTGGCGTCTGCCGTTCCGAGCGAACGGGGGTCGAAAATCGGGAACGACCATCCTATCTTCCGCATAGTAACCTCTTTGCGGGAGAAAGAATTTGGCCGACGCCGCGGTAAAAGAGAAAAGCGTCAAACTGCAAGTCGCCAATGCGCGCGCCGAGGAAAGCGGGGGCGGCATTGCCCGTATCCCGCGATCGGCGATGGCCCAGCTCGGCGTGACCGAAGGCGACGTCATCCAGATCAGCGGCAAGCGCGAGACCGCCTCGCGCGTCGTCGCGCCCTATGCCGAGGACGAGGGGCTGGAGGTCATCCGTCTCGACGGCCTGCAGCGCGCCAACGCGGGTGCGGGGGCGGGCGACATGGTGCAATTGAGCCGCGCCGAAACGCGCCCCGCGACGCGCGTCGTCTTTGCGCCCGCGCAGGAAAATCTGCGGCTTCAGGGCTCCGCGAACGCGCTCAAACGCAGCTTCTTCGGGCGCCCGCTCGTCGCGGGCGACACCGTCGCGACCGCGGGGCAGCAGCGGCTGCCGTCGGGCGACATGCCGCCGCAACTGCGCCAGATGCTCAACGCACCGGCCTATGCGCTTGCCGAAGTGCGCCTGCTCGTCGTCTCCGCGAGCCCCAAGGGGATCGTGACGATCGACGAGAATACCGAAGTCGAATTGCTTCCCGAATATCAGGAGCCACAGGATACGCGGCGCACCGACGTCACCTACGACGATCTCGGCGGGCTCGGCGACACGATCGATCAGCTTCGCGAGATGGTCGAGCTGCCGCTCCGCTATCCGGAACTGTTCCGCCGGCTGGGCGTCGATCCGCCGCGCGGCGTGCTGCTCCACGGCCCGCCGGGAACGGGCAAGACGCGGCTCGCACGCGCGGTCGCAAACGAGAGCGAGGCGCAATTCTTCCTGATCAACGGGCCCGAGATCATGGGCAGCGCCTATGGCGAATCCGAAAAGCGCCTGCGCGACGTGTTCGAGGCCGCGACGAAGGCCGCACCCTCGATCTTGTTCATCGACGAGATCGATTCGATCGCGCCGAAGCGCGGGCAAGTGACCGGCGAGGCGGAGAAGCGCATCGTCGCGCAGCTCCTCACCCTGATGGATGGGCTGGAGCCCCGCACGAACCTGGTGGTCATCGCGGCGACCAACCGTCCCGATGCGATCGACGAGGCGCTGCGCCGTCCCGGCCGGTTCGACCGCGAAATCGTGATCGGCGTTCCGGACGAGAGCGGCCGCCGCGAGATATTGGGCATCCACACGCGCGGTATGCCGCTTGGTGAGGATGTCGACCTGGCCGAACTCGCCCGCACGACTTTCGGCTTCGTCGGCGCCGATATGGCGGCGCTCACGCGCGAGGCGGCGATCGAGGCGGTGCGGCGGATCATGCCGAAGCTCAACCTCGCGGACGGAACGATCCCGCCCGAGGTGCTGGAGGAATTGCGCGTTACGCGCGACGACTTCAACAATGCGCTGAAACGCGTGCAGCCCTCGGCGATGCGCGAGGTGATGGTGCAGGCGCCGAAGACGCGCTGGAGCGATATCGGCGGACTTGACGATGCGCGCGACAAATTGATCGAAGGGATCGAACTGCCGCTCAAGAATCCCGAGGCGTTTCGCCGGCTTGGCATCCGCCCGGCAAAGGGCTTTCTGCTCTATGGGCCGCCCGGAACCGGCAAGACGCTGCTGGCGAAGGCGGCCGCGCGCGAATCCGACGCCAATTTCATTTCGATCAAATCGTCGGACCTGCTTTCCAAATGGTATGGCGAGAGCGAGCAGCAGATCGCGCGGCTGTTCGCGCGGGCAAGAGCGGTCGCGCCGACGATCGTCTTCATCGACGAACTCGACAGCCTGGTGCCCGCGCGCGGCAGCGGGACGTCGGGCGAGCCGCAGGTGACCGAGCGCGTCGTCAACACGATCCTCGCCGAGATGGACGGGATCGAGGAGATGCAGTCGGTTGTGGTTATCGGCGCCACCAACCGCCCGAACCTGATCGATCCGGCGCTGTTGCGTCCGGGGCGGCTCGACGAGCTCATCTATGTGTCGGTGCCGAATGCCGAGGGGCGAAAGCGCATCCTCGAGATTCACACTGCCAGGATGCCGCTTGCGGACGATGTGTCGCTCGACACATTGGCCGAGCGCAGCGAGCGCTTCACCGGCGCGGACCTCGAGGATCTCGTCCGGCGCGCGGGTCTCGCGGCGCTCAAGCGGTCGCTCGCCAGCGATGTCGTCACCATGGCGGATTTCGAGGCCGCGCTGAAGGATACGCGGGCGTCGGTGACCGAAGCCATGGAAAGGGATTATGAAAAGATCCAGGGCGAGATCAAGCAGGCGGCGATGAGCGTCGACCCGATCGGCTTTTTCGCGCCGGGGATGCTCAAGCCGATGCGCGAGCGGAAGCATCCCGACGATCCGCCCGAAGAGACGGAGGACTAGGGCCCCTAGGTCGCGGGCTGGTCCTGCCGCAGCGCGGACCAGCCCCATACCACCAGCCAGGCGCAGAAGGCGGCCATCAGGCCATAGGCGGCCATCGCGTGCCAGTTGTAGAGCAACACGCCGATCGCGGGCGAGATGATGTAGGCCGACCCGTTGATCGATGCGGTCATGCCCGCGACGCTGCCCTGATCGCGGCGCGGAACCGATAGCGACGCCCCGGCGGTGAAACCGGGGCGAAAGAGACCGAAGCCGAGCGATGCGAAGGCGAAGCCGATGACGATGGCGTGCATATCCTGCGCCAGCCCCGTCATGATGATGCCCGTCCCGCCAAAGGCGGCGCCGTAGAGCACGGTCGTGCGTGGCGTCATCTTGAGCAGCGGGATCAGCCCCCATTGCGCGAGCAGCGTCGCGAAGGCGCCGCCCATCAGCACGATACCGGTGATCGCGGCGCCCTCGTCGGGTTTCAGCCGCAGGTGCAGCCGGTCGAGGATCAGAAAGCCGATGACGCCAAGCATCATCGCCTGCGCCTGACCGCCGAAAAAGCCCGCGTAGAGCCAGGGGCGGACGCGCTCGTCGCGCCAGCCGAGCGACTCCTGTGTCGCAGGGTCGCGGTCATTCTCGTCCTCGGCGGTCGGCTCGGCAGGGCCGGCGGAAAGCGGATAGGGGGCGATCGCGCCGCGGGCGGCAAAGCGCGGTGTGTCGTTCGGAAGCCGCCAGCGCAGCATGACCAGCACGATCATGCCGATGATCGCAAAGACGAGAAGCGGGCCGGCGAGGCCGAAGATCGGCAGGATGAAGAAGGGGGCGACAGCCGGGCCGATGACGGTTCCGAGGCCGAAGGACGAGGAGACGAGCGACAGGGCCTGCGTGCGCTCCTCGGCGTCGGTGCGCGCGGCGACATAGGCCTGCACCGCTGGCGGCGATGCCGACCCGAAACCGCCGTAGAGGCTGCGGAACAGCGCGAAGAGGATGAAGGTCGTGCTGGCCGCGAGCCAGCCCGACAGGCCCGCCCACAGCGCGAGGCCGCATAGCGCCATCGACAGGAAAAAGCCGATGATCCCGCGCGCCATCAGCACCTTGCGGCCGCGCTTGTCGGACTGGCGCGCCCAATAGGGCGCGGTCAGTACCCAGAGCAGCGCCGACCAGCTGAACGCCAGGCTGACCCAGACGTCCGGAATGCGAAGTTTGGCGCCGATCGCGGGCAGGATCGACTGCATCGCGGTGTTGCCGGCGGCGGCAACGAGCATGACCGCGAACAGCACCGCCATGCGGTCGGCAGGAATCGATTTGGCCGTCACCTCGTCCCCTTTCGGTCGCCCTGCGCCGCGGTCAGCGTCTTCCTACACGCGAAAGGGGGGCTGTCCAGTGTCAAGGCCGACTCTTTCCTTGCGCTGGCGGGCCGATTTTGCCACGCACTTATTCAGCCGCAACAATGCGAAAGCCGTCATGACCAATCCTCGGGCGCAGGCCCAATCGACCGTCTCGCCGATCCGCCGGGTTCGCGAGAAGCTGAAGCGCTTTTTCGGACCGTGGGGGATGTTCGTGAAGGGCTTCATCAAGCATCCGGTCATGGTCGGATCGATCGTCCCGTCCTCGCCGACCCTGATCCGCCACATGCTGCGCCCGGTCGACTGGAAGAATACGAAATTGTTCGTCGAATATGGCCCCGGCGTCGGCACCTTCTGCCGCCCGGTGCTCGAACGCATGGCGGGCGATGCGACATTGATCGCGATCGATACCAACCCCGATTTCATCGACTATCTGCGCAAGGACATCCGCGACAGCCGCTTCATCGCTGTCCACGGCTCGGCCGCCGATGTCGAGGAGATCGTCCGCGCGCACGGATTCGAGCAGGCCGATTATGTGTTGTCGGGTCTGCCCTTCTCGACGCTGCCGGCGGGCGTCGGCCCCGCGATCGCCGCGGCGACTCACCGCGTGCTGCGCCCCGGCGGCGCCTTCCTCGTCTATCAGTTCCGCGCCCGCGCCCGCGATTTCCTCGCGGCACATTTCCGGCGCATCGACAATGCGTTCGAGTGGGTCAATGTTCCGCCCTGCTTCCTTTTCTGGGGCTGGAAGGACTGAGTCAAAACTCCTTAATTCCCGTCATTCCCGCGAAAGTGGGAATCCCGCTGCCCTTCATTCCTCCTTCTTCTTCGTGCCTTTGTGCCTTCGTGCGAGTCCCCAAAATCTCGCACGAAGGCCCACAGGCACGAAGAGAAG
>NZ_JAOZVW010000157.1 GCF_025869345.1 Sphingopyxis sp.
CAACTGGTTCGGGCTTTGTCAGGCGAGCGCGCTTGTCGGCGGGCTGACGCTGGCGCTGATGACGATGCCGGTGATCGTCATCGCCGCGCGCAACGCGATCAAGGCGGTGCCGCCGTCGATCCGCGACGCGGCGCTCGGGGTCGGGGCGAGCCCCGTGCAGGTGGTGTTCCACCATGTCCTGCCGCTCGCGCTGCCCGGCATCCTGACCGGCACGATCATCGGCATGGCGCGCGCGCTGGGCGAGACGGCGCCGCTGCTCCTGATCGGGATGCGCGCCTTCATCGGCGACGTGCCGAACGGCATCTGCGCGCCCTCGACCGTGCTGCCGATGCAGATTTTCCTCTGGTCCGACGAGGTCGACCGCGGCTTCGTCGAAAAGACCTCGGCGGCGATCATCGTGCTGCTCATCGTGCTGCTGTCGATGAACGCGCTCGCCATCTATCTCCGCAACAAGTTCGAAAAACGCTGGTGAATATGACCCAAGACGATCTGACCATCGCCGATCCCAAGATGAAGGCCCAGGGGGTCGACGTCTTCTATGGCGAGAAACAGGCGATCAAGGACGTGTCGATTGACGTCGGCACCGATCTGGTCACCGCTTTCATCGGCCCCTCGGGCTGCGGCAAGTCGACCTTCCTGCGCTCGCTCAACCGGATGAACGACACCGTCGCCAGCGCGCGGGTAACGGGAACGATCCTGCTCGACGGCGAGGACATCTATGCCCCGTCGATGGACGTGGTGCAGCTTCGCGCGCGGGTCGGCATGGTGTTTCAGAAGCCGAACCCCTTTCCGAAGTCGATCTACGACAATGTCGCCTATGGCTCGCGCATCCACGGGCTCGCCGCGAACAAGGCCGACCTCGACGTCATCGTCGAGCGCGCGCTGACCCGCGCCGGCCTGTGGGACGAGGTCAAGGACCGGCTCGGCGAGAGCGGCACCGCGCTGTCGGGCGGCCAGCAGCAACGCCTCTGCATCGCACGCGCGATCGCGGTTGATCCCGAAGTCATATTGATGGACGAACCCTGCTCGGCGCTCGACCCGATCGCGACCGCGAAAATCGAGGAACTGATCCACGAACTGCGCGGCAAATATGCGATCGTGATCGTCACGCACAATATGCAGCAGGCGGCGCGCGTGTCGCAGCGCACGGCTTTCTTCCACCTCGGGACGCTGGTCGAATATGGCAAGACCACCGACATCTTCACCAACCCGCGGCAGGAACGCACCAAGGATTATATCACCGGGCGATATGGATAGGCATGGCTTCCGCTCCCTCCGTCATGCTGAACTTGTTTCAGCATCCACGGCCTGCGCTATCCTTCAGCGCAGCGCCGGGGGAGAGAACGGGCCATGGATGCTGAAACAAGTTCAGCATGACGAGGAAGACTAGGGAGGCGCCCGATTTCTGGGCGGCCTTCAGGACAGGACGAAACAGATGGCACTTACCAACGATCATACCGTCAAAGCCTTCGACGAGGATCTGAACCGTCTGCGCGGGCTGATCAGCGAAATGGGCGGCCGCGCCGAGCAGGCGCTGCTCCAGGCGATGTCCGCGCTCGGCAACGGCGATCTCGCGCTCGCGGCGCAGGTCGTGCAGGGCGACAAGAAGATCGACGCGCTGGAGACCGAGGTCGAGCAGCTCACCGTCCAGACGATCGCGCTCCGCGCCCCGATGGCCGACGACCTGCGCGAGATGATCGCGGCGCTCAAGATCGTCTCGGTCGTCGAGCGTATCGGCGACTATGCGAAGAACATCGCCAAGCGCGTCGCGCTGATGGACCCGACCCGCTCGATCGAGGCGATCCCGGTGCTGACGTCGATGTCGTCGCTCGTCGCCGAGCTGATCCACGACGCGCTCGACAGCTTCGCCGCGCGCGATGCCGACCTGGCGGTGCGGGTCACCGTCCGCGACAAGAATGTCGACGATTTCTACAACAGCATCTTCCGCACCCTCGTGACCTTCATGATGGAAAATCCGAAGCACATCACCGAGAGCGCGCACCTGCTGTTCGTCGCCAAGAACCTCGAACGCATGGGCGACCATGCGACGAACATCGCCGAGATGGTCTATTATGTCGTGACCGGCGAGCGGATGGAGGAGCGCGAGCGCGGCGAAAGCCCCGAAGGCGGCGCGGCCGCGGAGAAGGAGCAAGGCTGATGCCGCAGCCCGACCTGCTGCTGATCGAGGATGACGAGGCGATCGCCGAACTGATCGTCTGGCATTTCGCGCGCGAAGGCTTTTCGGTCCGCCAGACCCCCGACGGCGAACAGGCGCTGATCCTGGTCGAGGAGCGCGTCCCCGACATCGTTCTGCTCGACTGGATGATCGAAAGCCTGCCCGGCATCGAGGTCTGCCGCCGCCTGCGCCGCAACCCCAAGTCGGCGAACGTGCCGATCATCATGCTCACCGCGCGCGGCGAGGAAGAGGACCGCATCCGCGGCCTCGAAACCGGCGCCGACGATTATGTGACCAAGCCGTTCAGCCCGCGCGAACTCGTCGCGCGCGTCTCGGCCGTGCTGCGCCGCCTGCGCCCCGCGCTCGCCGGCGAGCTGCTCGCCTATGCCGACATCGAGCTCGATTCGGTCGCGCACAAGGTCGTGCGCAATGGCCAGATCGTCGCGATGGGACCGACCGAGTTCCGCCTGCTCCGCCATTTCATGGAGCATCCGGGCCGCGTCTTCTCGCGCGGGCAATTGCTCGACAGCGTGTGGGGGCAGGACAGCGATATCGAGCTGCGCACGGTCGACGTCCATATCCGGCGCCTGCGCAAGGCGATCAACCTGCCCGGCACCGCCGACATCATCCGCACGGTGCGCTCGGCGGGCTATGCGCTCGACGCGGGCAAGAGTATTTAGCGCCGTCGCGACGGAACCGCCGAAACCGCGCGCGCGTTAGGGCGGGATGATGAAACGAAACCGCGGGGGTCTGCTATCGCCCCTGATACTGCTGATTGCGGCCTGCAATGGCGGGGGCGAACAGCAGGCGGCGCCGTCCGGCCAATCCGCCGCCGACGCGCCGCCCGCGAAAACCGCCATCGAGGCTGCACCCGGCACGACGGCCACGACCGCACCCGCCGCCGCGCCCACCGGACCGCGGTCCTGCGCGGCGGAAATCGGTCAGCAGGCCGCCGATCGTCGCGCCGCGGTGTGTCGCAACGTCTCGCCCGCGACGCACCCGCCCTGCAACGCCGCCAATAGCTGCGCGATGATCGAGAATGAGATCGCGCGAAGCTGCGCGCTGCTCGGCAAGGATGGCGCGGTGCCCGCGGACTGCCGCCCTGCGCCCGACAGCAAGGCGGCGGCGATCGCGGTCGTGAAGCTCTATTATTCGGCGCTCGATGCCGGGGATTACGACACCGCGTGGCTGCAATGGGGCGAGAACGGCCCGCCGAAGCAGACGCCGGACAGCTTCCGCGCCGGCTTTGCGCACACCCGCGCAACCCGCGTGACGATCGGCACGGTCGGGGATGCCGAGGGCGCCGCGGGCTCGATCTATCTGACGGTTCCCGTCACCGTCGATGCGACGCTCGACACCGGCGCGTCGCAGCGCTTCGGCGGAGATTATGTGCTGCGCCGCGTCAACGATGTCGATGGGGCGAGCGCGGATCAACTGCGTTGGCATATAACGTCCGCCAAGCTTCGGCCCCTGCCCGCGCATTAAATCCGGACGTCATTGCGAGCGAAGCGAAGCAATCCAGGGCGGTTTACGCGCGCTCTGGATTG
>NZ_JAOZVW010000158.1 GCF_025869345.1 Sphingopyxis sp.
CGTCATCCCGGACTTGATCCGGGATCCATTCGTCCGGCGCTGAGAGAATTGATCCCGGATAAATTCCGGGATGACGATATAAGATGGGTCGGTCTCAGGTCGGAAGCGGCCGCTTATTCCCGCGCTGCGGCGCTCTGGTCGCGGATCGCCTTGAATTCGCTGCCGGGTTTCCATTGCGGCCATTTGGCCGAGCGTGCGAGCTCATCACCGATCCGGTAAAAAATCTGGATATCCTGAACCGCGCCGTCGAGATTCCAGCTCGCGTCCCAGGCGTCGCAGGCCTGATGGTAGCATTTGCCGGTATAGTCATCGACCCACTTCTGGCCCGCCGTCTTGCCGCCGTTCACGAGGTCGGAGGCGCCGGCGATGCCCATCATCAGCAGGACGGGGACGCCGCGTTTCGCCATGCTGAAATGGTCGGCGCGGAAGAAGAGGCCGCGTTCGGGGAGGCTTTCGACCGACACGGTGCGGCCCTGGGTGGCGGCGACGCGCGCGAGGTCGTCCTCGAGGCTGCCCTGGCCCTGGCCGACGAGGATGACGTCCTTTGCGCTGCCCGCGGTCTGGAGGATGTCGATGCCGAGGTTGGCGACGGTCTTTTCGACCGGATAGACGGGCGCCTGCGCATAGGCTTCGGAGCCGAGCAGGCCGCGCTCCTCGGCGGTCCAGAAGGCGAAGAGGAGGGTGCGGTCGGGCGGCGGGGCGGCCTTGAAGCCGCGCGCGATCTCGAACAGGGCGGCGACGCCGAGCGCGTCGTCATTGGCTCCGGCGCGATAGATGCGGCCCTGCTCGTCGGGCTTGCCCTCGCCATAGGCGTCCCAGTGCGCGCCGAACATCACCACCTCGTCGGGGCGCCGGGCGCCGGGGATTTTGGCGAGGACATTCTGGCTTTGCACCACTTCGTGCGTCACCGGAATCGCCGCATCGAAGGCCGTGCCGAGGTCGACCGGGCGGAAGGTGGCGCGGCGCGCGGCGACGCGGAGCTTTGCCAGATCCTGCCCGGCATCCGCGAACAGCTTCGTCGCGGTGTCGCCCGAAATCCAGCCCTGCAATGCGAGGCTGGTCATCTTTTCGGGCGGAACGACGAGGCTGTAGTTTTCGCCGCCGGGGCTCTTCACGACATTCCAGCCGTATCCCGCGCCGTCGGTGTCATGGACGATCAGCGCGCCGATCGCGCCGCGGCGCGCCGCTTCCTCGAACTTGTAGGTCCAGCGGCCGTAATAGGTCATCGTGCGGGCGCCGAACTTGCCGAAGCTGTCGTCGCCCTTCGTCGCGACGAAATCGGGGTCGTTGACGAGAAAGACCGCGACCTTGCCCCGAAGGTCGACGCCCTTGAAATCGTCCCAGCCGCGTTCGGGGGCGTGGACGCCATAGCCGACGAAGATCATCGGCGCGCCGTCAATCGCGGCGACGTCGTTCGATTGCTGGCTCGACACATAGATGTCGGTGCCGAGGCGGAGCGGGGTTGCCGTGCCGTCCCGGTCGAAGGCAAGCGTGGTCGGCGTGCCGAGGCGGGTGTGGAGCAGCGGCACCGGCTGCGTCCAGCCGCCGTCCGGCCCCGCGGGTTCGAGCCCGAGCGCCTGAAGCCGGCCGATCAGATAACCGATCGTCCGCTCCTCGCCGACCGTTCCCGGCGCGCGGCCCTGGAACTGGTCCGAGGCGAGGGTGCGGACGGTGTCGGTGAGGTTGGCGGCGCTGATGTCCTGCGCCGCGGCGGGCGCGGCGAGGAGAGTGGCGGCGAGAAGAGCGGGGCGCAGGATCATGGCTGAGGGGCTTCCGAAGCGGGCGAGGACGGTGTGGGTGCGTCGGCGGCGGGCGGGGTCCAGCCCTTCCGGTATTTTTCGAACCAGGCGAGGATCGCCGAAGCCTTGGCGGCCGCCTGCGACGGGCGCGCGGCGATGCCGCCGTGGCTGGCGCCGGGCACCTTGACCAGCGCGGTCGGCACCCCGCGGAGGCGCAGCGCGGTATAATATTGCTCCGACTCGCTGACCGGGGTGCGGTAATCCTGACTGCCGACGACGACCATCGTCGGCGTCTTGACGTTGGCGATCAGCGACAGCGGCGAATGGCTCCAATAGGTCGCCTGATTCTCCCACGGCATCGCGCCCATCCAGTAGCGGCCGAAGAAGGCGGGGCCGTCGGCGGTGAGCGCCTGCGTCGTCCAGTTGATCACGGGTTTTTGGGCAACGGCGGCCTTGAAGCGGTCCGTTTTGCCGACGATCCAGCTCGTCAGCACCCCGCCGCCCGAACCGCCGGTGACGAACAGCGCGTCGGGATCGGCGATGCCGAGCTCGATCGCGCGGTCGACGATGCTCATCAGGTCGAAATAATCGTTGCCGGGGTAGTTCTTGTCGATCGCGTTCGCGAACGCCTCGCCATAGCTGGTCGAGCCGCGCGGGTTCGCCGAGAGCACGGCGTAGCCCGCGGCGGCGTAAAGCTGGTTGTCGGCGGCGAAATGCGGGCCATAGGCGGCGAAGGGGCCGCCGTGGATTTCGAGGATCAGCGGCACGCGCTGCCCCTCGCGATAGCCGGGCGGCAGCGTCAGCCAGCCGTCGATCGACAGGCCGTCGAAGCTCGACGCCGCGCTGATCTTGCGCACCTCGCCCAGCGCCTTGGTCGCGGCGAGGGTGCGGCTCAAATCGGTGAGGGTGCGCGTCTTGCCGCCCGCCGCAAGCGCGACCTCGGCCGGGCGCTGGGACGTGCCCGCGGTGAAGGCGATCGCGTCGTTATCGGCGACCGAGAAGCTGCCGCCCGAATAGGGACGGTCGAAATCGCTGTTCGCAAGCCCGGTCGCGACGGTGCGCACCGATCCGTCGAGGCCTATGCGGGCGACCTTGGTCTCGCCGCGATCGTCATATTGGACATAGAGGCCGCGTCCGTCGGCGTCCCAGGCGGCGCCGTCGATGCTGTAATCCCAGTCGGCGGCGAGGCGGCGGCTGCCCGATCCGTCGCGGTTCATGACGTAAAGGCCGGTATTTTCATAGGCGCGCAGCCGGTCGTCGAAGCCGACATAGGCGATCATCCGGCCGTCGGGCGAGACGAGCGGGTTCGCGTCGGGGCCTTTGCGCGTCGTGAGCTGGGTGACGGCGCCGCCGGCAACGTCGAGTGCGTAGATATTGCTTTCGAGCGGATCGCTCTGCCAGTCGGGGCGGCGGTCGGCGCTAAAATAGAGCGCCCGCCCGTCGCGCGACCAGCTCAAGGGACCGCCGTCGTGATAGGGGCCGAAGGTGAGCTGGCGCGGGGCGCCGCCGGTCGCCGACACCAGGAAGATCTTCTCGAACCCCGGTTCGATATAGCCCTGGCCGTCGGCGCGGTAGGCGAGGAGCTCGTGGACCTCGAGCGGTTCGGCCCATTTCGCGCCCTCGGGCTTGTTCGCGGGGGCCTTGCCGAAGCTCGGCGCCTCGTCCTTGACGAGCATCGTGTAGGCGATCGAGCGGCCGTCGGGCGACCAGGCGATGCCCGACGGGCTGGTCGGCAGGCCGGTCAGCTTCGCCGCTTCGCCGCCGTCCATCCAGCGCACCCAGAGCTGGGCGCCGCCGCCCTCGGTCGAGACATAGGCGAGGCGCTTGCCGTCGGGCGACCAGCGCGGCGAAAAGGCGTCGCCGGTGCGGCCCGCGATGGGGATTTCGGCGCCGGTCTGGGTGTCAAGCAGCCAGATGCTGCTGACCGCGCGGTCCGACATGATGTCGTTGGCGCGGCGGACATAGGCGATGCGGCGCCCGTCGGGGCTGATCTGCGGATCGGCGGCGGCGGCGAGGTTGAACAGATCCTCGCCGGTGAAGCGGCGTTCGGGTCCCGTGCGCGCGCTGCCATGGGCGGGGGCAGCGTCTTCGGCCGCCGCGGGCGCCGCCGCCGGTTCGGAAGGGGGGCTTTCCTGAGCGAGAAGCGGCTGGACGGCGAGAGTGAGAAGGCTCGCGCCGAGCAAGGCGAGTTTACGCATCGAATGAGTGCCCCTTTTTGCGGTGAATGGTTGAAGGTGTAACCATCTGGCGCGGGGCGTCAATCGGGTGGGGAGCGGGAAAAGGGCAGAGGCCTGTCATGATCGTCACCCCGGACTTGATCCGGGGTCCCGCTCGGCAACCTCGAAAAGCGGGACCCCGGATCAAGTCCGGGGTGACGAATGAAGGATAGTCTCCGTTATCTGATAACCATATAGGTTATTTCTATTGACATCGTTACGCTGTTCTGGCACAAGTATCGCATCATGAAGAATTGCGATTCGGGCCGGCGCCCTTCCGATGCGGGAGGGTGTTCCGGCTCTTATGCTTTTGGGAGGTTGGCGATGGGACGGATCGGCAAGGGAAAGGGCGGCATGGGCGCGGCGCGCCCGGACCGCCGGCAGATGGACGTCTTTCTCGACGCGCTGGCGGAATCCTCGAATGTCGCGGCATCGGCGCGCGCGGCCGGGATCGCGGCGAATGCCATGTATCGCGAGCGGCGCCGCAACGCCGGATTCGCGGCGCGCTGGCATGAGGCGCTGTGCGAGGGGTTTGCCCGGCTCGAGGCCGAATTGCTGTCCGAGGCGCTGATCGCGCCGACGGGCAATGTGAAGGATTCGACGCTGAAGTCGCGGGCGCAAAAATATCGGCTCGGCCTGTCGCTGCTGGCCGCGCATCGCGCGGCGGTACGCGGAGCGAAGCTTCCGGCCGCGACTATCGAGCCGAAAGGGAACGCCAAGGCCAGGCTGACCGCGAAGCTGGACGCCATGCGGGCGCAGGCGGCGGCGGCCGAAGGCGGCGCTGAAGAGAATGGGGATCGCGGGCTTTGAAGCGGCTTTCCGAGCTGCTGGAGATGCCCCCAGCCGCTTTCGCGGCGTGGGCGCAGAGGCTCCGCGACGACGCGGCGGTGCGGTTGCTGACCGACTGGGGCTGGTGGCGGCGCGCCGATCAATGCCCGCCCGCGGGCGACTGGCACGTCTGGATGCTGCTGGCCGGGCGCGGGTTCGGCAAGACGCGCACCGGTGCGGAATGGGTGCGCCGCCACGCCGAAACCCATCCGGGGGCGCGGATCGCGCTGGTGGCGGCATCGCTGCACGAGGCGCGGCAGGTGATGGTCGAGGGCGAGAGCGGCCTGCTGGCGATCGCCCCCGCGCAGACGCGGCCCGACTATGAAAGCAGCCTCAGGCGGCTGAGCTGGGCGAACGGGGCCGTCGCGACGCTCTATTCGGCGGCCGAGCCCGACAGCCTGCGCGGCCCCCAACATGATGCCGCCTGGTGCGACGAGATCGCGAAATGGCCGCAAGGCGAAGCGGCGTGGGACAATCTGATGCTGACGATGCGGATCGGCGAGCGGCCGCGCGTTGTCGCGACGACGACCCCGCGCGGGGTGCCGCTGGTGCGGCGGCTGATGAAGGAGAAGGGCGTCGCGACGACCGGCGGCGGGACGCGGAGCAACCGGCTCAACCTGTCGCCGCAATGGCTGGCGACGATGAGCGCGATCTATGGCGGGACGCGGCTCGGGCGGCAGGAGCTCGACGGCGAGTTGCTGGAGGATGTCGAGGGCGCGCTGTGGACGCGCGGGCTGGTCGAGCGGTGCCGGGTCGATGCCGGCGCGGCGGCCGGGCCGGTGCGCGTGGTGATCGGGGTCGATCCGCCGGCGACCAGCACCGGCGACGCTTGCGGGATCGTCGTCGCGGCGCTGCTGCGCGATCGCCGGCTGGCGGTGGTCGACGATGCGAGCGTGGAGAATCCGCCGCCGCATGTCTGGGCGCAGGCGGTGGCGGGCGCGGCGGCGCGCTGGGGCGCCGAGCGGGTGGTCGCGGAGAGCAATATGGGCGGCGAGATGGTCGCGGGCACGCTGCGCCAGGCCGATGTGACGCTGCCGGTGGTGGCGGTGCACGCGAGCATCGGCAAGGCGCGGCGCGCCGAACCGGTCGCGCTCGCCTATGAGCGCGGGCAGGTGGTTCATGCGGGGGTGTTCGAGAGCCTGGAGGATCAGCTTTGCGGATTGCAGGTCGGCGGCGGCTATGCCGGACCGGGGCGCTCGCCCGACCGGGCCGACGCCTGCGTGTGGGCGCTGGCGGCGTTGCTGGACGGGCTGAGGTTGGGGAAGGGGCCGGGGGTGCGGCGGGTTTGAATTGGGATTGGCGCTCGCTCCACCGTCGCGCTTTGACGAGGAGCGGGACCCCGGATCAAGTCCGGGGTGACGATAACGGGTAGGGACGGATCCATAACGGTTCGGATTGACCCCCACTTTCGTCACCCCGGGCTTGACCCGGGGTCCCGCTTTTCGGATGCCTGAGCGATGGAGCGGGAGCGGCAGGGTGGCTGGGTCTACATTATGGCCGATCGTTATCGCGGCACGATCTACGTCGGCGTTACGTCGCACCTTGCCGCCCGCATCCATCAGCACCGCAGCGGGACCGGGTCGGACTTTTGTACGCGCTACGGGCTCGTGCGCCTGGTCTGGGCGGAGCGTGGCGACGACATCGCTGATTGCATCGCTCACGAGAAACGCATCAAACGCTGGCACCGCCATTGGAAGTTCGACTTGATCGAACGGGGCAATCCGGACTGGCGGGATTTGTTCGACTCGCTGGTTTGAAGGAAAAAGCGGGACCCCGGGTCGAGCCCGGGGTGACGTGGGTTGGAAGCGCGGCCTCGCGACGCGACGGGTAGGAGATCATTATGAACTGGTTTGGCCGCAAGGCCGCGCAGGGGACTGCGCGGCCCGCTTTGTCGCGTGTGTATGGAAACTGGAGCGCGCCCGCGCCGCTGTCGTGGGAGGCGCAGGTGCGCGCGGGGTATCTGGGCAATGCGATCGTCCAGCGGGCGGTGCGGCTGGTCGCCGAGGCGGCGGGGTCGGCGCCGGTGGCGGCGAGCGATCCGGGGCTGGCGGCGCTCGTCGCCGCGACCTCGGGCGGGCAGGGGCTGGTCGAGACGCTCGCGGCGCAGCTGCTGCTGCATGGCAACGGCTATGTGCAGATATTGACCGATGGCGCGGGCACGCCGGCGGAACTGTTCGCGCTGCGCCCCGAGCGGGTGACGGTCGAGGCCGACGCGCGGGGGTGGCCGGTCGCCTATCGCTACAAGGCGGGCGGATCGACGGCGGTGCTGCCCGCCGAGGACGGCGCGGGGCGGGTTGCCTTGGTGCATGTGAAGGCGCTGCATCCGCTCGACGATCATTATGGCGCGGGGTGCCTGGGCGCCGCGGCGGGGGCGGTCGCGGCGCATAATGCGGCGGCGAAGTGGAACGCGGCCTTGCTGGAGAATGCGGCGCGGCCGTCGGGGGCGCTGGTCCACGATCCGGGCGATAAAGGCATGCCGCTGTCGGCCGAACAGGTCGACCGGCTGCGCGAGGAGCTGGCGGAGAGCTTCGCGGGCGGGGCGAATGCGGGGCGGCCGCTGCTGCTGGAGGGCGGGCTCAAGTGGCAGGCGCTGTCGCTGTCGCCCGCCGAGATGGATTTTCTGGCGCTGAAGGATTCGAGCGCGCGCGAGATCGCGATGGCGTTCGGGGTGCCGCCGATGCTGCTCGGGCTGCCGGGGGATGCGACCTATGCCAATTATCGCGAGGCCAATCGCGCGCTGTGGCGGCTGACGGTGCTGCCGCTCTGCGCGAAGATATTGGGGGCGATTTCGCAGGGGCTCAGCGGGTGGCTCGACGGGGCGGATTTGCGCGTCGATCTGGATCGGGTGCCGGCGCTGGTCGAGGACCGGATGGCGCTGTGGCGCGAGGTGTCGGCGGCGGACTGGCTGACGGCCGAGGAGAAGAAGGCGCTGCTGGGGGTGGAATGATCCACCGAAAAGGAGAGATCGGACATGGATGAGGATGAGGCGCTGGCGCGGTTGATCGCGCTGGCGGGGACGAGTGCGTCCGGTGCGGGCGACGCGGCGGTGCTGCGGGCGCTGGTCGAGGAGGCGAGCGAGCTGGGGGCGCGGCGGGCGCTAGCGCGGCTGGGGCTCGCCGATGCGGCGGCGCGCGACGATGTGAGCGATTTGCGCCAGCTGCTCGGCGCGTGGCGCGACGCCAAGAAGAGCGTGTGGGCGGCGGTGATCGACTGGGCGGTGCGCGGGATGCTGGCGCTGCTCGTCGTCGGGCTGGCGATGAAGCTGGGCTTTGCGGGGCTGCTCAAATGAGGGGCGGCGCTAGGCCGCTGGCCCACCCCCCGGCCCCCTCCCGCCTGCGGGAGGGGGAGGTTCGGTTCGCGGGCTATGCGTCGGTGTTCGACCGGGTGGACCGGGGCGGCGATGTCGTGCGCGCGGGGGCGTTTGCCGCGAGCCTGACGGCGGGGCGCGACGTGCCCTTGCTGTGGCAGCACCGGGCGGGCGCGGCGATCGGGGTGATCGAGACATTGGCGGAGGATGCGCGCGGGCTGCGTGTCGTGGCGCGGGTGACGCATCCGACGGCGGCGGGGCTGGTCGCGCGCGGGGCGCTGACGGGATTGTCGTTCGGGTACCGGGTGCGGGCGTCGCGCGGGGATCGTCCGCGCGAGCTGCTGGCGCTCGACCTGGCCGAAGTGAGTCTGGTGGCGGCGCCGATGCAGCCGGCGGCGCGGGTGATCAAGGTGGTGAAGGAGTGACGAATATGGACGATATGGAAATGAAGGCGGATGCGCTCGACGGGGCGTTCGATGCGGTGCTGGCGGCGGAGGCGGTCGATGAGCTGAAAGCCTCGGTCGCAGCGCTGAAGGCGCAGGTGGACGCGCAGGCGGTGGCGGCGTCGCGGCTGCCGCTCGACGGGGCGAAGGCCGCAGCCGATCCGGCGCGCGACGCCTTTGTCGAGCGCTATATCCGGCGCGGGATCGATGCGGGCGTGGAGATGAAGAGCCTGTCGGGGGCGTCGGGCGGCGAGGGCGGCTATGCGGTGCCGCGCGAGATCGACGGCGCGATCGCGGCGACGTTGAAGGGGCTGTCGCCGATCCGGTCGATCGCGACAGTGGTGCAGACGGGGACGAGCGGATATCGCAAGCTGATCGCGACCGGAGCGATGGGCGCGGGCTGGGTCGGTGAGACCGACGCGCGCCCCGCGACCGCGACGCGCAGCTTTGCCGAGATCGCGCCGCCGTCGGGCGAGCTTTATGCCAATCCGGCGGCGAGCCAGGCGATGCTCGACGACGCGATGTTCAACGTCGAGGACTGGCTGGCCGGGGAACTGGGGCGCGAGTTCGCGGTCGCCGAGGGTGCGGCGTTCGTGAGCGGCAACGGCACCAACCGGCCCAAGGGCTTCCTGAGCTATACCGCGACGAACGAGGCCGACGGCGTGCGCGCCTTCGGCTCGCTGCAATATCTGGCGACGGGGACCGCGGGCGCCTTTCCGGCGGCGACCCCGCAGGACAAATTGGTCGAGCTGGTGCATGCGCTGAAAGCGCCCTATCGTCAGGGCGCGTGCTGGGTGATGAACAGCGACACGCTGGCGCGCATCCGCAAGTTCAAGACCAGCGACGGCGCCTTCATCTGGCAGCCGGGGATGGTCGAGGGACAGGCGGCGACGCTGCTCGGCTATCCGGTGGTCGAGGCCGAGGATATGCCCGACGTGGCGGCGAACAGCCTGTCGATCGCCTTCGGCAATTTCCGCGCCGGATACCTGATCGCCGACCGCGGCGAGACGCGCATCCTGCGCGATCCGTTCAGCAACAAGCCCTTCGTGCATTTCTATGCAACCAAAAGGGTCGGCGGTGCGATCATCGATTCGCAGGCCATCAAGCTGATGAAATTCGCCGCCAGCTGAGCTGGTGCGCGAGGGGCGTCCGATCCGTATCCCTACCCCTTTCGGGACCGGATCGGGCGCTGCCCCGACAGGTTCGCCGCGATGCGCGCCTTTGGCGGGCGGCCGCTGCGCGACCGTCACCCCCACCCAATCTTGACTGGCGAACAGGTTCGCAAGTCTTCTGAGCCCTTCCCTTCGCGGGGGAGGGGGATTTGTTGGAAAGGATGGCCCTGCCATGCCGAATCCCTTTTTCGCCGATCTGGTGCGCGAATTGTGCCAGGAGGGCGGGACCGGGCCGCTGACGCCGACCGGCGCGGTGCCCGGCCATCGCCGCTTTGCCGACATCGTGCCGGCGGACACCATGTTTCACTATGCCGTCAGCGGCATCGGACAGCCGGGCCAGTGGGAAGCCGGGCTTGGCCATATCGACGCGAGCGGGCGGCTGGTCCGCGACACCGTCGCGGCGTCGTCCGCGGGCGGCGATCGGGTCGATTTCGCGCCGGGGCTGAAGACGATCGCGCTGACCGTCGGCGCCGGCTGGTTCGCGGCGAGTGACGCGGCCGCGTCGGCGGTCGCGGGAGCGGTGGCGGTCAGGCAGCCGCTGTCGACGACGCACGCCGACGCCGAGACCGGCACGGGCGACGACCGGGTGACGGTGCGGCGCGGCGACGGCTGGGTGAACCTGCCGCTGGCGGCGCTCGCCTGGCGCGACGCCGCCGGACGCTATCAGGTCGGCGGTCCGGTCGCCGCGGCGGGCGGCAGCGCGGCGGCGCCCGCGATCGGCTTTGCCGCCGATGGCGACACCGGGTTGTTCCGTGCCGCGGCCGACTGCCTGGCGCTGGCGACGGGCGGCAGCGAGCGGCTGCGCGTCGACGCGGCGGGCAATGTCGGGATCGGCGTGACGCCCGCGAACAAGCTGGACGTCCAGACCAGCGCCGGACGGTTCAGCATCGCCGCTTCCGGGTCGGCATCGGTGCGGATCGGCAGTTCGGCGGCGCTGCAATATGATGTTGCAGCGGGATCGGCGCATCAATTCCTGTCGGCGGGAAGCCAGATCGCGGCGATCGACGGCACCGGGCTGCGCATCGGCGTGTCGGCCCCGTTGCTCGGCGAGCGGCTGACCGTCTTTTCGGCGGCCGACGGCGGCCCGTCCTTCCTGTCGCGTTTCGACGCCGGGACGAACCGGCCCTATCTGATGATGCGCCATATCGACGCCAGCAACCTGTCGCGGATCGACGTCAACGCCTCGTCGGGGATCGCGCAGCTGTCGCTGGCGATCAAGAATGTCGACGCGCTGCTGATCGACAACAACCGGAACGTCGCGATGTCGCGCGGGACGGGCACCGCGCCCGGAATCGCCTTTCTCGACGATCCCGATACGGGGCTGACGGGCAATGGCGGCAACGTCCTGCAACTGGTCGCCGGCGGCGCGGTTCGGGTCAATATCAACGGCGCGGGACTGCTGACGCCCAATGTCGACAATGCCCAGTCGCTGGGGTCGGCCGCGACCCGCTGGTCGGTCGTTTACGCCGGGACCGGCACGATCAACACGTCGGATGCCCGCGAAAAGTCATGGCGGGGGGCGCCGTCGCCCGCCGAACTGGCTGCCGCGCGGCGGATCGTCGGCGAACTGGGCTTCTATCAGTGGAACGACGCCATCGCAGCCAAGGGAACGGCGGGCGCGCGGCAGCACTTCGGCGCGCGCGCGCAGGCGGTGTGGGCGATCATGGCCGACGAGGGGCTGATCGATCCCGTCGTGGAGGGGCAGGCGCCGAGCAGCGCCTATGCCTTCCTCTGCCACGACGGCTGGGACGAAGACGGCGCGGCGGGCGATCGTTTCGGCATCCGTCCCGACCAGCTCGCGCTGTTCCTGATCGCCGCGCAGGAGGCGCGGATCGCCGCGCTGGAGGCCGCGGCATGACGGGGGGATCGGCGCTGTCGTCGCGCGCGCTGAGCGATGTCGCGCGGCGCGAGCTGGCGAGCGAATGGAGTGGTCCCGAACCCGCGACGGAGCAGGTGATGCCGCCGCCCGTCCGCGAGAGCGCGCGGCGGATCATCGTGCGCAAACCATGACGTGTCCCGGGCCCTGGCGAAGGAAAAGGCGATGACGATGATAGCGAAGGATCCGGGAACGCGGATCGAGTTCGAGTTCGACTGGGCGGCGGCCTATCCCGACGGGCAGGCGGTGTTCGCGAGCGAGTGGAGCGTCGCGCCCGAGGAGGCGGAGGGCGTGACGGCGGCAGCGGTCGCGCACGGCCTGACGCGGACCACCGTGACGCTGGCGGGCGGCGTCGCCGGGCGGGTCTATCGCGTGACCAACCGGGTGACGCTGAGCGACGGACAGGTCGACGAGCGGTCGGCGACCGTGCGGGTGGAGGAACGGTGATGGCCGAAAGTCTGTTGCCGGGGGCGAGCGCCGTCGGCCTGAACGAGGCGCGCGGCTGGCTGCGGCTGGGCGCGACGATCGACGATGCCGTCGTTGCCGGACTGATCCGCGCCGCGACCAATATCTGCGAGGCGTTCATCGGCCAGTGGCTGATCGTCCGCGCCGCCGAGGAAATCGTGCCGCTGGATTGCGGCACGGTGCGGCCGGGGGTGCGCCCCGTCGTTGCGATCGACGCGGTCGCGCTGCTGCTGCCGGGGGGTGGCGAAACCGTGCTGGACGAAGCGGGTTATCGCGCACAGATCGCGCGCGACGGCACCGCTTCGATCGCCATCCATGAACGCGGCGATGCAGATCGCGCGCGGATCGCCTTTCGCGCCGGAATGGCGGCCGGGGCGAACGGGATTCCCGAAGCGATCCGGCAAGGCATATTGCGCATGACGCAGCATCTGCACGAGGCGCGCGACGGCAGCGGCGGCGCCCCGCCGGCGGCGATCGCGGCGCTGTGGCAGCCGTGGCGGCGGCTGACGCTGGGGGGAAGGCCATGAGGACGGCGGAGCAGGCGCTGCGCGCGAAAGCCGTCGCGCTGCTTGCCGCCGATGCCGAACTGGCGGGATCGGTCCACGGCGTCTTCGACGGAATGCCGCCGCGCGCGAGCCTGCCCTGCGTATCGGTCGGCGCGGCCGAGGGCGGCGACTGGGGGACCAAGGACCGGGCGGGATGCGAAATCCGGCTGACGGTGACGCTGCACGGGGTCGGCGACAGCCTGGACGACCGCGCGGCGGCGCGGGTCGAGGCGGTCGCGGCGGAACTGCGCGGTGCGGCCGAAGGCTGGACCGTGATCAGCGCGCATATCGTGCGGACGCGCTTCGCGCTGGCCCGCGAGGGCAGGTGGCGCCGGGAGCTGGTCGTGCGGTGCCGGTGCCTTGCGGGGGGTTAGGGGTGAGGAGGGCAGGTTTCGAGCGATTGCGGACGCTTCTCTCCCCTCCCGCAGGCGGGAGGGGTCGGGGGTGGGCAGCGAGGTTGCAATGGCCCACCCCGCTGCGACTAACGAACAAAGTTCGTAAGTCTCGCTGCCCCTCCCGCTTGCGGGAGGGGAAAGTAGCGCTATCCCTCACCGTCCGCTTCCCACCCCATAGCGGGCTCTAACAGACCAGCCGGCGTTATTCGTCGGCAGGCCTCGTGTTGCTCGCGGAATAATCGGCGAACTTGTCGGTGAAGCTGGCGTGATAATCCTCGATCTGCATTTCGGCATTGTCGGCGGCGTCCGCGGCGGAATAGCCGCTCGCGGCATTGGCCGCGGTGACCGCGGCGCGGAAGGCTTCGCGTTCGGCGTCGCAGGCGCCCTTGAGCGATACTTCATATTCGGCCTCGCCCATCTTGGCATCGAGCGATTTCTTCAGATGGCCGCGCAGGCATTTGGTGAAGGCGGCGCGCGTCGTGTCGACGGTGCCGGTCCCTGCCGGCGCCATGGTGGCCAAGAGCAAGCTGGTGATGAGCATCCTGCGACTCCCCGTTTGCAGTGATTTTTCAAAGGAGGTTTAGACCATGGCAATCGAAAATG
The DNA here is from genome assembly GCF_025869345.1 of Sphingopyxis sp. Classification (GTDB taxonomy): domain Bacteria; phylum Pseudomonadota; class Alphaproteobacteria; order Sphingomonadales; family Sphingomonadaceae; genus Sphingopyxis. The sequence continues at coordinate 13,590 of NZ_JAOZVW010000158.1, forward strand.
GGAGCGCTTTTCTGCTGAAAATCGGCGACGGAGCGGCGCCGCCCGCCTATGCGACGGTGGCGGGGCTGCGCACCACCCAATTGTCGGTGAACGGCGAGGCGGTGAACGTCACGACCAAGGATTCGGGCGGCTGGCGCGAGCTGTTGTCGGGCGCCGGGGTGCGCTCGGTTTCGGTGAGCGCGGCGGGGATCTTTACCGGGTCGGCCGCCGAGGCGCGGCTGCGCGGCCATGCGCTGTCGGGCGCGATCGACGATTATGAGCTGAGCTTCGAGAGCGGCGATCGGCTGCGGGGGCATTTTCTGGTCACGCGGCTCGACTATGCCGGCGATTATAATGGCGAGCGCAATTACACGCTCAGCCTGGAATCGAGCGGGCCGGTGGTGAGCCTGTGAGCGGGGCCAATGCCTTGCGCGGCGAGGCCGAGCTGCGCGTCGGCGGTGCGCCTTATGTGCTGCGCCCGAGTTTCGCGGCGCTCGTTGCCGCGGAGAGCGAGCTGGGGTCGCTGTTCGCGCTGGTCGAGCGCGCGGCCGACGGGCGATTGGGGCTCGGCGAGATGGCGGCGCTGTTCTGGCATTGTGTGCGGGATCGGCCCGATACGCTGACGCGCGAGGCGGTCGGCGAGGCGGTGGTCGCCGGCGGGCTGGCGGCGGCGACCCCGGCGCTGCGCGTGCTGCTGGGGCAGATATTGCAGGGGCGGTGAGGGTGGATGGCGCGGAGATGACCCACCCCGCTGCGGCTAGGCAGCAAGCTGCCAAGCCTCGCTGCCCCTCCCGCTTGCGGGAGGGGGCCTTTGGCGAGGCAGCGATCCTTTTGCTGGGGGTGACGGCGCGCATCCTGGGCTGGCGGCCCGACGATTTCTGGGCGGCGACGCCGGCCGATGTGGCGGCGGTGCTGGCGGGCTGGGGCGCGGAGGAAGAGGTGGGCGGGGTCGACCGCGCCGGGCTCGCGATGATGATGGAGCAATGTCCCGATGGATGAGATCGACGAGATGTTCGGCACGCTGCGCGGCGATGCCGCCGGCTTTCGCCGCGAGATCGCGGCGCTGCGCGCGGAGATCGGCGGGCCGCTGGTGAGCGAGGCCGAGCGGGCGGGGCAGGCGATCGAGCGGGCGCTGTCGCGCGCGATCGTCAGCGGCAAGCTGGGCTTTGAGGATCTGAAGCGGATCGCCCTGTCGGTGATGGCCGACATCGCGCGGGCGGCGATTGCGAACGGGCTCAGCTCGCTGGGCGGCGGGGGGTCGGGCAGCGGCGGGTTGCTGTCGCTCGGCGCATCGGTGGCCTCGGCGCTGTTCGGGCGCCGGGACGCGCGACCGGCGGGCCGGTGAGCGCGGGGCGCGCCTATCGCGTCGGCGAGCGCGGCCCCGAATGGTTCGTGCCGACCGCGAGCGGCCGCGTCGAGGCGGCGGGCGGCGCGGTGCGCAATATCGCGATCACGGTCAACGTCCGCGGCGACGGCGCGAGCGAGCCGCAGCGGCTGGCGCAGACCGGGCGGCAGCTCGCGCGCGCGGTGCGGCGCGCGGTGGCCGCGGAGGACGCGTGATGGGCTGGGCGCTGGTGGCGGCCGAGCCGCATCACCGCAAGGCCTGGATCAAGCGCTTCGATCCGCGCTTCTGGACGGTCGATTTCGCGCGGCCGATGATGGCGGCGGTCACGGCGACCGCGCCCGATGCGCTGCGGGTCGAGGCGGTCTTCTACCGCAAGCAGGATCTGGCGGGGCTGATCTGGGAGGCCGAGGATCGCTGGGATCATCCGCTGCTCGCCTATGGGACGAAGCGCGATTTCCGGCATAGCCAGCTTCGCTTTCGCTGGCGGTCGGGCGGGGTCAAGCCGCTCGACGCGCTGCACGGGCCAACGCTGACGATCGAGGGACGCGATGCCGCCGGGAATCCGCGCGCCTGGTATGTGCGGCTGTGGAATTATGCGGCGGGGACGCCCGAGGATGCGGTCGTGACGCTCGATTTCGATGCGCTCACCGGTGGCTTCCTGCTGCCCGACGAGGGTGATCCGGTGTGGGCGGGTAACATCGACCGGATGTTCGTTTCGCTGGTGCCGCCGGATTATGACGGCGGCGAGGGCGTGCTCGCGGAGCCCGCCGAGGGGTGGGCCGAAATGAGCGGCATCGCCTGTTCGGGGTCGGGATCGGTGCTGGCGATCGGCGACGCGGTGCTGCCCGAGCAGGGCTTGGGGATCGCGAACGGTTATGACGACAGCTATCATCTGACCCCGGCGCGGCTGGTGCGCCAGATCGTCCAGCTCGGCTATCGCGGCGATGTCGTCCATTATGTCGGGATGAGCCATTATATGCGGCTCGCGGCCGAGGGAGCGGCGTTTCGGGCGAGCGTCGCGGGCGGGGCGGTCAATGCGCCCGCGGCGGCGTGGCACCGGGCGCTGGCGGCCGAATGCGCGGGCGCGGGACTGGGACTGATCTGGTCTCTCTCCTACGAATTGTTCGATGCCTATTGCCCCGAGGACTGGAAGCAGCGCGACGCCGACGGGGCGCCCGCGCTGACCGGGTGGGAGCCGCCATCGACTCTGCTTTCGCCCGCCAATGCCGAGGCGATGGGATATCTGCAGCTCGTCGCGCGGGATTTCGTCGGTTTCGCGGTCGAGGCGGGGCTGGCGGTCAAGTTTCAGGTCGGCGAGCCCTGGTGGTGGGTCGGCGCGGGCGGGCGGCTGTTCGCTTATGACGCCGCGACGAGCGCGATGCTGGGCGGGGCGAGCGTCGCGATTCCCGATGTGCGCGGGAGCCTGACGGCGGCGCAGCGGGCGATGCTCGATGCGCTGGGGGCGCTGCTGGCGACATCGACCGCGGCGCTGGTCGCGGCGGCGCGCGATGCGGCAGGGGCGGCGGGGCTGACGAGCCATCTGCTCGTCTATCTGCCGACGGTGCTCGATCCCGAAGCGCCCGAGCTTCGGCGCGCCAATGTGCCGACGGGGTGGGCGGCGCCGGCTTTCGATGTGTTGCAGCTCGAGGATTATGACTGGGTGACCGGCGGGCGCGGGGCGGCCACGGCGGGCGCGCGGACCGCGATGGCGATGCGGCTCGGCTATCCGGTCGGCGATCAGCATTATTTTGTGGGGTTCGTGCTGGCGCCCGAGGATCGCGGGCAATGGGAGGCGATTGCCGCGGCGGCCGATGCGGCGCGGCGCGCGGGGGTGGCGCGGGTGGTGCTGTGGGCGCTGCCGCAGGTCGCGCGCGACGGGTTCGTGGCTTTTGACGGGGAGGATGACGTGCAGGCTTTCGATGCGGTGGACTTTCCGATCGCGATCGGGCGCGAGGCGATGGTCCAGACCGAATTTTCGACCCAGATCGTGAGTTCGCCCTCGGGGCACGAACAGCGCGCGAGCGAATGGGCCGAGGCGCGGATGCGCTACGACGCGGGGCCGGGAGTCCGGTCGGAGGCCGATGTGCGGACGCTCGCCGATTTCTTTCGCGCGCGAAGGGGCGCGGCGCGGGGGTTTCGGTTTCGCGATCCGTTCGATCAGGGGTCGGCGGCGGATGGCGGCTTGCCGGGCGCGGCGGACCAGTTGCTGGGGATCGGCGACGGGAGCCAGCGGCAGTTCGCGCTGGTCAAACACTATGGGGCGGGGGATGCGGTGCAGGAGCGCCGGATCCGCCTGCCGGTCGCGGGCAGCGTGCGCGTGTCGGTCGATGGAGTCGAGACGGCGGCGTTCACGCTGACGGCGGACGGCGAGGTGCTGCTCGATGCGGCGCCTGCTGTCGGAGTGATGGTGCGCGCGGGCTTTCTGTTCGATGTGCCGGTGCGCTTTGCCGAGGATCTGCTCGAGGTCAGTCGCGCAACCTTTCTGGCGGGCGAGATGGCGAGCGTGCCACTGGTCGAGGTGCGCGCGCCATGGTGAGCTTTGAGGGAACGACAATAGCTCCCGGCTGGCTGCGCGAGGAGCTGGTGACGCTCGCCTGGTGCTGGCGGCTGGCGCGGCGCGACGGGGTGGCGATCGGGCTGACCTCGCACGACCGCGACCTGATCGTTGGGGGAATGCCCTATCGCGCCACGCCGGGGATGAAGCCGTCGGCGATCGAGACGCGCGACGAGATCGACGCCGCGACGATGGACCTGGAGGGCGCGATCGCCAGCGATGCGATCGCGGCGGACGACCTCGATGCGGGCCGCTGGGACGGGGCAGCGGTGGAGCTGTTCGTCACCGACTGGAGCGCGCCCGATGCGGCGCCGGTCGTCGTGGCGCGCGGGTCGCTTGGCGCGGTCGAGCGGCGCGGCGCGGCGTTCACCGCAGAAGTGCAAGGCGTGACGCGCGTCCTCGATGGACCGGCGTGTCCGGCGACCTCGCCGTCGTGCCGCGCGATGCTGGGCGACCCGGCGTGCCGGGTCGATCTGGCGCCGCGCACGCACAGGCGGCGGGTGGTGGCGGTCGAAGGGCGCGCGGTGACGCTCGACGCCGCCGTGGCGGCGGGCGCCATGGCGTTCGGTGAGCTGATGTGGATGGAGGGCGCGGTGTGCGGGCTGTCGAGCCCGGTGATCGCGGAGGCGGGGGCGGTGCTGACGCTGGCGGAGATGCCGCCGGTGCTGCCCGTGCTGCCGCTCAGGGTGCGGCTGGTCGAAGGGTGCGACAAGCAGCTTGCGACGTGCCGGATGCGCTTTGCCAATGCGGTCAATTTTCGTGGTGAGGCGCATCTGCCGGGGAACGACCTGTTGACGCGGTATCCGGGTGGGTGAGGTGAGGCCGCTGGCCCACCCCGCTGCGCGTAGCGAGCAAGCTCGCAACGCTCGCTGCCCCTCCCGCTTGCGGGAGGGGGAATGGGGGGCGCGTGTCTTTGCGGCGGCGCGGGCGATGGTGGGGGCGCGGTTCCGGCCGCAGGGGCGCGATCCGGCGACGGGGGTCGATTGTGTCGGGCTGGTGTGGGCGGCTTATGCCGCGGCCGGATGCGTGCGGCCTCTGCCGGTGGGATATCCGCTGCGCGGGTGGGCGCGCGAGCGGGTCGAAGCGGCCTTAGCGGCCGCCGGGTTTGCGCCGGTGGATGATGGGCGCGACGGCGATGTCGCGTTGATCGCGCTCGCGGCGGGGCAGTTTCATCTGGGGGTCATGGGGGCGGCGAGTTTCGTCCATGCCCATGCAGGGCTGCGGCGGGTGGTGGAGACGCCGGTGGATGCGGCGGCGATGGCGGCCGTGCGCTGGCGGCTTTGCCCTCCCCGCTGCGACTAGCGAGCAAGCTCGCAAGTCTCGCTGCCCCTCCCGCAGGCGGGAGGGGAGGGTGTTTTCAGGAGTATCGGCATGGCAACTCTGGTGCTGACGGTGGTCGGCGGGATCGTGGGCGGGCCGGTCGGGGCGGCGGTGGGCGCGGCGATCGGGCAGCAGGTCGATGCCGCGATCTTCAAGCCCAAGGGGCGCGAGGGGCCGCGGCTGGCCGACCTGAAGGTGCAGGCCTCGACCTATGGCCAGCAGATTCCCGGGCTGTTCGGGACGATGCGCGTCGCGGGGAGCGTGATCTGGGCGACCGACCTGATCGAACGCCGGAACAAGCGCGGCGGCGGCAAGGGGCGGCCGTCGACGACCGAATATAGTTATGCGGTGTCGCTGGCGGTTGCGCTGTCGTCGCGGCGGGTCGGGGCGATCCGGCGGATCTGGGCCGACGGCAATCTGCTGCGCGGATCGAGCGGGTCGTTCCAGGAGCGCTGCACCTTTCGCTGGTATGACGGGAGCGAGGATCAGCCGGTCGATCCGCTGATCGCCTCGGCGGTCGGCGCCGCGTCGGCGAGCGCGTTTCGCGGGCTGTCCTACGCCGTGTTCGAGGAGCTGGAACTGGGCGCGTTCGGCAATCGCATTCCGTCGCTGACCTTCGAGGTCGAGGCCGATGCGGGCGCGGTCGATGCGGGGGGCGTCGGCGACGCGCTGCTTGGCGAGGCCGGGCGTTGCGGCGGGCGCTGGCCGATCGCGGGCTATGCGGCATCGGGCGATCGGGTGCGCGACGCGCTGGCGCCGCTGTTCGAGATCGACGGCACGAGGCTGGTGAGCGATCCCGCTGGCTGGCGGCTCGCCCCGGCCGAAATCCCGCCGGATCCATCGGCCTTCAGCGATTTCTGCGAAGCGGCGCGGGTGCTGACGCCGGCCGATTGCAGCGAGCGGCGGCGCGCGCCGCTGTCCGCGCTCCCCGGAACGATCCGCCTGCGCCATTATGAACCCGAACGCGATTATCAGCTCGGCCAGCAGGCGGCGGCGGTCGCGGGCGGGGGAGCGCGCGAGGAGCGGATCGATCTGCCCGCGGTGCTTTCCGCCGGATCGGCACGCGCGCTGGCGCGCGCATTGGCGGCGGCCGCCGCCGATGGGCGCGAGACGCTGATTTGGGCGGGCGATCTCGCCGCGCTGGCGCTGCCCGTCGGCGGGCCGATCGCATGGACGGACGGCGGAGTCTGGCGCGTCGCATCGCGGACGGTGCGCGGGAGCGGCGTGTCGATCGAGTTGCGGCGGTTTCAGCCGGCATCGACCGCAGTCATGGCGGCCGACCCGGGGCTTCCGGTCGGCAGTCCCGACTGGCCCGACGCCGAAGCGAGCGTACGCCTGTTCGATCTGCCGAATATCGGGGCGGCGTCGGCGTCGGCGCCGCGGCTGATCGTCGCGGCGGCGGGCAGCAACGACGGCTGGCGCGGCGCCGACCTGTGGTTTCAGCCGGAGACGGACGCCGAGCCGATCGCGTTCGGCACCGCGCGCCCGGCGGCCGCGCTGGGCGTGCTGGGCGCGGCCTTGCCGGCGGGAGGAACGCTGCTTTTCGACCGGTCGAGCGTGCTGATGGTGACGCTGATCAACCCGTCGATGACGCTCGAATCGGTCGATGAGCGCGCGCTGCTCGGCGGCGCGAACCGCGCGATGGCCGGCGACGAGCTGCTGCAATTCGGCCTTGCCGAGATGATCGGGCCGGCGACATGGCGACTTTCCAACCTGTTGCGCGGGCGGAACGGAACCGCGGCGGCCGCGCGGGCGGCGGGCACGCCCTTCGTCCTGCTCGACGACCCGGCGTTGCTGCCGATCCCCGACGATCTGGCGCGGTTCGCCGAAGCGGGCGCCGCCATTCTGCAATGGGCGTCCCGGTCGGAGACCGCCATCGACGCCGTCCCGGTCCCCGCGGCGCGGCAGGCGCTGGTCCCGCTGGCGCCCGTCCATGGCGCCATCCGGCGGGACGGCGCTGGCGGCGTCGAGCTTCGCTGGATTCGCCGCACCCGCACCGATGCCGGCTGGCGCGACCATGTCGATGTCCCGCTCGGCGAAGGCCGCGAGGCTTGGCGGGTCGCGGTCGAGCCCGCGGTAATGGGCATCGGGCCGTGGGAGACCGCGTCGCCGTCGCTCACCCTCGACGCTGCGACCTGGGCCGCGCTGGCCCCGGAAAGCGTGTTTTCGATCCGGCAGGCCGGCGATTTCGCGCTGTCCGAGCCGCTGCTCCTGCCCCTGACCGAATGAGGATGACCCGATGACCGAAACGACCCGAACCGCGCGCCTGGCCCTTCCGCTGCTGGCGATGGCGCAGGCGCAAAAGGAAGTGACGCATAATGAGGCGCTCGTGCTGCTCGACGCGCTCGTCCATGCCGCGATCGAGGACGGCCCCCTCACGGCCCCGCCATCGTCGCCGGCCGCGGGTCAATGCTGGCTGGTCGGCGCGGGGGCCGGCGGCGACTGGGCCGGGCAGGCGGACGCGATCGCCATATGGTGCGACGGCGGCTGGCGCTTTGCAGCGCCGCGTCCGGGGATGCGGGTCGCACGGCTGAGCGACGGCGCGTGGCTGCGTTACGCGGCGGGCGCATGGACCGCTCCGGACGCGCTTGCGAATCCGGAAGGTGGCACGACGATCGACGCCGAAGCGCGTGCCGCAATTGCTGCCCTGGTCATTCTTCTCGAAGCGCAGGGCCTTCTGATTTCAGGATGATTTCGGTGATATTCTCGTCGCAAGTGCGACTTTTTGGCAACAGATTAACGATTTGTTGGCTTGCGCGGAACCAAAGGCACGCGTAGGACGTCTGTCGAGACGTATATCTCAATTGAAAGGGGAATTTACTATGAGGAAGCTTGCCGTCGCTGTGGCGTTGGCCTCCACTGCCCTTGCGTCGCCGGCCCTTGCGCGCGACAACTCGTGGTATGTTGGTGTCGGTGGTGGTGTGATGCTGGTCGAGGATATCGATCTGGACATCGGCGCCGTCAATAACGCTGGTACGCTCGATCATCGTGCGGGTTATGATGTCGAAGGCACCGTCGGTTACGACTTCGGTGGTTTCCGCGCGGAAGTCGAAGTCGGCTATCGCGAAGCCGACATCAAGTCGGGCACGTTCACGACGCCCGGTATTCCGAGCTTCCCTAACGGGACCGGGACTTTCACCGGCACGACCCCGCTGAACGGCGATTCGAACGCCCTCAGCTTCATGGTCAACGGTCTGCTCGACTTCGGTGACGACGATGGCCTGCAGGGCTTCGTCGGCGGCGGTGTCGGCGTCGCGCGCGTTTCGGTCGAGCCGGTCTTCGCCGGTCCGTTCCTCGACGATTCGGACACCGGCTTTGCCTGGCAGGCGATCGCGGGCGTTCGCGCTCCGCTGACCAAGAATTGGGACGTCGGCCTGAAGTATCGTTTCTTCAACGCCAGCAATCTCGACCTCGTCGATCAGGCTGGCCGCGACGTTTCGACGCGCTTCCGGTCGCACTCGATCCTGGGCACGCTGACGTACAACTTCGGTGGCGCCGAGCCGCCGCCGCCGCCGGCTCCGCCCCCGCCCCCGCCGCCGCCTCCCCCGCCTCCCCCGCCGCCGCCGCCGCCTCCGGCCGTGTGCGAGCCCGGGCCGTATATCGTGTACTTCGACTGGGATCAGTCGGCGATCACGCCGGAAGCGGCTGCAACGCTCGACAATGCGATCAGCGCCTACAACCGTGGCTGCTCGGGTACGCAGGTCTGGCTCGCCGGTCACGCCGACCGTTCGGGTTCGGCCAAGTACAACGTCGGTCTGTCGCAGCGCCGCAACGATGCGGTCCGCAGCTACATGACTGCGCGTGGCATCTCGGATGGCTCGATCTCGGCGGAAGCGTTCGGCGAAAGCCGTCCGGCCGTCGCGACCGCCGATGGCGTCCGCAACGACCAGAACCGTCGCGTGGAAATCAAGTACGGTCCGGGTTCGGGCAACTAAGATTTCCTACCCGGTTCGGGTATGAAGAAAAGGAGGGCGGTGCCGCAAGGCGCCGCCCTTTCTTTTTGCGCGATGGCATGTCCGCGTAACACGCCGTTGATCCGCTGCGAAGGTGGGGGGGGCCCCTCTCTTCGTCATTCCCGCGAAAGCGGGACCCCAG
>NZ_JAOZVW010000159.1:0-1998 GCF_025869345.1 Sphingopyxis sp.
CAATCCAGAGCGGTTTACGCCACTCTGGATTGCTTCGCTGCGCTCGCAATGACGATAATCTGTACCGTCTCGCCTAGTAAACCACCGCCGGGTTCGGCTCGGGCGGGCTGCCCAGCATCTCGCGGTGCGACGGCGGCGTCCTCCCGCGGTCGGTGATGCCGTAGCGCCCGGCGATCTCCGCCCCGATCAGCGCCCGCCCCGACAGCTCGCCGCCCTCGGGGTCGCTCGCGATCGCGTGAAGGATACGCCCCGTGAACTGCGGCATTTCGGCCATCGCCATGAAGCCTTCATATTGCTCCTTATGCACCTCGGCGGCATTGAGCGCGCGCTCGGTGATCTGCGGTCCCAGCCAGATCGACACGGCGCGCACGCCATAGGGCTTGAAATCGAACGCCATGTCGTGCGCCAGCTTGTCGACCCCCGCTTTCTGCGCGCCATAGGCGGGCCCGTGCATATAGCAGCTCGCGCCGAAGGAGGAGGTGAAGGCGACCAGCCCCGATCCCTGTTCGACCATCAGCTTTGCGGCGTGCCAGCTCGCGACATAGGCCGAGCGCAGCCCGACATCGATGATCCCGACCGCATCGAGTTCCTTCTCCCAGAAGGGCGCCTGCTCGATGAGCTGGTGATGGATATGGGTCGCGTTGTTGACGAGAATGTCGAGCCGCCCCGCCTCGGCGCGCACCCGTTCGAACAGCGCGGCGATCTGGGCGTCGTCGGCGTGGTCGCAGGCGACCGCGATCCCCCTGCCCCCCGCCGCGGTCACTGCCGCCGCGGTCTCGTGGATCGTTCCCGCGAGCGGCTTGCCGTCCCAGCCCACCGCATCGCTATGATCGACGCTGCGCCCGGTGACGAAGACGGTCATCCCCCTTTCGCCGAGCCCGATCGCGATGCCCTTGCCCGCGCCGCGGCTGGCGCCCGTCACGACGGCGATGGCCGGATTCGTCATAGCCCACTCCCATATTGCCTATTTGCGTAGCGATATCGTCGTTATGCTACGATATTCATCGCAAAAATCCATGAAATTTTGCGCAAAAGGCGGATTTCCTCTTCCCTATCGATTCCAATGCGTGACATGGTGGCGGCATCGTTTCGCACTTTGGAGAATCGGTTCGATGGACCAGGATCAGCTTTCCCCCGCGCTCGGCGCCCCCGGCACTGGCGTCATCGTCACCGGCGGCGCGTCGGGCATCGGGCTGGCTTCGGCCGAAGCGCTCGCGGCGGTGGGCCGCAACGTCGCGCTGTGGGATATCGACGGCGGCAAGGCATCGGCGCAGGCGGAAGCCATCGCGAGCCGCTTCGGCGTAAAGGCGCTGCCGGTCGCGATCGACCTCACCGACATCGCTGCCTATGCGGCCGCGATCGACGCGAGCCGCGCGGCGCTCGGCCCGCTCGGCGGGCTCGTCCATGCGGCGGGGATCGTCGATACCGGCTCGCTCGAAGGCATCACGCCGCAAAGCTGGGACGCGGGGATCAACACCCATCTTCGCCCGCTCGCGCTGCTCACCCAGCAGCTTTATGGCGATTTCGCCGCCAATCCGGGCTCGGCGGTGGTCGGCATCGCCTCGATCAACGCGACGCTCGGCAATGCGGTGAACCCGATCTACAGCGCCGCGAAGGGCGGGATGCTGTCGCTGGTCCGTGCGCTCGCCGACCGGCTGGCGCGCGACAATATTCGCATCAACGCGGTGTCGCCGGGACAGATCCGCACGCCGATGATGCAGCCCGCGGTCGACAATCTGCCCGAAGGTTATTTCGAGCGGCGTATCCTGCTCGAAAGGCTGGGCGATCCGGCGGAGATCGGCCGCGTGGTGCGCTTCCTGCTGTCGAACGAAGCGAGCTATATCACCGCCGCCGAGCTGGTCGTCGATGGGGGGAATATTTCGTCGCAGCGGCAGTAGGATCAGGGCTGACGATCCCCACTTTCGTCATCCCGGACTTGATCCGGAATCCATTATCTCGGCGCCGGATGAATGGATCCCGGATCAAGTCCGGGATGAC
>NZ_JAOZVW010000159.1:2008-25908 GCF_025869345.1 Sphingopyxis sp.
CCGGTACTGCATCGGCCCTCAATCTGCCGGGCGCTGTATTTCTGGCCCCCGTATCTTTCCCGTGATGACGACCGTTAATAAGCCAATTCAAGCCGGCTGTTTCGCCCCCACCATCTCGAAATCGTCGAAATCGGGCTTTGCCATCACCTCGGCGAAATGGCCGTAGCTCCACGGCCAGGTCATCGGCACCCCGTCCTTGCCGAGATACCAGCTCGAACAGCCCGAGGCGAAGATCGTGCCCTGCGCGGCTGCGGTGCGCGCCCGGTCATAACCCGCCATCGCGTCGCGCGTAACGCAGATTTCGGCGCATTCGCCGGTCGCCACCTTGTCGAGCAATTGCTCGATATAGCCCCACTAGCGCTCGGCGACGTCGATCAGCGAGAAATTGCCGACCGGCCCCGTCGGCCCGTTCAAAAAGAAGAAGTTCGGAAAATCGGGGAGCGAGATCGCGTTATAGGCGGTCGCATGGTCGCGCCACATATCGTCGAGCGACGCGCCGCCGCGCCCGGTCACTACCGCCGGGCGGATGAAGCGGTCGGCATGGAAGCCGGTCGCGAGGATGATCAGGTCGAGTTCGTGCAGCACCCCGTCGCTGGTGCGGATACCCTGCGGCTCGATGCGCTCGATCCCCTCGATCACGATATCGACGCCGTGCTGCTGGACGACCTGATAATAGTCGGGCGAGAAGATCAGCCGCTTGCACGCCGCGCGGTAATTGGGGCGCAACCGTTCGCGCAGCACCGGGTCGGCGACGCTTTGTTCCAGATTGTCGTGCACGATCGTCTCGATGATATGCATCTCTTCGCTGTCGGGCTTGATGATGCCCGCGGTGAAGCGCAGCACGTTCGCCTGATAGTCGGGATCGTAGCGCACCGCGTCGATCAGCGCCGGGTCGCGGCGGAAGGCTTCGCGCTGTTCCTCCGTATAGGGCGTGTTCGGCATCGGCATGATCCATTGCGGCGAGCGCTGAAAATGGCCGAGCCTGGCCGCGCGCCCGGCAAGCGCCGAGACCAGCTGCACTCCCGTCGAGCCGCTGCCGATCACGCCGATCCGCCGCCCGTCGAGCGGGGTCGATTCGTCCCAGCGCGCGCTGTGCGCGACGGTGCCGGCAAAGCTGTCCAGCCCCTCGATCTCGGGCATTCGCGGGTGGTGGAGGACGCCGGTCGCGGTGATCACGACGTCGGCCTCGACGGTCATGCCCGCCTTGGTGGTGACGGTCCACACGCCGTCCGCATAGGTGCAGCTGTCGACCTCCTGCCCGAAATGCGCGATCTCGCGCAGGCCGAAGCGATCGGTCACATCCTCGAAATAATCCTGGATTTCGGGGCCGGGCGCCAGATAGCTGCTCCATTCGGCATTGGGCGCGAAGCTGTAGGTATAGGCGTGGGCGGGAACGTCGCAATTGAGCCCCGGATAGCGATTCTCGCGCCAGGTGCCGCCGATCGTATGCGCCTTTTCGAGCAGCGTGACGTGGCGATAGCCCGCCTCGCGCAGCCGGATGCTCGCCAATATCCCCGACATGCCCGCCCCGATGACGACATATCGCAAATCCAGATTGCGCTGCACGCTGTCCACTCCGCCTGATTATTCTCGCCTGCCCTCCTAGGCAGCCGCGGCGGCGCGAACATCACTCAAACGGACCATTTCGTATCGGCGAATCAGCCTTCGACCGCGCGCCGGTAGTGCGGCAGCGCCACCAGCAGCAGCACGATGATGAGCGGGAGAACGGCGGCGCCGGCGATCGCGATCGAATAGCCGAGCGCGGCCTGGTCGCCGAAGCCGAAATCGGTGATCGCGGCGATGACGCTTGCCCCCAGGCCCGTCCCGATCAGGTTGACGCACAGAAGCGAAATCGCGGTGACCTGGCCGCGGAGCTGGTTCGGCGTGACGTCCTGGATCGCGGTCAGCATCACGCCCTGCGACGCCTGTCCGATCAGCGTGCCGATCGCCATCATCGTCAGCGACAGAAACGCGGTCGGCATCAGCGGCGCGACGATGATCGGCACCCCCTTCAGCACGGTGGCGATCAGCACGACGCGCATGTTCGCGTCGGCGCGCCCGCTCTGCATCAGCCGCCCCGCGAGCCAGCCGCCCGACAAGGTGCCGACGGTGCCGCAGACGAGCATCACCAGCCCATAGGACAGGCCGACCTCGGCGGGGGTCATGCCATAGCTGCGCATGAGGAAGGTCGGGAACCACAGCGCGGTGCCGATCGCAAGCAGCGCGATCAGGCTGAGCGACCCGATCAGCGAGCCGAACAAGGTCCAGCGCTGCGCGATATAGTCGAAGCCTTCGCGAAGGCTGCTCTTCGCCGAAATGTCCGCCGCAACCTCCTGCCGCGCGGGTTCGCGGATCGTCAGCATCAGCGCGGCGACGATCAGCCCCGGCGCCGCGGCGCAGAGGAACACCGCCTGCCACGGTGCGAAAGTGCCCAGGAACGGCAGCGTCCATCCCCCCGCCCCGGTGAAGTGGCCGAGCAGCCAGCCCCCGAACAGCAGCGCAAGCCCGCCACCGATCGGATAGCCGATCGCATAGAAGCTGATCGCCAGCGCGCGGCGGCGGCGCTCGAAATAGTCGCTGATCAGCGAATAGGCGGTCGGGCTGAGCGTCGCCTCGCCGACGCCGACGCCGACGCGGGCGAGGAACAGGCCGATGAAGCTGCTGGTGAAACCGCACGTCGCGGTCATCAGCGACCAGAACAGCACGCCCCAGACGATCAGCGTCGCCCGCCGCTTCGTGCGATCGACGAAACGCCCGATCGGCAGCGCCGCAACGCTGTAGAGCAACGAAAAGGCAAAGCCCTGCAGCAGGCTGATCTCGAAATCGCTGAGGCCGAGATCCTTCTGGATCGGTTCGACCATCAGCGTCAGGACGCGCGCGTCGATCGCGCTGAAGCAATAGCCGGCGAACAGGATCGCGACGACGAGCCAGCGATAGACGCCGCGAGAGGGGGCGGCGTCCGCCGCTGGCGCGTCGGGCGCGGACGCCGCGGCGCTCACCATGCCGAAGGCGGGTCCCGCCGCGCCAATATCTGTTCGGTGCGCGCCGCGATCAGCACATCATTTTCTTCGCTCTCCGGCAGCAGCCAGAAGCGCTCGGCGCGCAGCCCGTCCAGCGCGAAGGCCGAAACCTCCGCGGGTTCGGTCAGCTTGAGCTTGAGCCCGGTGGTGCGGACCAGATCCTCCATCGTGCGATAGGCGACCTTCGTCTGCGCTTCATTCTCGACATAGTCCGCCGGACGGACCTCGCCCGAGGCCATGATCGCGGTGTTGACCGTGTGCGGGCCGGGGAAAAGAACGGCGGCGCGCAGCTTTCCACCCTCGCGCAGGAGCTGCTGGTGCAGCACTTCGGAGATGCTGGTGACCGCCGCCTTGGTCGCGGCATAGATCGGCGTGTTGGGCAGCGAACGCAGCCCGCCGTTGGTCGAGCTGGTGTTGATCACCACGCCCTCCTGCCCCGCCTCGATCATCCGCGGCACGAAGGCGGCGATGCCGTGGACGACGCCGAGGACGTTGACGTCGATCCCCCAGCGCCAGTCGCTGAGCGGCAAAGCCCAGATCTTGCGCTGCGCCTCGCCGAGGCCGACGCCGGCGTTGTTGAAGAGCAGGTGCACCGTATCGAAATGCGCGAACACCTGGTCGGCGAGCGACCGCACCGACGCCTCCTTGGTGACGTCGCAGGCGATAGCGAGCACCTCGCCGCTACCCAGCGCGTCGATCTCCGCGCGCACCGCCTCGAGCCGCCCCGGATCGATATCGGCGATCACGACATGCGCGCCGGCGCGGGCGAGGTCGGCGCACAGACATTTGCCGACCCCGCTCGCTCCGCCGGTGACGACCGCCACCCGGCCCGAAAAGTCCCGCATCAGGCGGCCTTCCGCGCGCCGACGTCGAGGCCGGTGTTGCGCGGGTCGTCGTGGCGGCCGACCCAATGCGGCGCGATCCATTCGCCAGGCACCTTGCGCAGCAGCGTCCCGCCGGTCGCGGTGCCGCCCTCGACATATTCCATGTCGACAAGACGGCGGACCGGGATGTCGGCGAGCGGATCATAGGGCGATTCACGGAGCGTGATCGTCCCCGTCATCGCGCGGCGGCCGCTGTAGTTGCGCTGCCAGTTGAGGCGGGTGAGGAAGACATCGCCGTCGAACTGGCCCGGCGTGTCGATCGACGGCATGCCCTTATAGCAGAAAAGATGCTCCTCGAACGCCAGCGGCGCGTCGACCGCCTCGCCGATCGTGCCCTCGATCTCGAAATAGGCGATGCCGTGGCGCGAACAGGTCGCGCGCAGATGATCGCCGTTTCGCTCGAAATGCGTCTCGGCGATTTTCTTCGGCTCGCCGAAGCGCTCGCGGCCCGAGGTGACGACGGTTTCGCCCTCCATCGCCATGTGGAAGCAATAAGCCCCCGGCGCGCCCTCGTGCGTGCAATTGACGCCGACGGTCAGCGCGCCGATCTCGACGGTGTCGGTTTCGGTCACATGCATCGCGACATGGACCATCTGCAGCCAGATTTCGGGCCGCTCGACCGCGACCAGCGGCTGCGGCAGCAGCGCCGCGATCACCTCGGGATCGGTTTCGTAGGTGGCACGGATGCCATAGACGGTATTCTTGAGCATTCCCGGCGCGCGGGTTTCGACGGGTCCCTGGACATAACGCAATCTGGACATCGCAATATTCTCCCAATGGCGCCCGCGGGCGCGGTTAGCGGATCGATCCGCATCGAACGGAAAAAGGGGTGTTATTCGGCCGCTTCGATCAGGCGGCTGCCGTCGGGGCCGTCGGCATAAAATTGCTCGAAATAGCGGCGGAAACGCAGGATCGGGCCATCGCCATCGCAGAGATACGGCCGCGCGCGGTGGATCTTGTTGTGCCAGATCGGAATGTCGCCCTCGACGCCCTTTTGCCCACACGTATTCTCGATCGCCGCCTCGATCGCCTTTTCCTGCGGCGACCCCGGCTCGACCTTCGGGTGCGTGAAGCAGAAGCGCAGTTCGACGTCGTCGGCCTCGACCGGCGTCGCGATCACCAGCAGTGACAGCTCGACGAGCCCGCTCAGCCGCGTGAACTTCTGCCCCGCCCCGTTCTGGACGGTTTCCACCGAATAGGGGAGCTGCTTGCGCTCGCCCGACGGCAGGTCGATCGTCCGGTGGCCGCGCGCGACGCTGCGCCGCCGGACGCCGTCATAATCGGTCTCGCCCTCGGGCACCGCGTCCATCGCATGGACATAGGCGAAATGCGCGACGTCGACGCCGTTTTCGGCAATTTCCTGCGGATTGCTGGCAAAGCGCCATTCGCGCTTGACCGGCTCGGCAAAGGCCGGGTCGGTGAATTCGGGATAATCGATGACGTCGAACATCGGCGCGGCGTCGTCGGGATGATACCAGGCCCAGATGACCCCGCTCTTTTCGGCGACCGGATAGGATTTGGCGAGCGGCTCGCGCTTGGCGCGCGGCGGAAAGGCCTTGGCATAGGGGATCGCGCTGCAGAAGCCGTCGGGGCGGAACGCCCAATGGTGAAAGGGGCAGCGCAGGCTGTCGCCCTCGACCTGTCCGCCATGCCCCATATGCGCGCCGAGATGCGGGCAATAGGCATCGAGCAGCCCCGCCTCGCCGTTCTCGTTGCGGAACAGCACGAGGTCGCGCCCGAAATAATGGACCGGCCGGACATCGCCCTGCTTCAGCTCGGCGCCATAGCCGACCCCGAACCAGCCATAGGGGATGGGCATCGGAAAGCGTTCAACCTTTGGCAACGTCAGTCTCCCGGATGGCCGTCCTTGCCGGGCGGCTCTTGTGGGACGAGTGTATCGCCTGCAGCGCCGGAGGTAAGACCCAAATGGCGCACAGTTTGTGCGTGCTGGCGAACAATGAAGGGGCCTCAATATCGCGCCGCGAGCGACGCCGCCATCGAGGGGCGGACCTTCACGCGCGAGAATTGGCGAACCAGATAGTCGATGAAGGCGCGCGTCGCGACCGACATGATCCCCGGCGAATAGACGACCCAGCATTTGCGGTCGTAAAAGGACCATTCGGCGTCGAGCGCGAGCATTCCGCCGCTGGCGAGATCCTGACGGACGATGCTGACCGGCAGACTCGCGATGCCGAGTCCCCGGCGCGCGGCGCTGCGCAGCGAGATGCCGCTGTTGCTCATCCAGCGCGCATTGACCTTGATGCTGACGTCGTCGTTGAAGCTCATCGTCGCGCTGAGATCGGTCAGGCAGTCATGGTCGAGCAGATCCTGCGGCGCCTGCGGCCAGCCGCGCGCCGCGACATATTGAGGCGCGGCGCACAGGCAATAGGACAGATAGCCGAAGGTGCGCGCGCGCAGGTTGGAATTGGGCAGGACGCCATAGCGGATGACGACGTCGAAACGCTCCTGGACGATCTCATTCTCGTTGAGATAGGCGATCGGCTCGATCACGATGCCCGGATGCTCGATGCTGAATTCGGCGAGCAGCGACGACATGAAATCGGAGCCGAAGATGTCGCTGAGGCCCACCCGCAATCGCCCGACCGGCTCGGTGCTGTAGCGGCCGACCTGCTTTTCGACTTCGCCGAGGCGCATCTGCAGGTCGGCGCACTCGCGATGGAAACTCTCGCCCGCGCCGGTCAGCGAAAGACGGCGCGTGGTGCGAAGGAGCAGTTGGACCCCCAGCCGTTCCTCAAGCTCATGCACCGTCTTGCTGACATAGGATTTGGAAACCCCCAGATGATCGCCCGCCGCCGTAAAACTGCCCTGCTCGACAACCGCCAGAAATTCCTCGATTCCGCGCCAGCTCGACATCAGCCCATCCCAAAAGGCCGGGATGCTATCAAGCAGGCGCCCGAATGCAATCGGCTATACGCCCCTCCCCCAAGGGGAAGGGCTTGTCTCGCTCATTCCGCCGCCTGTTTGACGAACAATTCGCGGCGCGGGCCGATTTCGCCCGCGACCTTCCACAGCGCGTCGGCATCGACGTCATAGACGTCGAGCGCGTTGATCCCGAGCATCGCCTGGATATCGTCGTCGGGCAGGCCGCCAAGGCTGATCGTCATCTTTTCGAGCGTGCTCGGCCAGGTGCCTTCGGGGTGCGGATAGTCGGTGCCCCACAGGATGCGGTCGACGCCGATGTCGTAATAGGCCTGCGTCGTTTCCTCGTCGGGCAGCGCCGAACAGCCGACCCAGACGTTGCGCGCGAAATACTCGCTCGGCTTCATGCTCATATTGGCATAATAGTCACCGAGCTTGCCGCTCGTGTGCTTGGCCGAAGCGCGGATGTCCATCAGCTGCATCACCCAGGGGAACCAGAATTCGCCGCCGGCCTCGGTGAAGCAGACCTTGAGATTCTGATATTCCTCGAACACCCCGCCAAAGGTCATCGACCAGAGCGGCCGCGTCATCCAGAAGGCGAATTCGCACAAATAGGTGCCGATCCAGCCGGGCTGGGTCGTGTCATAGGCCGGCGCCCCGCCCGAGTGGAAATGGAGCGGCATGTTCAGGTCCTGGAGCATCGCCCAGATGCGGTGGTATTTGGTGTGGTTGTAGAGGTCATACCCCTCGGTGATCGCCGGGAAAAACACGCCCTTCAGCCCGTTCTTGCGCGCCCATTCGATCTCCTTCGCGGTTTCGTCGAGATCGTAGAGCGCCGGGATCACCGCAAGGCCGATGCGCCGGTGCGGATCGTCCTGGCAGAATTCGGCGAGCCAGCGGTTGTGCGCGCGGGCGCCCGCCCATTGCAGCTCGGCGCGCGCGGCGGACGGCCGCAGCCCGATGTCGGCGCCGAACGGCGGCGCGTTGCGTTCGGTGATGCCGTCGGGGAAGAGCACTTCGGCCGCGACGCCGTCCTGATCGAGCACGCGGTTGCGGATCGTGCCGTCCCACGCGCCCTCGAGCCCGTCGCCGACGCGCGCGCGCCACTTGTTGTTGAAATCGTCGATCAGGAAGCGCTTCTCATGCTCTTCGCGCGCCTTGATCTCGAGCTGGACGGTCTCGTCGAACTGCTGATGATATTTCGATTCGAGATAATCGCGATATTGCTCGGGCGGGAGGCCGACATGGCCGTCCGACGAAATGACAAGATAACGATCCATGATTCCTCTCCGCTTCATTCATTCCAAAGGCGCCCTGCCCGACCGCTCGCGCAGGTCAGGCAGAGCGCATGACGATGATCCGACATTATGCGCTTCGCGCGCGCGAAAAAGCGGCCCGGCGGCAACGCACTATCGCTCGTCATGAACAATGTTCGAGCCGGATGGGGGCCGGACGCAGGCTGGCAAGCAACAGCCCGCCGCAGATCGCCACCGCGATCGCGAACGGAGCAGGGAGCCAAAGCTGATACGCCATCGACGCGGCGATCGGCGGCAGGGTGATCGATGCGCCGGCAATCAGCGTGATCGCCGACGCGATGCCGACCTGCTCCCGCGCCGTCCCTGCGAGCGACGCCGCCGCGCTGAAGCCCGGTCGCGCGAGGCCGTAACCGAAGCTCGCCAGCACAAAGCCCGAGACCGCCGCCCAGATGCCGCCATCGAGCATGGCCGCAATATTGCCGACGCAAGCCAGCCCGGCGCCGACACGCATCATCGCGGCGGGCGACAGCGACAGCAGCCGCACGAGCCCCCATTGGGCGAGCAGCGCGGCGATCGCGCCGCTCGTCATCGCGAGGCCGATCATCTGCTGCGCGGTCAACGCCGCCGGCGGCGTGCGATCGATGATGACGAAGCCGATCGTATAGAGGTTGATCGCCTGCGCCGAACAGAGAAGCAGCCCGAAATTGAGATTGCGGCCGATCGCCCTCCGCCGCCACACCTCGGTGAGCGAGGGCGCGCCAGAATCACCGAGCGCATCGCCGAGCGGACCGCCGGGCACCGCGGCCGCTCCCGGTGAAATGGCCGGAAGAAATATATAGCTTCCCCCGAGCGCCAGCAGCCCGAACAACGCGAAACCGAGCATCGGCCCCAGGGGGCCCAGCGGATCGACCATCATCGCGGGCGCGATCGCGGGGCCGACGATCGTCCCCAGGCTGAGCGCGCCGGCGAGTCCCGTGATCGCCTGCGTCCGCTGCTCGCCCTCGGTCCGCGCCGCGACGAATGCCTGCGTCGCGGTCGCCGCCGCCGACCCGAGCAGGCCATAGACCGAGCGCAGGACAGCGAAGCAGCCAAAGGTCGCGAGCGGCGGCAGCAGGCCGGTCAGGCCAAGCTCGACCGACAGCGCGCAGCCGCCCATCGACAGCAGGAAGCCGACCAGCCCGGCGCGGATGTAAAAGGCGGCCCCGGCCCGCTCGATCCGCGACACCCAGAAGGGCGAACTGATCGCCCAGGTCAGCGCCGAGACCGAGAAGATACCGGCGACGAGGAAATCGGGGATATGCAGCATCCGCCCGATCGCCGGCATCACCGACACGAGGCCGAGATTGCCGATCGCGGTCAGGAAGGTGACGCCCCCCAGAAAGGGCAGCACCCACCGCGACCCGGCGAACGACGGGGAGGACAGCGCCGACATCGAACCGCCCCGATCAGAAGCGAATGCGCAGCTCTCCGCCGAAGCTCCGCGGATCGCCGAACTGGCTGAGCGTCAGGATGCTGAGGTTGATCGCGCTGACCAGATATTCCTTGTCGGTCAGATTCTTGCCCCACAGCGCGACCTCGGCGGTCGTGCCGCCGCCCAGCGCGATTCCGGCGAGCGCGATGCGCCCGTCGAGCAGGCCGTAGGACGGCATCTTGGCCAGCGGATCGGGGGTGATCGACGAGAACTGGCTGCTCCGCCAGCTATAGTTGAGGCTGGTCTCGAGCCGCGCGCCGCCGACATCGTGACGATAGAGCGCGCCGATCTGGTAGTTCCATTTGGGCACGCGCGAGAGAACATAGGTCTTGGTGACGTCGGTGCCGTCGGGCAGGACGAAGTCGGTGTAGCGCGCATCGACATAGCCGCCGCCGAAGTTGAAGGTCAGCCCGTCGACCGGGCGCAGCGTCCCCTCGACCTCGAAGCCCGTAAATTTCGCTTCGCCCGCGTTGATGATGTTCGTCGTCACCAGCGACGGGACGAACACGCCGGCCTGAAAATCCTTGTAAATCGAATGATAGACGGCGGCGCTCAGGTTGAGCGCATTGCCGAGGCCGGCATATTTCATACCGAGTTCGAACGACGTCAGCTTTTCCGGGTTATAGGCCGTCATGAAGGCGCTGTTGGTCGCCGCCGTGTCGTTGATGCCGCCGCTCTTGAAGCCCGTCGCGACGCGCGCATAGACCGAGAAATCGGGCCGGAACTTGTAGAGGATGTTGAATTCGGGATTGAATCGCTTCCAGACACCCGAATTTTCGAGCGGGGTCAGATCGGTGTAGCCGATCCCGCCGGAACCCGGCCGTGCCCCCGCGGCGGGACCGCCGCTGCGGGTGATCGGATTGCCGTCCTTATCGCGCAGGAACACCCCCGATCCGGGCGAGGCCGGATCGGTTCGATAGGCGGAATTGGACAGCAGCAACTCATAGGCCTGCTTGGATTCGCGCGTGTAACGAAGTCCGACCGACGCCGTCAGGCGCTCATCAAGCGCGCGCGGCGTCCACGCAAGCTGGCCGTAGCCGGCATAGGATTTCGAATGGCCGCCGCGTTCGCTGATGTCGAAGGCGTTGCCGCCGAACTGAAAGTTCCAGCGCGGATTATAGACGGAATAATCATCGTCGAGATAGAAGGCGCCGAGCGTGTATTTGAAGTCGCCGACGGTCCCGATCGCCTGGAACTCCTGCGTAAACTGCTTGTAATCATTGTCGAGGATGATGCGCAGCAGGTCGAGCGGCGTGCCGTCGAAATCGCTTGCCGACCGGGTCACGGCGGTTCGCCGCGCGGTGATCGACTTGAGCGTCAGGTCGCCGAGACCCGGCTGCCATTCGAGCGTCAGCGCATGGCCGTTGGTGCGATAATCGCTGCGCAGCGCACTTTGCGCCCCGATCTCGCGCGTTCGCCCGGTGACGACATAGGGTTTCATCAGGGCGTTGAGGAATGCAGTCTGGCCCGATCCGGTGACCGCGGTGGCGGCAAGCTGGTTCGGGGTGCCCTTGCTGTCCGAAATATCATAGCTGTAGAGCGCGCTGAAGCTGTCCGACGGGCGCCACAGAAGGTCGGCCCGCGCCGCCCACAATTCTTCCTCGCCGAAATTCTCCTTGCGCAGCGAATTGCGGTAATAGCCGCCGTCGAGTTTGGTGATCACGCCGACCTTGGCGCTGAAACCGGCGACCTCGGGCAGGTCGACCGAAATCCGCTGGTTGAACTGCCCCCAGCTTCCGGCGCCCGCCAGATATTGCCCGCCGAACTCGCCGCTCGGCTTGCGGGTGATCAGGTTGACCGCGCCGCCGATCGTATTCTTGCCATAGAGCGTGCCCTGCGGCCCGCGCAGCACCTCGACGCGTTCCAGATCGACCGTGTCGAAGGCGGCGCCGGTCGACTTTCCGATCGGCACGCCATCGATATAGAGACCCACCGGCTGGTCGCGGGCGAGGCTGGTGTCGGCCGACGGCGACAGACCGCGGATGGTGATCAGCGGACCATAGCTGTTGCCGATGGTTTCGTTGATCTGGATGTTCGGGACGATCGTCGCGATGTCCGTCACGGTGCGAACCTGCGCACGGTCGATCGCGGCGCTGCTGACCGCCGAGACCGAGATCGGCACATCGACCAGCCGCTCTTCGCGGCGCTGCGCCGTGACGACGATTTCGCCCTCGCCGGACGCTGCGCTGTTCGCCGCCGCGCCTTCGGATGCTTCCTGCGCCATCACGACCGATGAACTCAACGCCGTCGCGGCCATGACCGCCCCAAAGGCAGCGTTCCGAAATGCCATAATTCCTCCCTCTCCAGCAGCAGCCTCTTCCGAGCCGCCAATATCCGGGCTTCTTCCTGCTTGGCCCGATTACGGAGCGGGACGATAACCAACCTTCCGTGGCGATAAAGCGCACCATCGGAACTACACTGTTCACCCATGTGGCGAATAGCCGCACGCGCCGAAAAGGACAGCCTTCCGGTTCCCGAGCGATTTGCCGCCTGCAAAATCAGCGCCGTCGGTCATAAATCGAACCAATTGACCGGACTATCAGTTCAATATATTTTACCGCCGGTCGCCAGGGGATTGCGGCGACGCAAGGGAGGAGGCGCGTGCGGATGGCGGATGCAATATTCGGGGCGATCGACCAGCTCGGTTTTGTGGTCGCAGACCTCGATCGGTCGCTGTCCGGCCGGATGCGCGCACTGGGCCTTGGCCCGTGGACGGTTTTTCGAGGGGTGGCGCTCGATGGACGTTTTCGGGGGCAACCGACTCACGTCACGATCGACGTCGCCCTTGCCTATCAGGGCGATATGCAGATCGAACTGATCCAGCCGGTCGGCGACGCCCCCTCCCCCTATCGCGATGAAAGCGGCGCCCCGCTTTGCGGGATGCATCATATGGCGTGGATCGTCGACGACCTCGACGCCGCGGTGGCAAGCGCGGCCGCGCGGGGACTGTCGGTGGTGTTCACAGCGTCGAACCCCTCGACCCGCGTCGCCTATCTGGAGGTCGAGGGCGATACCGGCGTCCTGTACGAATTCATCGAGGGCGCCGGAATGCGCGAGATGGTGGCCGCCGGAATCGCCGCGACGCGCGGCTGGGACGGCAGCGACCCGGTAACGGTGATCGACCTCGGAGAGCAATGACATGACGAACAGACGGCTGACCGGCAAATCGGCGCTCATACTGGGGGTCGCCCCCGGCAATGTCGGCGAGGCGATCGCACGGCGCTATATCGAAGAAGGCGCGCGCGTCACCATCGCGGGCCGCCGCGCCGACGCGCTCACCGAGGTGGCGGAAGCGATCGGCGCCGACTGGCAAGCGTGCGACATCACCGTGGACGGCGATCCCGAACGGCTCGTCGCGGACACCGCGGCGCGCCAGGGCGGACTCGACATCGGGGTCAACGCGACCGGCTGGGGATTGCTCAAGCCCTTCCTCGCCATGACGCGCGAAGACCTCGACGCGATGAACGCGGTGCAGTTTACCGGCCCCTTCCGCTTCTTTCAGGCGCTCGTCGCGGCGATGCCGGCAGGCGGATCGATCATCCAGATCTCGTCGGTCACCGCGACGATCATGTTCGACGACCACGCCGCCTATATGGGGACCAAGGCGGGGATCGACCATGTCGTTCGCTGCATCGCGCACGAATTCGGCCATCAGGGCATCCGCGCCAATTCGATCGCGCCGGGAGGCGTCGTCGATGCGCCGATGTCGGGCGGCGGGCTGATGCTGGACAGCGTCGCCTCGCTCTACCGGCGCGAGGTGCCGCTCGGGCGGAGTACGCGCTGTGCCGACGTCGCCAATGCGGCGCTGTGGCTGGCAAGCGCGGAAGCCTCCTTCATCACCGGTCAGACCATCCACGTCAGCGGCGGGCAGACGCTGCGCCGCAATCCTTCGATCGGCGAGGTCTATGCCGCTTATGGGGCAGCGGGCTGATGCGCGCGGCCGTCTATCACGGAGCGGACCGGCCGCTGACCATCGAACGGGTCGCCGACCCGCGTCCGAAGGCCGGCGAGGTGGTGATCGCGGTCGCGCGCGCGGGCATATGCGGGTCCGACCTGCATATGGCCGAATATGGCTTTGCGCCCGCAGGCACGATCTTCGGCCATGAGTTCGCCGGAACGATCGTCGAATGCGGCGCCGGGGTGCACGGCTGGGCGGCTGGCGACCGGGTGACCGCGCTGCCGCTTCATGTCTGTTCGCAGTGCGACGCCTGCGACGAAGGGCTTCCCGGCCTCTGCCGCACCGGCATCTTCACCGGCACCTCGCCGCTCGCGCAAGGCGCCTATGCCCAATATGTCGTCGCCCGCGCCGCGATGCTGCAGCGCCTGCCCGCCGGGGTCGGCTTCGACGAGGGCGCGATGGTCGAACCGCTCGCGGTCGCGCATCATGCGGTCGCGATGGCCGATCTCGGCGCCGCCGACGATGTGCTCGTGATCGGCGCCGGGCCGATCGGCGTCGCCGTGGCGCTGTTCGCGCGGCTCGCGGGCGCGCGCAGCGTCGTCGTCAGCGAACGCTTCGCCGATCGCCGCGCGCTCGCGCTGGCAGCCGGTGCCAGCGCGGCGATCGATCCCGGCGCCGGGCCGGTCGCAGCGGCTTTCTCCGCGCTTGCGGGCCGCGCGCCGCCGGTCATCTTCGAATGCGTCGGCGCGCCGGGGTTGATCCAGCAATGCATCGACCTCGCCGCTATCCGCGGCCGCGTCGTCGTGGCCGGCGCCTGCTTTCAGGACGATACCATCAAGCCGATCACCGGGCTTGCCACGGAGGTCTCCCTGCGGTTCAGTCAATGCTATACCGAGCGCGATTTCGAAGCGGTCATCGGGGCGATCGCCGCCGGCCGCGCCGACCCCGAGCCGCTGCATACGCGCACCATTGGTTTCGACGACCTGCCCGCCGCCTTCGGCGCGCTTCGCAAACCATCGGCCGATTGCAAGATATTGATCGATCCCGCCGCCTGATGCCGTCGCGACGGAAGCAGCGGCACCGCGGGCGAGATCATTCCCATTCCCCGATCGCGCGGAATGCCATAGGGCGTGACGCATGAGCACGGTCAAACCCTCTCGCCCCAGGGGCCTGCGCGCGGGCGGGCGGAACGGTTTCCAGCAACAGCGCAAGGAACGGACCCGCGCCGCGATCCTGGCGGGTGCGGCCTCCGTCTTTTCCGCCACCCCCTATGTGTTCGCGACGATCGACGAGTTGATCGCCGCGGCAGGGGTCAGCCGGGCCACTTTCTATAGCTATTTCGATTCGAAGCTGTCGCTTGCGCTCGCCATTTACGATTCGATCGAGGGCGACTGGCAGGGTCTTTACAGCGAACTGTCGTCGATGAGCCCGCCCGACCGGCCCGGCCTTGAAGACTGGCTCCGCCGCCTCGCCCAAATTTATGTCGAGCATGGCTATGTCACGTCGCTCGTCATCCAGCTCGCGACGTTCGAACCCAGCTTCAGGCAGCGGCTTCGCGACGACGGCGACCGATTGATCGACACGCTGGGCAGCGCAGGCGTCGGCGGCTTCCGCACCGCCCTGTCCGGGAAAGCCGAACGCGTGCGCGCTCGTTTGATGCTGACCCGGCTCGACCAGATTTGCTCGGAACTCGCCGCAGACGGCATCCTGTCCGCCGAAGAGCGATCACTCTATGTCGGAGCAGGCGCCGAGGATCTTCTCCGTTTCATCGAAGGGCAGGAAAAGGCGTAAATCGGGCATTTTTCGGACGTTCGGGGACGTGCCCGGAAGAACAAGCTGCTGGGCATGCCCGACGCCGCGCCCGTGATCGGTCAGCCAGCTAAGCGCATAGCCGTCAGGCGGCGAAGCTGGTGACGTCTTGCGCCTCGATGCCCTGCGCCTCGCAATAGGCGAGATAGCGATCGACCAGCGTGCGCCAGTTTTCGATGGCGATAACCTGGCCGGCGTCGTCGGTATAAAGAAGATCGCCCATGGTGATGTTGAGCGTGATGACTTCGTCGCCATGACTCTCGACTGCGACGGGGGTGTGGGCGCTGGCGGCGGTCTCGAACACGACGCTGCCCGGCTGCGCGACCCAGTCGTGCTCCTTATAGCGCCATGCTCCCTTGATCGTATAGACGATCACCGTGCCGCTATGGTGGTGGCGCGGCAGTTGCATCGATGCGGGCGCCTTGAGCAAGGTGATCGTCTCACCGCGCACAGGATCGGCCTTCAGCAGCTTGAGATGCACGTCCGGCGTATAGGGTGTGAACGGCACCCAAGGCAGCGCCTCATGGTCGATCAGCGCAGTATCCACATTCTCGAAGCTCATCGTCGCCATGGCATTGCTCTCCTGAAAATCGTCAATGTGCGGCTGGCGGCGGGGCCGCCTGCATCAGCGGCGCGATGTCGATCGTCACCGCGCGGATCGTGCCGGTGAAGGCCGGACCGGCGGCGCCGTAATCCTCGATCACCGGGGTCGCGGTGTCGGTGCCGACGTCAGCGCCATCGTCGGCCGAAAACATGATCGGCTGCGTCATATCGATGCGCCCCTCGGCCAGCAGCTTGCCGTCGGCGGACAGCCGTCCGGTGCCGCCCGCGCCGAGCTTGCCGCCGTCATAGGCGAACGCGAACCGCAGCGTCGTGGCGCCCGCCGGCAGCGCATCCGGCGCGGCGATGGTAAAGCGGCGCCTGCCCAGGAAATTATAGGTGAAAGCGGGCTTGCCATCCTTGAGATAGAGGCTCCAGCCGCCGAACCGGCCGCCCTGCGCGACGATCGCGCCATTGGCCGTGCCGCCCTCGCCAGCCGCCAGATCGGCGGTGATCGCGAACGAGCGGTTCTTGATGTTGAGGAAGGTGTTTTCGCTCATCGCCGTCATGCCGGGATAGAGTGTCAGGCTGGTGCGTCCGGCCATCAGGTCGGGGCGCCCGACCAGCGCGGCGTTGAGCCGCTCCAGCCGCCGGTCGTCGAGCGGCAGGACATGATATTTGACCGCCTCGGCGAGGAAGGCTTGCTGCATCGCCTTCAACCGCTCGGGATATTGCGCGGCGACATCGTGGGCGAGGCTGAAGTCGCGCCGCGTGTCGAACAATTCCCAGATATCCTCGGCGAGCGGCGCGCGCGGCTTTTGCGCCCACGGCTCCAGATGGATGGTGCGCGCCAGCCAGCCGCCCTGATAGAGCGCGCGATTGCCGAACATCTCGAAATATTGGGTGGTGTGACGATCCGCCGCCTTCGGATCGGCGAAGCTATATTCCATGCTGACACCGTCGAGCGGGATCTGCCGGACCCCGTTGACGCTGACCGGCGCGGGCAGCCCGGCCGCTTCCAGCATGGTCGGCACGATGTCGATGACATGATGGAATTGCGTCCGCAGACCGGGCATGCCGAGATGGCCCGGCCACGACACGACGAGCCCGTTACGCGTCCCCCCGAAGTCGGACGCGACCTGCTTGGTCCAGCTGAACGGCGCATCGCCGGCGAAGGCCCAGCCCGAGGCATAATGATTATAGGTGGATGGGCCGCCAAGCTGGTCGATCTGCTTCAGCTGCTCTTCGACCGGCTCCGGAACGCCGTTGAAATAGCTGTTCTCGTTGACGAGGCCGACCGCGCCGCCCTCGGCGCTCGCACCATTGTCGCCGACGACGTAGAAGATCAGCGTGTTGTCGAAACGGCCGAGTTGCTTGAGGGTATCGATCAACCGCCCGGCTTCGTGATCGGTCATCTCGGCGAACCCGGCGAACACCTCCATCTGGCGCGCGAACAGCCTTTTCTCGTCCGCCGACAGCGCGTCCCAGGCGCGAATGTCGTTGGGCCGGGGTGCCAGCGCCGTGCCCTTGGGCACCACGCCGAGCGCGATCTGCCGCGCCAGCGTCTGCTCGCGCATCGCGTCCCAGCCCGCGTCGAACTTGCCGCGATAGCGCGCGCTCCACTCGGGCGCGACATGGTGCGGGGCATGGGTCGCGCCGGGCGCGTAATAGAGGAAGAAGGGCTTATCCGGTGCCAGCGCGGAAATCGAACGCAGCCAGCCGATCGAGCGGTCGGTCATGTCGGTCAGGAAATGATAGCCGGGCGTGCGCGGCGGCTCGACCTGGCTCGTCCCGTCATAGATGGTCGGCGACCATTGGTTCGTCTCGCCGGCCACGAAGCCGTAGAATTTGTCGAAGCCCGCCCCCGTCGGCCAGCGGCCGAACGGGCCCACCGCGCTGACGTCGGCCGCCGGGGTCTGGTGCCACTTGCCGAACGCGCCGGTGGCATAGCCGTTGAGGCGCAGCACTTCGGCGATCGAGGCCGCGCTGCTCGGCTGGCGTCCGGTGTCGCCGGGAAACACCGTGGCGCTTTCCATAATCGAGCCGGTCTCGACATTATGATGATTGCGTCCGGTCAACAGCGCGGCGCGCGTCGGCGAACAGAGCGCGGTGGTGTGGAAATTATTGTAGCGGTTGCCCCGCGCCGCGAGGCTTTCGAGCGCGGGCATATGGACGGGGCCGCCAAACGCGCTCGATTGACCAAAGCCCATGTCGTCGAGCAGGATGATCAGGATATTGGGCGCCCGCGCGGGCGCCTGCACCGGAAGCGCCAGCGCGGGCGGGGTGGCGTCGCGCACGTCGAGCACACTCAGGTGCGGACGCTCGGGCTCGGCGATCGGCAGGACCGTGCGGTCGACCGCGGGAGCCGGAGCCGCCGCCGGTTGCGCCAGCACCGTCACGGCAAACAATGATGCCGCCAGCATCGCTATGGATCCCCCCTTGCGCCCGATCGATGCCATGTCTGCCCTCCCCCGCGGTCTGCGCGCTGCGTTTCGCGTGATGGGCCGCACCGGTCTCCCGCGCGGCGAACGTCTCAACCACGCAGGAGACCGGGCGTCGCCCCTCCTCGACCTCTCTCTTGCATGGCCTATAGCCGCGTGCACAAACGCAAAGTTGACTTTGCGCGCCAAATTGCAAATCGTCGCTGCGGAGGCGGCAATGAGCAAATGGATACGCAGCGGCGCGCTGGCCGGCGCCGCCGGCCTTATCGCCGACTTGCACGGCGATTTCGGCGCGCTGGCGGCAGACGCAGGGCTACGCGCCGAACTGCTTGCCGATCCCGACCTGCCGATCGAAGCAGCGGCCGTGCCGCGTTTCCTCGATCTGGCCTCCGACCGGCTCGATTGTCCCTCGTTCGGCCTCCAGCTCGGCCAGCGCCAGGACATGACCCTCTTCGGACCGCTTGGGCCGCTGATCCGCAACGCGGCGAACGTCGGCGATCTCGTGCGCAATCTGGTCGATTTTTTTCCGCTTCACACCCAGGGCGCGATCGTCGCGTTGAACGAAGAGGCCGACGATTGGCTGATGACCTATGATCTGGCGGCCGATGTCCATCCTTCGCATCGTCATGTCGTCGAACTGGGATTCAGCGTCCTGATCGCGGAAATCGCGCGGCACGTTCCCAACTGGCGCCCCGCGTATATGGCGTTCCGCCATGCCCCGCCGTCCGACAGGATGTGGCACGATCGTCTGTTCGGGCGGAACCTGCTGTTCAACGGCGACCGCAACGCCCTGATGCTCGATGCGGGCCTGCTGAAACATCCGATCCGCATCACCGGCGGGGATCAGGGGCAGACGCCGGGCATCGCCCGGCCCGGCCCGGCCCTCGCCGATCTCGTACCTTTCCATACGGAGCGCCTGGTACGCGCGAGCCTCCCCTCACGGCTGCTCGCTGTCAGCGAGGCCGCTCGACTGCTCCGCTTGTCGACACGCAGTCTCCAGCGGCGGCTCGCCGCCTCTGGAACGAGTTTCGCGGCTATCGTCGATGCCGTCCGTGCCGATCTGGCCCTCGCCTATCTCCGCGATTCGGATCTGACGGTCGCACAGATCGCCGAAACGCTGCGCTTTTCCGAAACCAGCGCCCTTTCGCGCGCCGTACGCCGCTGGCACGGACGGACACCACGGACGCTGAGGAAACGCGCCCGGCCGGCATGACGGCCTTGCAACAATTTTGCGATCATGGGTTACCGGAATCCGGGGAATGCCCCTGCTTCCTTCGAACACGAAGGCAATGGGAAAATCCGAACCGATCGGCCGACTCCATATCATTGTTACCAGTGAATAAGAGTCCCTTTGGACGGCGCAAAAAGGCGGGCATCGCAGGATGCCCGCCTTTTTCTTTACCGCTGACCTGGGGGGATCAGAGGCGAAGCTTGGCGCCGACCGTCACATAGCTGCCGATCGAGTCATAATGGATCGATCCGGCCGGGCTCAGCGGCGGATCGCGATCGAACAGATTGTTGACGTTGGCGAAGAGCGTGAAGCGCTCGTCGATATTCACCTGCGCGTTGAGATCGACATAGACGCGCGCCGAGGTGTCGTTGTTCGCGATGTTCAGCAGATGGTTATACTCCCCGCCGCCGACATAACGGACGCGCGCCGTGAAGCTCGCGTTATCGCTGCCGTAGGTAACGCTGCCGGTCCCCCGCCAGTGCGGCGTGCCGAAGGTGACGTCGCCGACGTCGCCGGCGCGGTCGATGACCGAGATGCCGTCGTCGATCACGACCTTCGACACATAGGTCGCCAGTGCGCGCAGGCGAAGCGTTCCGCCGCCGACCGGCTGCTGATAGCTCGCCTCGATGTCGACGCCGCTCGTCTTGTATTGCGCCAGATTCAGATAGGTCGAGTTGATCTCGGTCGGGCGGCCCTGACCATCGCGCGTGATCTGCGAGCAGGCGTTCTGGTTGCCGTTGCCGCACGCGGTGATGACGTCCTGGGCGTTCGGCGAGGTGATCGCGTCGCGCAGCTTGATGTCGAAATAATCGACCGCGAGGTTAAAGCCCGGCAGGAAGGTCGGGGTAAAGACCGCGCCGAGCGTCAGCGTGCTGCCGACCTCCGGCTTCAGGTTCGGGTTGCCGCCGCCGTAGCGCGTGACGCTGTACGACTGGCCGTTCTCGGACACCGTCGAGAAGGTGGTCGTGCGCGTCGTGAACAGTTCGGCAAGGCTGCCCGAACGGATATCGCGCGAGCGCGAAACGCGCAGCAGCAGATTGTCGAGGATGCGGTCGGTGGCGCCGAGCTTCCACGACCAGATGCCGCCGCTGGTGCTGTAATGGCTGTAGCGGGCGGCGGCGCTGAAATCGAGCTTGCTGAACGGCTGGTCGAGCAGCGGCACCGCGACTTCGCCGAAGCCTTCCTGCACGTTGAACCCGCCGTCGAGCGGCGAGAAGTTGAAGCGGCTGAAACCACGCGCCGTCGAAATCGGGTCGATGCTGTTCGTCACCTGCTTTTCCCAGCGCGCCTCGCCGCCGAAAGCGACCGAGACCGGGCCGGCCCAGGTCGAGAAGAGGTCGCCGCGCAGGCTGGCGCCCATGCTGTCGAGCTTGGTCGTGTAGACGACCTTGGCGAGGTCGCCGAACACATAGTCGATCGCGGCGGGATCGGCCCGGCCCGCGCCCAGAATGTTGAGCGGGCGGCACGCGGTGTTCGGGTCGGTCAGCGCGACCGCGCAGACGATGCTGTCGCCGACGCGGACCGCATCGAGCGCCTCGGTCATCTTCGAGCCGACGATCTGGTTGTGATAGCTCTGCATGTTGCGCAGTTCGCCATGGTTGTAATAGGCCGAATAGCGCCACGCGCCGTCGGCGAAGCTGCCGTCGACACCGATGCCGCCTTCGACATTCTGGCGGTAATAATCGAAGGTTCGCAGGCCGTAATCTTCGAAGACGCGACCGATCTTGACCGTCGTCTCCCCCGCGCCGAGCTGGCTGCGGATGCCGTCGAGATAGGGGTTCGAGGCCTTCAGCGTGTAATTGCCATATTCGGCATAGAAGGGATATTTGGCCCAGATGCGGCTGTACAGGCCATCGATCCAGAACGTCGCATCGCCGACCTCGAAGCTGGCGCGGGCATAGCCGTTGACGCGCTGATAGGGGTTGGCGAGCGACTTCTGGTCGCCGATCCCGCGGCCTTCGCCGCCGACCATCAGCGTTCCGTCCTGATTGATCATGCTGCCGTATTGATAGGGGCGCAGCGAGCCGTCGGCGGCGAAGGTCATGCCCTTGAGCGCGCCGGTGGTGATCAGGCCGTCGAGGCCCGTGTTGGCCGGATTGACGTCGCGCACGAGGATCTGCTCGTCGCTGCCCGCGGGCGTGAACAGGTCGGCGCTGCCGACATTCTTGCGCGCGTTACGGCTGAGAATGCCGTTGTCGTTCTGATATTCGCCGCCGATCATGAAATGGCCGCGGCCGCCGGCGAATTCGGTGCCGAAACTGCCGTTGATGCTGTAGCGATAGCCGTCGCCGCGCGTCGATATGCCGTTCTGGACGCCAAGCTTCAGGCCGGTCAGATTGTCGTCGAGGATGATGTTGACGACGCCGCCGATCGCGCCCGAACCCCAGGCCGCGCTCGCGCCGCCGGTGACGATCTCGACCCGCTTCACCATGTCCTGCGGGATGCTGTTGAGGTCCGACGCGCCGTTGAAGCGGCGGTTGTTGAGCAAGGTCAGCGTGCGGGTCGCGCCGAGGCCGCGAAGGTCCATTGCCGAGGTGCTGGAATTGGTGTTGGCGTTGGTGCTGTTCGGCGACACGGTCGCGCGGAACTGCGGCAGGTCGTTCAGCACCTGAGCGATGCTGGGACGCGCGCCCTGCGCCAGTTCGGATTCGCCGACCACGGTGGTCGGGGTCGGCGCGTCGAAGCCCTTGCGGTCGATGCGCGAACCGGTGACGACGATCGCCGAATCCCCGGCGTCGGCTTCGTCGCCAGCCTCCTGCGCCGCCGCCGCGCCGCTATAGGCCAGTGCGAGCACCAGGCCCATCGCGGCGCTGCCGCTCCTCAACAGGCCTTTCAGCCCGGTCCGATCGTTACGCATGGATATTCCCCTTTTTGAATGGCGTTGCATGAAATCGGCGGTCAGTCCGCTCGCGTGAAAAGCAGGTCGAAGGCGCGGCTCTCGCCAAAGCGGAGCGTCGTGACGGCGCCCGCGGCGTCGCGCTGGAACTTGACGACGATGCGCGAGGCGCGCGGCGCCGCGGCGCCGGTGAACACGTCGCGATAGGCCGGCGTCAGCATCTGGTCGGCCCAGCGCGGACCGCTGTAGACGAGCTGGCCATCGCGGGCCTGAAAGCTGAGGCAGGTTCGGGTTTCGGCCGAGCAGAAGCGCCCGGCATAGGGGACCGGGTCGACCGCGGTCACCGCATCGACCTTGCGATAGGGTATCTTCTCGCCCTCGCGCGTTTCGCGGACCAGCGCCCCCTTCGCGCCGAAGGCGAAGACATCCTCGCGCAGTATCCAGCGCCCAGGGCCGACCGGAACGAGCGCGCGGCCGTCGGCTTGCAGACCGCCTTTGCCATCGGCCTCGAAGCGTAGCGGCGCCCCGCTGACGCTATCGGCATAGAGGCCGGCCGGCGCGAGACCGCGCGGTGTATAAGGCTTGGTGCTGTCGGGCGGCAGGAAAATGTCCGCGGCCGCGCGCCCAAGCACCGGCGTATCGGCATCGCCCGCATTGCAGAGCAGCGACACGGCGAGCCGCTGAGCCGGATAACGCGCCATCCAGGCGCGATAGCCGCCGGTCGAGCCCGAATGGCTGACCTCCTGCTGGCCGCGATGATCGAGGTTCACCAGCGCGAGCGCATAGGCGATCGGCGTGCCGTCATTGAGTTTCGTCGTCTGCTGCATCTGGGCGGTGAAGCCCGGCCCGAAGGCATCGCTGTCGAGCGCCGCCTGCCATTTGACGAGATCGCCGACGGTGGTGAGCAGACCGCCGTTGCCATAGGCATCCTCGATCACCTGATCGTTGCGCCAGACGCCGTCCTCATATTCATAGGCCCCGGTGCGGCCGGGCACGATGTCGCCATGATCGTCGCGCCAGCGCGTGCTGGTCATGCCGAGCGGCGCGAAGATGCGGTCGCGGGTGAAATCGGCGAGCGATTGCCCGCTGACCCGGTCGACGACGATCGCCAGCAGATTGTAATTGCTGTTGCTGTAGAGATAATGGCTGCCCGGCGCGAAATTGAGCTCGCTCTGGCGCGCGGCGATTTTCAGCACATCGTCGTTGTTCGCGGTGCGCGAATTGCGCGGCCATCCTTCGATCGCCGCGACCGATCCCCAATCGCGCAGGCCGCTGGTGTGGTGCAGCATGTGCGCGATCGTCACCGGCGCGGCATAAGCGGGCAATTCGGGAAGATATTTGCGGATGTCGTCGTCCAGCGACATCTTGCCCTCGCGCACCAGCATCAGGATCGCGGCGGCGGTGAACTGCTTCGAATCCGATCCCGCCTCGTAGATGCTGTCGACGGTGGCCGGAACGCCGAGTTCGAGGCTGGCCATGCCATAGCTTCGCATCGCGATCGGCTGTCCGTTTCGCGAGATCGCGATCGAACAGCCCGGCGTATCGTCATGCGCCCAGCGCGCGAACAGCGCGTCGAGGCGTGGGGCGGGGGGGGGGGGGCGCGCCGCCCGCCCGGGCCCCGGCCCGGGGGGGGG
>NZ_JAOZVW010000159.1:25918-85515 GCF_025869345.1 Sphingopyxis sp.
TTGTTCGCTTCCCACCCCCCGGGTTTAGCGACCGCCGCCCCGCCCGCGGCGGGGGGGGCGGGGGGGGCGGGGGGGGGGGGGGGCCCCCCCCCCCCCGCGGCCGCGGCCGATGGCGCTGCGGCCCATAAGGACAAGGTCGCTCCTGCGAGCAGGGGCAGGTTGATCTTCATGTTCCGATTCTCCGTCGGCGCAGCGGGTAAGGCGCGAATGCCGCCGCCTTACCGGGGATCGCTGTCACGAAGCTGACACCAAATGCGAAGGCGCGGCTTTGGCGCAAGGAATGGAAAATTATCGGCCCCAAGCGTGACATTTCCGTATGCCGAGATAGAGGCAGGCTGTAATTTCCGGTGGAAAGACGAGGAGGCGAAGCGGGATCGGGTCATGCGCGTGCTGTTGGTGGAGGACGATGAGCGATTGTCGCGCGGCATGGCCGCGTCGCTGGAAGCGGCCGGCTTTGCGGTCGATTGTCTGGCGAATGGCGAGGACGCGCTGCAGCTTGCCGACCGCGAACCGTATAGCGCCATCGTCCTCGACCTGGGGCTGCCCGACATCGACGGGCTGGACGTGCTGGGGGCGCTGCGCGCGCGCGGGGTCGCGACGCCGATCCTGATCCTGACTGCGCGCGACATGATCGACGACCGCGTTACCGGCCTCGACCGCGGCGCCGACGACTATATGGCCAAGCCGTTCAGTCCGCGCGAACTCGAATCGCGCCTGCGCGCGCTCGTCCGGCGCAGCCAGGGCACGGCCGACCCGGTGCTGCGGATCGGCGCGCTGTCGTTCGACCGGTCGAGCCGCACCGTATCGCTCGAAGGCCGGATCATCGACCTCCGCCGCCGCGAACTGGCGGTGCTCGAAACGCTGATGGGACGCCCGGGCAAGGTGATCCCGAAAGAAAGGCTGGCCGCCGAAGTCTTCAATTTCGAGGATGCGGTCACTCCGAACGCGCTCGAAGTCTATGTCGGCCGCCTGCGCCGCAAACTTCAACCGTCGGGCCCCGCGATCCGCACCGTCCGCGGGCTCGGCTATATGATCGAGACCGATTGAACCGATGCGCCGCCTGCCCCCTTCGCTGCGCTTTCGCCTGACGGCCGCGGTCCTCCTTCCGCTCACCGCGCTCGTGTTGTTCTTCGGTATCATCACGACGCTGGTCGCGCGCAACAATGAGGCCGATACGGTCGACCGGGTGCTGATCGGATCGGTGCGCACCCTGAGCCTCGCCTACAACAGCCCGGCGAGCGACCGCGAGCGGCTGGTGCCGCTTGCGGTCCACCTGCTGAAACGGCGCGCGCGGCCGGTCGTCCACTATAGCGTCTGGCGCGGCGACCGGCTGATCGCGGGCGATGCGGCGCTACGCCCGCCCGCCGACTATAACCCGGTCGGCGACGGCACGATCG
This sequence comes from Sphingopyxis sp., assembly GCF_025869345.1. Taxonomy (GTDB): domain Bacteria; phylum Pseudomonadota; class Alphaproteobacteria; order Sphingomonadales; family Sphingomonadaceae; genus Sphingopyxis. Next base: position 27,316 of record NZ_JAOZVW010000159.1, read on the forward strand.
ACCGTCACCCGCCGACCACCTTCACCAACGCCTATCGCCGAAACGAGCTGGTGCGCGGCTATCTCGACCCCGCCGATGCGCGCGAGGTGACGCAGGCCGCTTATCTGCGCGACGGCACGCTGCACGGGAAGCCCGCGCGGATCGCGATGGAAATCCGCCGCGCGCATGGCGACGACCGGCTGATCGCGATCCAGATCGCCGATTATGTCGACGACCGGCTGGCGCACGAACGCGCCTTCCTGCACCAGGTTCTGATGATCGGACTGACGGCGCTGGTCGTCACCGGCCTGCTGTTCTGGCTGGCGATCCGCTGGGGTCTGCGCCCGCTCGCCACGCTGACCGGACAGGTCGAGGCGGCCCGGCGCGCTGCCTCTCCCGCGGTGCGGCTCGACGCGGACGAAGCGACCCCGACCGAAATCCGCCCCTTCGTCGCCGCGTTCAACGGGTTGATGGCGCGGCTGGAGCGCGCAAGCGAATCGCTGCGCCAATTCACCTCGAACGCTTCGCACCAGATGCGCACGCCGCTGGCGGTCGCGCGCGTGCAGCTCGACGTGCTCGAACGCTATGGCCCTCAATCGCGGCAGGGCCAGGCGGCGCTGACCGACATCCCCCACGCCCTCGACACGCTCGAGCAACTGCTGCGTCAGTTGATCGCGCTCGCGCGGAGCGAGGATCAGGGAATGATATCGGTGCAGCCGTTCGACCTTGCCGACATCGCCGCCGGCGTGACCGGCGAGCGCGCGGCGCAGGCATCGGCCGACCGGGTCATCAGCTATGAAAAGGAGGGCGAGGGTCCGGTGATGGCGATGGGCCAGCCGACGCTTGCCGTCGAACTGATCGGCAATCTGCTCGACAACGCGATACGCTACAGCCGTCCGGGCGGGATGGTCTCGGTCCGCCTGACGAACGGTGCGGGCGGACCGCTGGTCGAGATCGACGACGACGGCCCCGGCATTCCCGAACAGGAGCGCGAGAAGGTGTGGGATCGCTTCTATCGCATCCAGGGACGCGGCCAGCCGCCGGGGACCGGCCTGGGCCTGCCGATCGCGCGCGCGCTGGCGCAGCGCATGGGCGCGGAGATCGAACTGGCCGATGGCCGGACGGGGCGCGGGCTGTGCGTGACGGTGCGATTTCTCCGCGCCGATTGACCTGTGACAGGTTGGTGTCAGCGCCGCCGCCTATTCGCTGTCGCTTCACATCAGGGGAGCATCAGCATGTCGATCCATTTCGCCCGTCCCTTTGCCCGTTCCGGGGCGCTGCGCCTTCTGGCGCTCACCGGGTCCGCCACGATCGCGCTGACCGGGCTTTCGGTTCACGCCCAGCCGCGCGGCGGCGAAGCGCTCGAAACCACGCCGGTCCCCAGCACGCCGATCGCGGGCGATTTCAGCCTCGCCGCCGTCGGCGACCTCATCTATCTGCGCCCGATGCTGGCGACGCTCGAAAAGCAGGCGCCCGATATGCTCCGCATCCTGCGCGACGCCGACGTGACCTTCGGCAATTTCGAGACGACCGCGCTCGATCTCGCGACCTTCAAGGGGTCGCCGCAGGCCGAATCGGGCGGCACCTGGATGCTCGCCGACCCCGGCGTGCCGAAGGAGGTCGCCGCCATGGGGATCGACATCGTCGGCCACGCCAACAACCACGCGACCGACTGGGGTGTCGAGGGGATGATCGAGACGCTGAAGCTGCTCGATGCCGCGCATCTGGTTCGCGCCGGAACCGGGCGCACGATGGCCGAAGCGCGCGCGCCCGCTTATTATGACGGACCGCAAGGACGCGTCGCGCTCGTCTCGGCAACGACAACCTTCACGCCGATGTCGCCCGCCGCCGATCCGCTGGGCCGGGTGCCCGGCCGCCCCGGCGCGAACGTCATCCGCAGCACCGAGGTCGGACAGGTATCCGAGGCCGACCTCGCGGTGCTGGCCCGCATCACCGGCACGAAGCCGGGCGCGCCGGTGCGGATCAAGGGCCGCGACTTTCGCGCGGTCGAGGCGCCGACCACCCCGATGACGATCGGCTATGACCTCAACCCGAAGGATCTCGCCGCCAATCTGCTCGCGGTGCGGCAGGCCAGGCAGAACGGCAATTTCGTCGTCTTTTCGCTGCACAATCACGAACCCGGCAATGCCAGCCAGACCCCCGCCGACTTCGCCCCCGGCCTCGCCCACCAGATCATCGACGCGGGCGCCGACGTCTATATGGGGCACGGGCCGCACCAGCTTCGCGGCATCGAGATCTACAAGGGCAAGCCGATCTTCTATTCGCTCGGCAACTTCGCGATGATGAACAATTCGCTCGACGACGTGCCCGCCGATATGTTCGACCAGTTCGGTGTCACGCCGGGCAGCGTCACGACCCCCGAACTGCTCCAGGCGCGCAATGCGAAGAGCTTTTCCGATCCCAATCTTTATGAATCGGTGATCGCGACCACCCATTTTCGCGACGGACGGCTGACCGAGGTGCGCCTCTATCCGATCGACCTCGGCGTCACCGCGGCCGGTGCGGCGCGCGGGGTGCCGCATATGGCGGACGCGGCAACCGGCGCCCGCATTCTCGAACGGCTCCAGCGATTGTCGGAGCCTTTCGGCACACGCATCGACATCGTGAAGGGCGTCGGCATCATCCGCGTCGCCGCGAACTAGGAGGGGGCGGCCGAAGCCGCTATAGCCGCCGGCAAACGCAGGACGGTCGAAAAGGAGCAGCAATTGCAGACAGCGGATTTTCTGATCGTGGGCGGCGGCATCGCCGGGGTGTCGGCCGCCGCGCGGCTGGCGCCGCACGGCCGGACTATCCTGCTCGAGGCCGAGGACAGCTTCGGCTATCATTCGAGCGGCCGGAGCGCGACCTATTATCATTTCGGCATCGGCAAATCGGTCGTGCGCGGCATGACGGCGTTCAGCCGTTCGCATTTCGAAACCGTGGGCGCGAACGGCACCGCGCTGTCGCGTTCCTCCTCCGCGCTGTTCATCGCGCCGCCGGAGATGCTCGCCGGGCTCGACGCGCTCGAGGCGGAGATGCGGCCCTATAGCGACGGGCTCGAGCGCCTCGACGCGGATGGCGTGCGCGGCATCGTTCCGGTCCTGCGGTGCGGGGGTGACGGGATCGTCGCCGCCGTGCTCGACCGCACCGCCCGCCGCCTCGACAGCGAGGCGCTGCAACAGGATTATCGCGCCGCAATCAAGCGCGCGGGCGGGCAGTCGATCGCGAACGCCCGCGTCGTCGCGGTCGCGCGCGAAGGCGCAAGCTGGGTCGCGACCACCGCGGCCGGCGAACGGTTCGCCGCCCCCGTCCTCGTCAACGCGGCGGGCGCCTGGTGCGACGAGATCGCACATCTGGCAGGCGTCGCGCCGCTCGGCCTCCAGCCGCTGCGCCGGACGATCATCGTCTTCGACGCGCCGCCCGATCAGGCGACGGGCGACTGGCCGTTCACCAAGACCGCGGTCGACGATTTCTACATGCTGCCCGAATCGGGGCGCTTGCTCGCCTGCCCGGTTGACGAGGTTCCGAGCGAGCCGACCGACGCCCAGCCGGAGGAATATGACATCGCGCTCGCCGCGGCGAAGGTCGAACATTATACCTCGCTCGCCGTCCGGCGGATCAGCCATAGCTGGGCGGGGCTGCGCACCTTCACGCACGACCGCGTTCCGGTCGCCGGCTTCGCGCCCGATGCCGAAGGCTTCTTCTGGCTGGCGGGCCAGGGCGGTTATGGTCTGCAAACCGCCCCTGCCATGGCGGCCGCCACGGAGGCGCTGATCACCGGCGGCGACTGGCCCGCCGACCTGGCCGATTGGGGCGTCGATCAGGCCGATCTTGCCGTGGAACGCATCCAGATCGGCAAAGCGTCGGCGTAGACAAGTAACGGCGACGGCTCGGGAATGGCTTCAAACGGCTTTATAGGCGGCAAGCTCCGCGATTTCGTCACCCCACACATGTGGGATCTTCCGAAGTCATAATGCTTTGAAGGTTTTCGCCCGACTCTGTACGGGCACCCGATTGGTTGCTTCCATCGCCTCGCGCCCGGCTTCCGCGCCCAGCCGTTCGCATGAAGGCCGATCGCCGGGATTTTGAATTACAATGAATTATCGCCATAGCTTTCATGCCGGCAATAGCGCCGATGTCGTAAAGCACAGCCTGCTGATCGCCCTTGTGCGGGCCTTGCAGCAGAAACCGGGCGCGCTGACCCTGATCGACACCCATGCCGGCTGCGGGCTGTACGACCTCGGCGGCGAGGAGGCCGGGCGCACCGGCGAGGCCACACAGGGCGTGCTACGGGCCTTTGCCGACCCGAACCCCTTGCTGGACGACTACCGCGCTGCAGTACAGGCGGTGAATGCCGGGACCGAGCCGCGCTTCTACCCCGGATCGCCGCGATTTCTGGCGCAGCTTCTGCGTCCGCAGGATTTTCTGATCCTTAACGAGAAACATCCCGAAGACGTCTATGCCTTGCGCGGCGCGATGCGCGACACACCCGCCGCCGTGCATCAGCGCGACGCCTACGAGCTTTGGCTGGCGTTGGTGCCGCCCCGCACCGCGCGCGGCGTGGTGGTGGTCGATCCGCCGTACGAGCAGACCGATGAACGCGCACGTATCACCGCCACCCTCGCCGCGGCGACCCGCAAATGGGCGCATGGCGTGACGGTGATCTGGTATCCGTTGAAAGACCGCGCAACGCATGTGCGGTGGAAGGCGCAGCTACGTAAGCTCGGCATCCCGAAGCTTCTGGTGGTGGAGCATTGGTTGTACGATAGCGATCAGCCTGACATCTATAACGGCGCAGGCCTTTTTATCGTCAACCCGCCCTACGCCTTCACGCTGGCGCTGCCGCCTCTGCTGGAAGCTCTGCGCGCCGCGCTGGCGCCGGAGGGGCATAGGGGCGAGATCACAACCAATTGGTTGAGCGATTGACATAAACGCTCATCTCCCTTTCACCCAAAGGAGGAATTGCCGCGCTTCAGCTTGTAAACAGATCTGGTCATACTGAATTTGAAGCACGTTTTCGCGCTGGATGCCTGTGCTCCAGACGATTGGGCTTAGTCGCCGTTGGCATCGACCATGAAGACCGTCGGTTTGCCGCGAGACGCCGGGTCCCATCCTGCCGACAATGCCGCTCGCACCCCTCGCGAGGCTATCGCGTCGTTGATGTGCGAACGCCCTTTCGGCAATCCTTTCAACAGGCGCTTTGGCGTCGGAAATTCCAGCACGGCTTCGCGCGGCATATCTCTCTGGCGCAAGGAGACCGTCATGCCCTTCCAGCCATCGGAAGAGGATAGTTGGGGCTCGCTCAGGAGTTCCCAGTCATATTTGACGCCTTCGATTTGGACGGTGCCGCTGCGGCCGTGCATGTGAAGCATGGGATGCCCATAGCATGTCAGGCGCGGCGCTCCAGCCGGTTCACATCAAAGATCGGCTACCGGAACGTTTAGCGGCCAGGACAGCCGCTCCGCGGCGACGATATCGACCGGATGTGGACATGCAAAGGCGGGGCCTTTACTTGAGAGCCGACGACAGATTTTCGTCGAACTGGACCGCTCCTTCATCACGCCAGTGCCATGCCTATCGCGGGACCTGGCCGGTTTCCGATGGTCCGCTTTTCGAGGGAAGCGTCCGAAAACCCGACATTTAGGCCAGTATACCATCCCGATATGGTGATCGGCAGGTTCTTTGCCTCCACAACAATTACTAGCCTTGTGCCGCCAGATCCTCCCTGATCGCGCGGCGCAGTATCTTGCCAGCGCCATTGCGGGGCAAAAAGGGAATTCGTTCGATCCGTTTGGGGATCTTATATCCAGCGATGCGCCCACGCATCCAGGCGATTATCTCTGCGTCGGCGATCTCCCCATCGCGCAGAACGACGGCGGCGGTTACGGCTTCGCCCCAGCGCGCGTCGGGAAGTCCGATAACCGCGACCTCGATGACCGCAGGATGAGACGACAGCACCGACTCCACCTCGGCCGGATAGACATTCTCACCACCGCTGATGATCATGTCGTTGAGCCTATCGCGCACGAAGAGATAGCCGTCGGCGTCGAGATAGCCCGCATCGCCGGTGAGCAGCCAACCGTCGGCGTCGGTCGCCGCCGCGCTCGCATCGGGGCGGCGCCAATAGCCGCTGAGGTTGAGCGGCGCACGAATGGCGATCTGGCCGGTCTCGCCTGCGGGCAGCGGCGCGCCCGCCGCATCACGAATCTCGAGTTCGACGCCGGGGAGCGCCTGTCCCGCCGATGCCAGCCGCGGGTTGCCGGGAACATGGTCCTTCGGTGCCAGCGCGACCACGGTGCCCGAGGTTTCGGTCATCCCGTACTGTTGCGCGAAATCGCACGAAAGCCGCCGCATCGCATAGTCGAGCACCGCCATCGGCATCGGGCTGGCGCCGTAGAGGACGGTCTTTAGACCGCCGAAATCGATGGCATCGGCACGCGGATGGTCGAGCAGCAGTTGCAGCGCAGCGGGGACGAGAAAGGTCTTGGAAAAGGCGCGTGTGTCGATCAGCGACAGGATCGTCTCGACGTCGAATTCGGGCAGGATGATGTTCGGCCGGCCCGAATCGAACGCCATCAGCGCCCAGCCCATGCCGCCGATATGAAACATTGGCATCGCGAGCAGCCCCGCATCGCCGTCATCCCAGCGATACCAGTCGATGTCGCGCCACAGCGGCCGCGCGCCGAGCAGCGCGCGGTGGCTGAGCATCGCGCCCTTGGGCTTGCCGGTCGTGCCCGAGGTGTAGAGCTGGAGCGAGATGGCCTCAGCGTCATCCGCGACAGGTTCGGCCAGTGGGGTCGCGTCGTGCGCCCAGTCTGCGCCCTCGTCGAGCACGACGATGCGGATATCGACCCCTGCGGCGGCCTGCCGCGCCGCGGCTGCATATTCGGCCGAGGCGAAGAGGATCAGCGCCTCGGCGTCAGCGATGATGAAAGCGAGTTCATCGGGGGCGAGGCGCCAGTTGAGCGGAACAAAGGTCGCGCCGAGCATATTCGCAGCGACCCACAATTCGAACCCGGCGACATGGTTTTTCGACAGCCAGGCAACACGGCTATCCAGCCCGACGCCTGCATCGGCGAGCGCTCCCGCGACGCGGCGGCAGCGCGCCTCGAACGCCCCAAAGCTCGTCGTCCGGCCTGCAAAGACGAAGGCAGGATTGTCGGAGGTCGTTACCGCGAAATGCGCGGCGAGCGCGGGCAACGTCGTCGGTTGGCCCATTATCTCCCTCCTCACACCACGCGGTTCAGCAGTGGCTCGCCCGCCGCCAGTCGCCGGTAATTCTCGCCCGCGACCGCCATGCTGCGCGCCAGCGTCTCGGGCGTCAGCCAGGCGAGGTGCGGCGTCGCGACAACTCCGGACAACGTCAGCAACGGGTTGTCCGCCCGCACCGGCTCGGCCTCGAACACGTCGAGCCCGGCGCCGCGCAGCCGTCCTTCGGCGATGGCATCGTAAAGCGCCTTTTCGTCGACCAGCTCGCCGCGCGCCGTGTTGATCAGCACCGCCCCCGGCCGCATCCGGCCGAGCCGGGCGGCATCGACGATATGGCGGGTCGCGTCGGTCAGCGGCACGTGCAGCGACAGGATGTCGCTTTCGCCGAACAGGGTATCGAGATCGACCGCGCGCCCCGGCGCATCGGGCACCGCGGCGGGATCGTGGCGCAGCACGCTGCCGCCGAGCGCCTCGATCGCCCCGGCAAGCCGCCGCGGCACTTCGCCGAAGCCGAGGAAACCGACCGTCCGCCCGCATATTTCGCCGCAGGAGTCGATCAGCGCCGGCTCGGGCGACCATCGGTGTCCGCCCTTCGTCATCGCGTCGAGCGCGGGGATGCGGCGCAGCACCGACAGCATCAGCCCCAGCGCCAGCTCGGCCACCGCCTGGCTGTTGGTGCCGGGCATGTTCGCAACCGCGACGCCGCGCGACCGCGCCGCATCGAGGTCGATCGTATTCACCCCGACGCCGATCTTCTGGATCAGGCGAAGCTGCGGCGCTCCTTCGATCATCGCGCGCGTCACCGGCTTCAGCACATGGAGCAATATTTCGGCGTCGGCGATCTCGCGGGCGAAATCGGGGCTCTCCTCGTCGACCACCACGATATCCAGCCCGTCGGCGAGCCCCGCGAGCGACGTGCGAAAGCCGGGGCTCGCGCCATAGTGGAGGACCGCCTTCATGCGCCGAGGCCTGCCGAAACGCCGGGCGCGAAGGCGCGGATGCCGTCGAAGCGATTGTCGGCCCCCAGCGCTTCCTCGATCCGCAGCAGTTCGTTCCATTTCGCCATGCGCTCCGACCGCGCGAAGGAGCCGACCTTGAGCTGGCGGGCGTTCCAGCCGACCGCGAGATGCGCGATCGTCACATCCTCGGTCTCGCCCGACCGGGCCGACACGATCGTCCCCCATTGCCGGCGTTGCGCCGCGTCGAGCGCCGCCTTCGCTTCGCTGAGCGACCCGGCCTGGTTGACCTTGACGAGCACCGCATTGCACGCGCCCGCCGCCGCCGCCGCGTCGACGCGGTCGCTGTTGGTGACCAGATAATCGTCGCCGATGATCTGGATGCGCCCGCCGAGCCGCCGCGTCACCGCGACCATGCCCGGCGTGTCGTCCTGCCCCACCGGGTCCTCGATCGACAGGATCGGGTAGCGCGCGGCCCAGTCGCAGACGCGCTCGACCATCTCCTCGCTCGACGACCGCGCATCGTCGAGCGCGAGCACATAGCCATTGCCTTCCGCGAACTCGCTCGCCGCGATGTCGAGCGAGATGAAGACGTCCTCGCCGGGGCGATGGCCGGCGCGCTCGATCGCTTCGACCAGCGTTTCCAGCGCCTGTTCGTTGGTGTCGAACATCGGCCACCAGCCGCCCTCGTCGGCAGTGCCGACCATGCGGTCGCGGTCCTGCATCACCTCGCCTGCCGCGCGATAGACATCGCCCGTCACCTCCAGCACCTCGCGGATCGATGCCGCCTTCGGCACCATGATCATGAAATCCTGGATGTCGGTGCGCCGCCCGGCGTGCGCGCCGCCGCCGAAGATCTGGATTTCGGGCAGCGGCAGCGAGACCGGGCCGCCGCGCGACAGCCAGCGCCACAGCGGCACGCCCTCGGCCGCGGCGGCGGCGTGCGCGGCCGCCATCGACACCGCGACGGTCGCATTGCCGCCGACGCGGCCCTTGTTCGGCGTGCCGTCGGCGCGGCAGAGGCGCGCGTCGATCTGGTCCTGCTCGCGCGCATCGGCGCCGATCAGTAGCGGCGCGATCTCGCCGTTCACCGCCGCGACGGCGCGCTCGACCCCCATGCCGCCGAAGCGGCTGCCGCCGTCGCGCAGGTCGACCGCCTCATACTTCCCGCGCGAAGCCCCCGCGGGCGCGATTGCCCGCCCGATGGCCCCACCGGCAAGATGCACTTCCGCCTCGACGGTCGGTCGCCCGCGCGAATCCCACACCGAACGGGCACGGACTTGAGCGATATTGTTGTTCATCGGCTATCCAATCTTTCGAACCACATATGTTTGAGCGCATCGATGTCGTCGCCGTTTTCGGCGGGGAGATGCAGGAAGTCGCGTGCGAAACGGCGGACAAAGGCGCGTTCGGACGCGTTCAGATATTCGACCGGAGACTTGCCGTCGACGCGCGCGAGGAGCAGCGCGGCAAGCAGCGGCGCGGTGCGGCGCGACAGGGCCGCCGCCTCTTCCCAACCGGCATCGTCCAGCCATGCCCCGGCAAAGGCGCCGCACGCATCGCGGCTCGCCCTGGTCCCGAGCTTGAGCGCCTTGAGCAGCAAATGGGTCAGGCAGAAAGCGGCATCGAAGGCCGGGTCGCCATGCCAGGCGCATTCGGCGTCGAGGAACAGCGGCCCTTCCGCCGCGCACAGGATATTCTTCGGGCTGACGTCGCCATGGACGAGCGCAACCTTGGTGCGTGCGAGCGACGCCGCGAGCGCGCCGATCCGCGCGGCGAGATCGGGATGCTCGACCGTCGTCGCGTCGAGATAGGGCGATATGCGAAGCTGCCGGAACAGCTCGTCGCTGGCGAAATCCCGCGCGACCGTATCGTCGGCGCTGCTGCGGTTGTGGACGAGCGCCAGTGCCGCCCCGACGCGCCGCGCGAAATCCGCATCGACACGCCCCGCGAGCAGTTCCGCTTTCCATACCGGATGCGCAGCGGCGTCGAACCATTGCATGACGAAGAGGTTGCGGTCGGGCAGCGAGGCCAGCACGTGCGGCGCGCGCGCGCCCCATGCCTGCGCGCGGCGCAGCCACAGCACCTCATAGGCCGAGCGTTCGACCGGCGCGTTCCATTCGGCGGCGACGCGCAGGCGCGGCAGCGCGCGCTTCACCCCGACCGAACGGCCGGGCAGATCGACGCGATAGACGTCGCACGATACGCCGCCCGCGATGGAGACGATCCGCCGCACTTCGCTCTTCACCGCGATCATCCCGCATTCGAGCAGCGCCGATATGACCGTATCGGCGTCCGCCGACGCGGCGGATGGAGACAATCCCTGTATCAACGCGAACTCCGCCCGCTGTTGGCGGGAGAGCGCCCCTTGGGCCGCCCTCCCCATTCCCTCACTCGGCGAGCAGCCGCGTTTCGAGACGGCCCAGCCCCTCGACCTCGGCCACCATAACGTCGCCGGGCTTGAGATAGGTGTCGGTCGCCATGCCGACCCCCGCGGGCGCGCCGGTGAACAGCAGATCGCCGGGACGCAGCGTACTGTGCGAGCTATAGGATTCGATCAGTTCGCCGACCGACCAGATGAATTCCCTGGTCGTCGAATCCTGCTTCAGATCGTCGTTGACCCACAGCTTCAGCCAGAGATTTGCGATGTCGACGAAAGCGGCGGGGACGAGCCACGGGCCGACCGGCGCCGAATGGTCGAACGATTTGCCGGCGACGAGGTCGAACTGGCGGACGTGGCGCGGGTTGAACTGCCAGTCGCGCGCCGACAGGTCGTTGCCGACCGCATAGCCCGCGATATGCTGCGCGGCGTCCGCGGCCTTGATGTTACGGCCTTCCTTGCCGATCACGATCACGATCTCGACCTCCCAGTCATATTTCTTGGTATGACTGGGGAACGGGATGTCGCGGTCGGCGGCAAGCTGCTGGTCGGACGCCTTCAGGAAGAAGAGGCAGTCATAATCCTCCTTCTTGATCTCGCGCTTGGCGTCCTTGCGCATGTGGCAATAATAATTCATCCCCGCGCAGACGATCTTCCTGGGGTTGGTGACGAGCAGGTCGTAGCGGACGCCGCCTTCGCCGGGGACGAGCGCGGTCTTCGCCGCGCCGTCGAACGCCGCGACGGCCTTTTCCAGCTTGGTAAAGCTCTCGTCCCACGCGGGAAGCAGGTCGAGCAGGCCTTCGTCGGGCCGCTGGATCAGCCCCGGTGCGACGTCGCTCAGCGCCCAGAAACGCTCGCCGATCTTGACTGCGGGAACACGCTGTCCGCCCTTTTCCAGAACGCAAAGTGCAAAGCTCATATCTTCCTCCGATGATGTGGGACGATGATGGGAGCCGGCCATGCCATCGCCAGCCGCCAGGGCTAACGATAGCATGGCCGACCCGATTAACGGCTGCCGAAGCTCTTGCGAAATTCCACGCCGATCAGGCGGGGGGTGCCGACGTTGACGATATTATATCCCAGCGTCCGGTCGAGATCGACCGCGCCGACGATATACTCCTTGTCGAGCAGATTCTTCGCGAAGATCGCGACATCGGCATCGAGTTCGTCGACGTGCAGGCTGATCCGCGCATCGACGAGGCCATAGGCCTTCTGCGTCACGCTAGACTGGACCAGCGCGGCGGGACGAAGCGATGTCGCGCTGCGCCAGTTCCAGCCGGCGATGAACTTGAGGTCGCCGATCGAGGTCGGAAGCTGGTAGGTCAGGTTCGTCGCCAGCGTCCAGCGCGGAACCGGGAAGCGTTCGTCGCTGCGGTCGCCGATGATCGGATCGGCGAAGCTCGAATAGCTTGCATCGGTATAGCTCGCGTTGACGTTCAGCGTCAGCGCATCGGTCGGCTGGGCGGTGATTTCGGCCTCGACGCCGTTGATCTTCGCCTTCGCGGCGTTCGTCACCAGCGTCGTCGCGCTGCCGACCGGCGGCTGAATGCTCGTGCTGCGCTGAATATCCTCATAGATGGCGTGATAGCCGGCGAGGTTCAGGCGCAGGCGCCGGTCGAGCAGGTCGAGCTTCGCGCCGATTTCATAATCGGTGACGGTCTCGGGCCGAAACGGATTGAAGGTGCGCGGATCGGATGCCTGGCCGCGCAGATTCTGGCCGCCGCCCTTGAAGCCGCGCGAGGTGCGGGCATAGAAGAGCGTTCCGGTGCCCGGCGTCCAGTCGAGGCTGAGCAGATAGGACCAGTCCGAATAGGTGTCCGACAAATAGCCTTCGCAGGCGCCGTTGATGCGGATCGAAACCGGGATATTACAGCCGAGCGCGTTGCGGTTGCGCGTCAGCAGCGATTTCGTCTCTTCGGTCCAGCGCAGCCCGGCGGTGATGCGAACCGCGTCCGACACGCGATAGTTCGCCTGTCCGAACACCGCTACGCTCTTGTTGGTAACGTCGCCGTCGCTGATCCCCGGGTTGGTCGGCAGGATCGGCGGCAGCGTGCGGCTCACCGTGAACTCGTTGCCCGTCTCCTTCGAATAATAGCCGCCGAGGATCCACGACAGACGCTCGGCCGGGTCGGACAGCAGTTGCAGTTCCTGGCTGAACACCTTCGACTTGGTCACATAATGGGGCTCGAACAGCACGATCGGCGTGCCGTCGAAATCGACATAGGAGTCGCGGTCGGCCCAGCGGTTGGCGGTGATCGACTTGAGGCTCAGATAGTCGCTTACGTCGAACTCGATCGTCCCCGACACGCCATAGCCCTCATAGTCGTTCGCCTGCGGCGAGGTGGTCGGCGCATCGTAGAAGGAGCCGGCGCTGTTGCCGATCAGTGCGGTCTGCAGATAGGCATAGGCCGCCTCGCGGTTCGCCGGCGTATCGGCGAGGCCCTGCTGCGCCAGCGTCGCGCGCAGCAGATTGGTCGGCGCGGGCAGAACCGAACCGGTTTCCTGCGGATAGGGGTTGAGCCATGACAGGCGCGTGATGATGCCGTCGCCCTTGATCCGCTGATAATCGCCCGACAGGTTGATGCGCAGGCGGTCGCTCGGCGCGAAGACGACGTTGATCCGCCCCGTCTTGGTGACGTCGCCGCCGATCCGTTCGCCGAGCAGGTTGCGGCCATAGCCGTTGTTGCCCGAATATTGGAACACGCCGCGCACCGCGAGCACATCGCGGACCAGCGGCACGTTGAGCGCACCGGTCGCTTCCATCTTGCCATGCTCGCCCAGCACCATGCTGACGAAACCGCCCGTTTCCACGAGGTCGGGCTGGCGGGTCGTGATGCTGACCGCGCCGCCGGTGGTGTTCTTGCCGAACAGTGTCCCCTGTGGGCCGCGCAACACCTCGACGCGCTCGATGTCGACCATCGCGGCGCGCAGGCCGATCGAGCGCGGCAGATAGACGCCGTCGACATAGACGCCGACCGGCGAGTCGAGCGTCATCAGCGCATCGGTCGCCGACTGGCCGCGCATCGAGACGAGCAGCGCCGACGGGTCGGCGCTCGACATCTGGGTGAAGAAGCTGGGGGTCGAGGCGGCAATATCGGTGATATCCTTCACCGAACGGTCGATCATCTGCTCGGCGCTGACCGCGGTAATCGCGACCGGAACGTCCTGCACGCTCTCGGCCCGCTTGCGCGCCGTCACCACGATGTCGCCGATGCCCGACGACGCGGCCGCGCCGTCCGCGTCCTCGGCCGGCGCGCCGCCGTCCTGCGCCATCGCAGGCAAGGCCGCCAGCAGCCCCCACGAGGCAGCCCCGATCAACAGGGTCGTCTTGATGGTCTTCATATAGTCCTCCCGCTCTTGGCGGCCGCTTCGGTCAGTCCCGCGGCCGTCGCTCCAGATGATGATGCTGAATTCAGGCCGCCCGCTCTTCCCCGCTTCCCCAATCGGGGTAGCGGCCGAGCAAGGTGATGAAGGGAACGGCAATCAACAGCGCCGAGGCGATGAAGACGAAATATCGCTCATAGCTGCCGTAGCTGTCATAGATATGGCCGGCGATGACTGGCCCGATGCCGAAGCCGACCGAATAGAAACCGAAGCCGATGCCATAGAGAAAGCCGTAATTCTTCTGGCCGAAATAGACGCTGACCAGATAGGCGATCCCCTCGAGCTCGGCGCCCAGCGCGCAGCCCGCGAGGGCACCCGCCGCGATCAGCCAGGCGATGTCACCGTTCGCCGAATAGAAGATCAGCGCGGCCAGCGCCGGCAGGATGAACGCCGCTCCGGCGACGAAGGGCGCGTGTAGCCGGTCGAGAAGCAATCCCGTCGCGACCCGGCCCGCGAATGCGAAAGGACCGAAGGCGAGTGCGAAGACCGTCGCCGCCTCGGCAGGCGTCGCGCCGGCATCGGTGACCATCGACGGTAGATGGACCATCAGCCCGCCGAGCGACATCGACACCAGGAACCCGGGGATGAAAATCTGCCAGAGACGCCGGTTGCGCAGCGCCTCGCCGATCTCGGCCCCGCGGCCGAGCGCGCGCGGCAGCGCGGCCTGCACGGTTTCGCCGACCGCGCGCGCCCGGCGGCGCAGCAGATCGCGTTCGTCATAGAGGAAGAAGATCGCCAACGGCAGCACGACGCAGAGCGCCGAGGCCGCGAGCGCCGGATAGACCGCGCGCCATCCCATGGCGCCCATCGTCTGCGCCGCAACGAAGGTGAAGACGATGTTCGCGATCGGCAGCCCGGTCATCGTGATCGCGAGCGCGAGGCCGCGCTGTTTGGCGAAACGGCCCGCGACCGCCTTGGTCCACACGACCAGGCTCGCGAAGGGCGCCGCCAGCGCGACGAAAATCCAGGCGAGATACCAGGTCCATATCTGCGAGGTGGTGAACGACACCGCGGCGAGCGCGCTCGCCTTTGCGATCACCCCCGCGATGGCGACCCGGCGCGTCCCGAAACGGTCGAGCAGCGCGCCCACCAGCGGGCTGAGCAGCAGCGCGCCGATGGTGGTGATGGTGAAGCTGACCGAGATCGCCGCCCGCGACCAACCGAGTTCGGCGGACAGCGAAGGGATGATCAGGCTGAGCGCGACGGTCTGGATCGACGAGGTCGCGGCGCCCGCGATCCCGACGAGCACCACCGGCCAGCCGGCACGCCATTCGGCGAGGTTGGTCCCTTGCATCGTCCTGCTTTCGTGAAAGGCGGTGGGAAGCGCGGCGGTCAGGCGGCGTCGAGTTCGGCGTATATTTCGTTCGCCGCGCGAAAGGCGTCGAGCGCCGCGGGAATGCCGCAATAGACCGCGCTGTGCAGGATCAGCTCTTTGACCGTCGCGCGATCGACGCCATTGGTCACCGCGAAGCGCAGGTGCAGCTTGAATTCCTCCAGATGCCCGCCGGCCAGCGTCATCGACAGCGTCAGCAGGCGCCGCGTATCGACGTCCAGCCCCGGCCGGCTCCACACGTCGCCGAAAGCATAGCGCAGGATCAGGCCGCGCAGATCCTCGTCGAGGCCGGGCGGCGGCGGAACGTCGCCCGCGATCTTCTTGCGCATGGCCATACCGCGGTCGAACGCCGCGTCGCGCGATTCCTGCATCTGCCTACTCCCAATATCTCGATTCTGGTGCGTGTGCGCCGGTCAGTCGCGGAAGTGGTCGGGCATGTCGCCGCCCCACTGCATCGCGGTTTCGGGGCCGCGCTGATGATAGCCGGTGGGATATTCGTCGTTCAGATAATCGCTGTCGGTGACGTGCTCGACGCGGAAATCCGAAGGATCGTACCAATAATCCGACAGCGCGCCGCCCACCGCGTGGCGCAGCACGCCCCAGGCAGGGCGATAGCCCTTCGCCGCGAGATGCTGGTGCCCCATATGCACGGCGTCGACGTCGATCGTCTCGAAACAGGCGTGCTGTGCCGTGTTCGCCGGCCCCTGAAAGACCGCGATATTATGATGGTCGACATATTCCTTGCCGCGCGGAAAGCGGATGAAGGCGCCCGCGCGATGCTCGCCGACCATGATGACGTCCGACAGATAGGCGCCCAGATTGTCGACATACCAGTCCATCAGGCGGCCCGGATCGGGCGTGTTCTGAACGACATGCGCGAGGCGCAGCACCGGCGCGGGGCCGCGGTCGAAGATCGGGAAGCGACCGCGCCGCTGGACGATATTGCCGGTGTTCAGCGCCACCGCGGGGCGCGGCAGCGCGACGGGATCGAGCTGCCGGAGGCCGTGCACCAGTTCGATCGCATTGCCGTCGGCGTCCTCGATCGCGATCTGCCGGCCGCCCCAGGGAGTCGCGCCGCCGGTGACGGGAACGTCGAAACGCCGCGCCAGCGCCTCCAGCGCTTCGGCGCTCTCGACCTCGAAACCGAGCCCGCCAAAACTGCGCGGGCCGCGTTCGGCGACATAGATGAAGGGGCGGCTCTCATAGCCACGGAAATAGACGCGCCGCTCGTCCTCATGCGACACGAACAGGCCGAAGTCCTCGAAGAAGCGCTTGATCGCCTCCATATCGCCTTCGTGGCGGAACAGGACGTGGTTGACGTTGCGAATCATCTCTCGCTCTCCCTCATCTCGATTGCGCAATCGATAGCATAAACTTTACCGATGGCAACGCCCTTGTTGCGACACGCGTATTGCGGCCCCTTCCACCCTCGCCTATGCTGCCTTGGACGAGCTGCACGGCCCCGGGACCAGGCCCGGCCCCACACATCGGCGGCGGCGGGTTCCGATGGGTGTCCAGACAGCAAGCACGGGGGATGCGAGGCGAATGGTAACAACCAAGGACATTGCAAAAAAACTAGGATTTTCAGTGTCTACTGTTGGACGCGCCTTGTCCGGCGACGCGCGGATAAGCGAGCGGACGAAGCACGCCGTGCGCGCCGCGGCGGAGGAGCTCGGCTATGTCGGAAATCTCCCTGCGCGCATGATGCGCGGCGGATCGAGCAACCTGATCGGGCTGATCCTCCCCGATATTCAGAACGACTTCTTCGCCTCGATCGCACAGGCGCTTTCCGAAAGCTGTGACCGCCAGGGCTATCGGATTGTGCTATCGATAACCGGCGACGATCCCGAAACCGAAGTGCGGCACATCCGCGATTTCGTCGGCGCCCGCGTCGCCGGGATCATCCTGGTGCCGAGCGCCGACCTGAAGCGCGAAAGCATTGCGCTGCTGCGCCAGGTTCCGCATGTGCAGCTGCTTCGCTACGCCGGCGGCCCCGACGATCTCTGGTTCGGAATCGACGACAGCGACGCGATGGAGCGGGCGACGAGCCATCTGCTCGACCTCGGGCATCGAAGCATCGCCTATGTCGCCGCATCCGAACGCCTGTCGACCGGACGGCGCCGCCTCGAAGGGGTGCACAACGCCTATCGCAAGCGCGGCATTCCGCCATCGTCGCTCGCGACCTTCCTCGACGCGCCGACCTCGACATGGGGCGAGCGCGCGGTGCACGAGATGCTGGCCCTGCCCGAGCGTCCGACGGCGATCCTGTCGGGCTCGGCGCATGTGACGATGGGCATTATCGTCGCGCTTCGCCGAGCGCAGATCGCAATCCCGGGTCAGATGTCGGTCATCGGTTTCGGCGATCCGAACTGGTGCGAATGGTGGCAGCCGCCGATCACCGTCATCCGCCCGCCGATTCAGTCGCTCGCGGTCAATTGCGCGCTCTGGTTCATGGACCGGCTGCGCACGCCCGAGGAAAAGCTGGTCAGATCCTATCATGCGACGAGTTCGTCCGAACTGATCCTGCGCAGTTCCACCGGCACGCCCGCTTCGCGATGAGGCCGTGCGCCGGTCAGGTGATGCGGTTGAACCGCTCGAAATCGGGGCGCGGGCTGCGCTCGAAGATGCTCGCGGGATCGCCATAGCCGAGCGTCGAGATGAAATTGCTCTTCACGCTCGGCCGATCGCCGAAAAAGGCGGCATCGACGGCGGCGTTGTCGAACCCCGACATCGGCCCGGTATCGAGCCCCAGCGCGCGCGCCGCGAGGATGAAATAGGCGCCCTGCAGGCTCGAATTGCGGAACGCCGTCGTACGGGCAAGGTCGTCCTTGCCGACGAACCAGCTCCGGGCGTCGGTGTGCGGCAAAAGCTCGGGAAGATAGTCGTAGAATGCGTTGTCCATCCCGATGATCGCGGTGACCGGCGCCTTGCGGATCTTGTCCGCGTTTCCCGGCAGGGCGGCGGCGGCGAGCCGTTCCTTCGCATCGTCGGATACGCACCAAACGATACGCGCCGGCAATCCGTTGGCACTGGTCGGACCGAACTTCAGAAGATCCCATATAGCGCGAAACTGCGCCTCTGAGACCGGCCTGTCGAGATATCCATTGTATGAGCGCGCAGTTCGGAACAGTTGGTCAAGCACATTGTGGTGAAGCGGCTCGCTCACTGCTGGATATCCTTTGGGCAAAAAGGGGCATGCTGAGGTGCGGTGACGCCAGAGGTGTACACACAGGTCTCTCGGTAACGAGCGGCACCCCTTGGAACGATCTTCCGAATCGCGCAAGTCCGCTTCGGGAAGATATATCCAATGGCCGTTACCGGATCGGCAGCAATCAGGGCTGAAACTCAGAAAGCAGACATATGCTTTCGATGAAATGTAGCGGCTTAAATCACTCGGTTGCGAACATCGGAGATTCGCTGGCAGAGGGAGTGAAGTCCTTACGAAATGCCTCGACGAAGGCTTGTTGATCCGCATGACAGGCGATGTCATTGCGTTGTCGCTACCACTCGTTCTCGATCTCGCTCATATCGACGGGGTATAGCTGAACTGCCGACGGTTCCCGGTTTGCTGAACTAGAGGATGTCGACCATCCGTGCTCGACCGCCATCGGCTGAGCGAGAATGATGGCCCCATACATGACGACCGAACAGGATCACCATGACAACGAGCGCGGCAGCGACGATTAACCACCCGACATATAGGCTCAGCGAGTTTTGGGAGGTCTCGCGCAGCTCGGTTTGCCGGAAGATTGCCATGTCAGCCGCCTCTCACTTTGGCGACGGCGTCGCCCACGCGTGCCTGAAGCCACCTCCGGTCGCGGATCACAACAGGTACGAAACCGACACAAGCCGCAGGATAGCCGCGACGCGTTCAACCCCCGATATACAGGTCATGAGAACGCCTGCTCATGATGGATCGATCGCCACATAGACCGCCCATGCCGCAGGATGGGCGAAGGACTCGCCCTGCGCGTCATGCGAGGGATCGGCAGCCACCTCGCGCATCGCCTCCTGCAGCGCGGCCGCGATGTCGCGTTTGTCCTTCAACCGGGCGACCGCCGTCGTGGTCATCCGCTCGCCGACCTCGTCAACGACGGGCGAATAGGTCGCCAGGATCGCGCGGGCGCCCGCCAGCAGGAAGGCGCGCGTCAATCCGCTGAAGCCGTCGCCGCCCTCGCTGCCCGCCGCCGTGTCACAGGCCGAGAGAATGATCAGCGGCGCATTGAAGCGCAGTCCGGTGACCTCGGAGGCGGTTAGCAGCCCGTCATTCGTTGCGTCCAACGTCCCGCCCGCCGGGGCGGTGCCGGGCGTCAGAGCCAGCGCAGGCTCGGCGGGCGAGCCGTCGAAGCGGCCTCCCAGCAGGGCATGGGTCGCAAAAAGGACGATCGAGCTGTTGCCCAGCACACCTTCGGCGCTACCGCGCGCCAGCCGGGCCTGCGTCGCATCGAGCTGGAGAAGTTGCCGGTCCGGCGGCGCATTCAGAAGCCGCGCCATTTCGCGGACCTCGGCGGCGCTATAGTCGAGCCGCGGCAGTTTCGCGAGCATCCGCGGGTCGGCGACACCGTCGCGATAAAGGCTTTGGCGCGGTATCCGCGCAACCCCCGCCGGGGCAGGAGGGCTGGCCGGAGCGCCGCGAAGCCGGGGCGGCATGGGCTTCGGCGGGCCGTCGGCGATGCCGCGAAATGCCGGATCGCCGACGCCGTAAAAACCGCCAGCAGCCCATGCAGACTGCGGGCTTCGCCGCGCGATGCGCAAGGCATCGACCGAAGGAACGACCGAGATCACGCGTTCGAGGCCGAGCCATTTGGTTGCCCGCAACGCCGCGGGATCGATATCGCCCGCGGCACCGCCACCGGGCGGTTCTGACACGAGCGCTGCAAAATTGAGCGTGAGCAATGGTCCTTCCGGAACGATAATCCAGCGATCCCTGTCCTTCAGCAGCGCAGCAACCGACGGATCGCCGAACAATGCGCGGTAGAGGCGGTGGGCGCCCGCCCGATCGTAGCGCAGGAAGGCATCGGGGTCTTCACCGGGCTCGCGCAGCGTCACCCCCGAATATTTCGGATCGCCCAATTGCCGGCCGAGGTCACCGACCATTTGCGCCAGATCGGCACCGTCGATCGGGATTTCGGCCCAGGCCGCCCCCTCGAGCGTCGCCACGAAGACGACCCCGCGGCTCATCTCGCCGCGCGCATCGGGCATGCCGGGATAAAGCAGGACGAGCGCTTCGTCCTTGCGCAGCAGCGCCGCCCTGCCGCCTTCGCCCGTTACCTCTGCCAGCGGCACCGGCTCGGGTCGCAGCGTTGCAAAGATATCGGGAAGCTCGTGCTGGAGCGCCGCGGCCGCTTCAGCGAGCGGCTGGCCGGCGGCGGCGCGTTCTCCAAGCAGGCGAACCCTGTCGCCATCGCCGCTGGCGCCGCGCTGCGCAGCCTCCGCAATCGCCTGGTCGAGCGCGACGACCCGATCGCGCGCCGCCGCCCACCGCGCGAAAAGATCGCCCTTGCCCGCACGTACGGCGAGCGCACGCGCCGCCGTTTCGCTGATGGCCGCGCTGGAAACCGACGGATGCGCAAGCTGCGCCATGGCGAAGCCGCGAGCGCGGCTGGCGGCATCGCCGCCCGCCGCGGCGCTCGCGCGATCGGTCCAATAGAGCTTCAGCAGATCGCTCGCCTTGCTGCTGATGAACCCACTGAGATTGCGCCGATATTCGGCGTTCGCCGTTTCGGGCAGCGCGGAAAGCTCGGCGCGATAGCCGGCGACGACCTCTTCATAATAGGGGCGCGCCTCTCCCGGCCGGCGAGCGATCCACAGCGCGACGCCCAGATTCTGGACCAGCCTCAGCGTCTCGCGATGGTTCGGCCCATAGCGCGCGACCGCAATCTCGACCGCGCGCCTTCGCATGGGCAGCGCTTCGTCGAACCGGCCCAGCATCCACAAGGTGTTGCCATAGCTCTCGATCAATCCCGGATTGTCGGGATCGCGCTGCAAGGCGCCGCGATAAAGCCCCTCCGCCTCAGCCGCCGTCTCCTGCCGGTCCGACAGCATCGCGGCCAGTTCGAGTTCGAAGCCATGACCGACCCCCGGCCCCATCGCCCCAATGACCCGCCGCTGATAGCCGATCGCGCTATCGAGGTCGCGGCGGATCCGCGCCGATTTCGCGAGATTCCACAGCGTCATCCAGTTGCGCCTGTCGTCGCTGTCCGGCTGCGCCTCCTGTCGCGCCAGCACGGCGCGGTACAGCGCTTCGACCCGGTCGGGGTCGGTCCAGAACAGATTCTGCGAATAAAGGATGATATCGATCAGATGGCGCGGGTCGGTTTCGGGCAGGATGGCCTCGAACATATCGAGTTCGCGCGAAAACCATATCCGGGCATCGGCCATCCGCATTTGCTTTACGAAATTGTTCGCGAGCTGTTCATAGGCGGCGGCCAGCGCGAAGCGATCGCTCGCGGGCATCGACTGCAACAGCGTCACCTGCTCCTGAAGCAGCGGTTCGGCATCGGTCGGGCGCCCGGCTGCCTCGAATGCGACCGCCAGCGAACGGGCGCTCGATGCGACGATCGCAGGGTCGCCGATGAAGAGGCGCCGCGCGAGTGCAAGCGCCTCCGTCGCATCAGTGACCGCCTCCATCGGATGCTGCTGTTCAATGCGGACCTGCGACCGCGCGGTGAGCCCAACGTACAAGGTGGCCGGTTGCGCGCGGTCGCGCCCGATCGCGACGAGCCGCGCCATGACCTGCTCGCGCTCGGCGCGATCTGCCGGCGTCTTGCTGTTGTAGGCGAAGTGACAGAGCAGCGACAGCAGCGGCCGCGCGGTGGCGGGATGCGCCGGGCCATAGCTATCCTCGTAAAGCCGCAGCAGCGCGCGCCGCGGGGTCTCGAGCGCTTTCTCCGATGTCGTGTTGCAGGGCTGGTCGACCCGGGCCTCCCGTTCAAGCGCTTGAATCTGTTCAAGCTGCGCCGGGGTGGGAACGCCATGATCGGGCGCGATCCGCTGCGCGGCACTCTCGACCGGTATCAGCGCCGAGCGCGGCACGAACTGGGCGACCGACGGCGAGGCGCCGAGCACGAGCACCGCTGCAAGCCAGAGACGGCTCCCCCCAGTCATCGCGGCAAATTAGCGCGGCGGCAGGCGATAGTAAACTTGCCCTCTGAAACGCGCGAAGCCTCCAAAGACCCCGCGTGGAGCGCTCATAGACTTCGGCGGGCTTGGCCGATTGGAGACTGTCCTTTGTGGATGGCTCCCGCGTTGCAAGCATAGATTGACGATCGGCGTTTTGGTCGGTTGCAGTCGTCTGTCCAGCCTGCCGCCGGGCAGGTCAGCAATCGAGATGGCAGGCCAGGCGGGATCGAGCGGAACGACGCGTTCGCTGGTCGGATCTTCAGCCATCGGCAAAGCCTCCATCCTTTCTCTTCGCTCCGGCAGGTTCGGCATACTGGGTCGGTAAGCCCTAGCTGAGATTCACGTCAATCGAAGGGTGCGCCAAAACGCAAACAAGTGTCGAGCCTGCCCGACACCGCCGGGCAGGCATTCATTTTCAGGATTGGACGATGATCAGAAGCGGAAGGTGGCCGATACGCCATAGGTCCGCGGGTCGCCTTCGGCCCTGCGGACCGCGGTGCTGCCCGGGAACACGCCGTTGTTGAGCCCGAGCGGGCCGCCAAGCGGCTGGTAGACGGCGGCATAGCTGTACGACGTGCCTGTGAGATTGCGTCCGTAGACCGAGACCGACCAACGGTCGTCGGGCCCGTTCAAGGTGAAGCGGGCGCCGACCAGGACATAACCGTCCTCGACCAATTGGGGATTATTGTCGGTAGTGGTGCCGATGCTCTGATCCGAAATCAGCGAAAGGTTGGTGTTGAACGCCCAGTTCAGCCCGCTCGAACCGATGTCGCCCGAAAAATCGACGCCGAAGCTACCCGACCATTCAGGCGAGAAGGTCGCGGGTGCGCCCTTCAGATCCTGCGTCTGGCCTTGATTGGGCAGGCCCCGGCACACGACCGGAATGACCCCCGCGCCGTTCTTCGCGCAGCCCGGTAGCCCGGCCGCGAGCGGGAAGTTGGTGAAGTTCGAGTCGAGATAAGCAAGCGACGCGTTGAACTTCAGCCACCGTGCCGGCGCGATGATCGTGTCGAATTCAAAGCCTTGCTGGCGCAGGTTGCCGGCATTGCGGATCGTGAAGCCGGCACCGTCATAGCTCTTGTCCTGATAGCCGGCGATATCCATGCGGTAGAAGGTCAGGTTGGTCGTCAGCGCGCGGTCGAGCCAGCGCGCCTTGATCCCGAATTCATAATCCTTCACCGTTTCCTGATCGAACAGGCGCTTGGTCGAGACGAGATTGCCGTTCGGGTCGACGACCGACTGCGAGACCGGGCCGCCGCTGGAGCTGAAACCGCCCGATTTATAGCCGGTGGAGTAGTTGGCGAACAGCATGACGTCGTCGATCGGCTCGTAGTTCAAGCTGATGCGATAGGTGAAGCGGCTTTCCTTGATCTTCGGGAAAGTCAGCACCTCCGGCGCCCGCAACACGCGCGTGAACAGGCTCGATTCCTGATCGAACGTGCCGCTCTTCTTGTCCTGCGTCCAGCGGCCGCCCAGCGTGAGCGACAGCGTCTCGGCGAGGTTGAAGGTCGCCTGTCCATAGGCCGCGAGGCTGGACACGCTTTGGGTGACGCGCTGGTCCGAGGCATTGATGCCGCCCGTCGCGGCGCGGAACACTTCGCAGTCGGCGCGCGACGCCGGCGCGACGGCCGCGGCCGAAACCAGCGTCGTGCAATATTGCGAGTTCATGTTGAACGCTTCGCCGAGCGTGAAATCTTCCTTGAAGTAATAAAGGCCGCCGACCAGATCGAGCAGCCCGCCCAGCCACTCATCCTTGGGCGAGATGAATTGCAGTTCGTGGCTCTGGCTATTCGACGAGTATTGACCGACCCGCGAGACCACCGGCCGGGGCGTGAACAGGATGTCGCCGTCGAGCTGGCGGCTGCGCCATTCGCGATAGCTGTCGACCAGCCGCAGCGTCGACCCGCCCGCCAGCTCATAGGACAGGGTGCTGTTGACGCCCCAATTCTTGTCGGTGAAATCGGCGGTGATGAAGGTGTTGGCGGTGCGGTCCCCGAACACCGTGTCGGGAAGCAGGCCGGCGGCGGCGAGCGAGGCGAGTCCTGCCGCAGAGACGCTGCTCGGGTCGAGGTCGTTGTTGTTCTGGCCGTCGCCCTTCATCCGCGAATAGTCGGCGCGCACGATCCATTCGATCGGGCCCGATTCGAATTTCGCGGTGCCGCGAAAAGCATAGTCGTCGCTGCCACCAAAGGTGCGGCCATCGAGCTTGTTGTGCCAGTATCCGTCGAACCACTGGCCCATTCCCGCAAAGCGCAGCGACAGCTTGTCACCGACCGGCAGGTTGATGTTGCCGCTCAGCTTCTTCCGCGCCGCCGTGCCGTATTCGCCGTTGATCTCGCCGGAAAAATCGCCGGTCGGAAGCGCCGAATGCAGCGACAGCGCGCCGACGCTGGCGTTGCGGCCGAACAGGGTGCCCTGCGGCCCGCGCAGCACCTCGACCGCCGAGACGTCGAGGAAATTCCCGAGCACCGAACCGGCGCGCGGAATATAAATGTCGTCCTGGAAAATAGCGACGCTGGGCTCAATCAACGAATTGCCCGCGGCCCCGACACCGCGGATGTTGACGTGCACCGCGGCGATCGAAGAAGAGCGTGCCGCCTGAAAGTTGGTCGCGACCTGCCCGAGGTCCTGGACGTTGGCGATGCTGGCGCTTTCGAGCATATCGTTCGAGAAGGCGGCGATCGAAATCGGCACCTTTTGCACGCTTTCCTCGCGCTTCTGCGCGGTGACGACGATGTCGCCCGAATCGGCGGCGGGAGCCTGGGCCGCGGGCGCATCGGCGGCGGGGGGAGTTTCCTGCGCGAACGCCGGTGCTGCGGTGCAGATCGTGAGAACCATCGCGGTGCGGCTCACGCAATTACGCCATTGTTGGATACGCATATTAAGTCCTCCCCATATTGTGGTGTTGGGGGCAGGCTAGTGCAGTCGGAAAAGCCGGAATCCATATTTGATGCCAAATTTTTGATAATTGATGCCACGGAATCGGCAATTTATGAAACTTATGATCCTCGCGGCGAGAACATAGCAAAGGGTCGCCGGCCCCGCGCACTAGCGCGGCAACGGCGACCTCTATCGGCTCGCAATACGGTTCGATACGGCGGCGGTCCCGCCTCCTTCATCAGCCGATGAGGGAGACGGGACCGATAAAGTGGACCTTTGCCGTCACGGTTTCCCGGGACATTAGTCCGCAGATATTTTCGCGACTTTCGCGAGATCGGTCAGATAGGTCTTCCGGGCCGCAAAAAAGATCAGCGCCGCGAGCAGGCTGATCAGCGGCAGCAGGCGGAAAGCGCCAAGCAGCCCGAGATCGTCGGCAACCCAGCCGGTCAGGATCGGCCCCGGCGCAAAGCCGAGCAGATTATTGGCGAGCGTCAGCGTCGCGAAGGCGGTGCCGTGGATGGCGAGCGGTGTCAAATTGGCGACCATCGCGCCGACCGGCCCCGCCATTCCGGAAACGAGGAACATCGCGATCGCGAGAAACAGGATCTGCACCACGCCGGGAGGGCATTGCATCGCGACGCTCAACGCGATCGCGCTGCCCACGCAATAAGCCGACGCAAGCATGATCTTGCGTTCGGGGCGATTGCGCGCGAGCCGGTCGCTGGCGATGCCGCACAGGATCATGCCCGCGCCGCACATCAGGAACAGCATCGCCGACAGCTGTCCGGCCTTGTCGACTGGCAAGTGGTGATAGCGATTGAGGAAGGTCGGGATCCAGGCCGGGAGCGCCCCGGCGCAGAATTGCTGAAGGCCGCTGCCGATATAGGCGAGGAGGACGGTGCGGCTGGCGAACAGGGCTTTCAACGGCAGTTTGGCGCGTTGCGGCGCGGCGCCGCGAGGAGCCTCGGCCTGCGACTGGCTGCCGACAATATGGGAAATCCGGCGCTCGGTGATCACAAAGGGAAAGAGGATAGCGATCGCCAGCCCGCCGAGCCCGATTGCGAGGAAGGCCGCGCGCCAGCCATGACTCGCCGCGATCTCGCCGGCCACCGCGACGCCGAACACATGCCCGAACAGCCCGCCGGCCATGAACGCAGCCGACAGGGTGGCACGCATCCGGTGGGGAAAGACGCTGATGACCAGGGCGATGCCGACGCTGCCATAGGCCGCCTCGCCGACCCCGACGAGAACGCGGCCGAGCAGCATCTGGCTGTAATTCTGTGCAACGGCGCAAACCAGCGTCGCGATGCTCCACAGGATCGCCATGAGGGTGAGGCTCTTCACGCGGCCCCAGCGGTCGGCGAGGATCGAGAAGGGAACGGTCAGCAACGCGACCATCAGCGCGACGACCCCCGACAAGAGACCGAGTTCGCCGTCGGTCAGGCTCCATTCGGCCTTCAGCAACGGGAAGGTGGCGTTGAGCACCTGCCGCGCCATATAATCGGAGATCAGCAGCCCGAAGGCGAAGGCGAACACGATCCAGCTATAAGAGACCGCGCGCGAGGGGCCCTCGGCGTGATCGGGGGCGGCACGCGCCTGAACTATTGTCGCCATTGTCTCTCTCCCGTGGTTCGGCGCCCGGGTTTTCCCATGGCGAACTGTCCAGTTTCATTCGGCCTGTTCGGCCTGATAGCCTCAGTAGGGTTTGTCGCCGATGATGCCCGCGCGCTCCATCTGGCGAACGCAGGGCGGGTAATCCATCACGGCATAATGCTGGGTGCAGCGATTGTCCCAGATCGCGATGCTGTTCGGCTGCCAGCGCCAACGCACCTGATATTCGGGGATCGCCGCGCGGCCCGTCAGATAGTTGAGCAGGTTCGCCGCACCCGGCACATGATCCTGCCCGAAGCGGACGTTTTCGGCGGTATGGAAATTGGTGAAGTGGGTGGTGAAGGAGCTGACGAACAGGATTTTCTCGCCGGTTTCGGGGTGGGTGCGCACCACCGGATGCTCGGCATCGGGATATTGGGCGTGCAGCGCATGGCGCTTTTCCTCGGTCATTCGCGCGCCAAAGCTGCGCTCGATCGAATGACGCGCCTTCAGCGGATCGATGACCTCCTTCACGGAATCGGCCAGATCCTCATAGGCCAACGCCATGTTCGCCCACATCGTGTCGCCGCCCACCGGCGGGCAGGTGATGCAGCGCAACACCGCGCCCATCTGCGGCTTCTCGCGCCAGGTCGTGTCGCAATGCCACGAATTCTCGAACCGGTCGGGCGGCGAGTTCGCATCCTTGTAGATGCGCACCAGCCCGGGGTACTCGGGATCGCTGCCCACCACCGGATGATCCTCGAGCTCGCCGAAGCGTTCGGCAAAGGCGACATGGTCGGCGCGCGAAATGTCCTGATCGCGCAGGAACAGCACCTTGTGCGCCAACAGCTCGGCCCGGATCGCGCCGAGCAGATCGTCGTTGCGCGCCGCTTCGGCCAGGTTCACCCCGATCAGTTCGGCCCCGATATTGTTGGTCAGTTTCTCGATCTTCATCGGATTATTCCTCGATCACGAAAATGGACGAACCGATGGTCTTGCCGGCTTCGAGATCGCGGTGCGCCTGGACGCAATCCTCGAGTGCGTAACGCTGCCCGATCTCGACCTTGATCCGCCCGGCGGTCAGATGGTCGAACCACAGGCCCGAAAGCTCGGCGCGCTCGGCCGGATCGGCATAATAGTCGGCGAACGCCGGGCGGGTGAAATAGATCGAACCCTGCCGCGCCATCTGGAACGCGCTGATCGGCGGAAACGGCCCCGAGGCCGTGCCGCAGCCGACGAGCACGCCACGCCGCTTCAGCGATTTGAGCGATGCCTCGAACGTGTCCTGCCCGACGCTGTCGAACACCGTGCCGACGCCTTCGCCATTGGTCAGCTCCTTGACCCGCTCGACGACGTCTTCGCTGCGATACAGGATGATCTCGTCGCACCCGAGCGAGCGCGCCTTTGCCGCCTTTTCCTCGGTCGAGACCGTGCCGATCACGCGCAGCCCCATCAGCTTTGCGAGCTGCACCGCGAGCAGGCCGACGCCGCCCGCCGCAGCGTGGAGCAGGATGGTATCGCCCGCCTTGAGCCAGGGGTTGGTGCGCGCCAGCCAATAGGTCGCCGACAGTCCGCGCATCGTCGATGCCGCGGCCTGCTCGAACGATACCGCGTCAGGCAGCTTGAACAGCGACGCGGCGGGCATGACGCGTTCGGCGCTATAGGCGCCGAGCGGACTGCCATTGTATGAGACCCGGTCGCCGATGGCCCAGCCGGCGACGCCGTCACCCACCGCAACGATCGTGCCCGCCGCTTCGACCCCCATTCCCGCCGGCAGCGGCGAGGGATAATAGCCCGATCGGAAATAGGTGTCGGCGAAGTTGCAGCCGACCGCGCCGTGGCGCACGCGGACTTCGCCGAGACCCGGATCGCCCACCGCGATATCCTCGACCTTCAGGACCTCGGGTCCGCCGGTTTCGTAGAAGCGCACAGTCTGTGCCATCTGCCTGTATCTCCCAAAATTGCTTGCCTCTCCTTACGGCCCTCCCCGCTTGCATTTTACACAATCCGTGCCATTGTTTTGCCAATCGGTGCCAAGATGCGAGGGAGGAAAATGGCCGAAACGGTACGCGCCGCCGTCCTGACCGGCTATTTCCCGACGATGGAATCGCTGGGCGCCGATCCCCTGCCGCTGCTCCGCGAGGTCGGCTTGTCGGAGAAATTGCTGTCGAACCCCGAGCAGACGATTTCGCGCCGCGCGGTGACGCAGTTGATGGAACGCGGAGTCGAAGTCACCGGCTGCATTACCTTTGGCCTTCGCATGGCCGAGAGCCGCGGACTGGCGAATCTGGGCGCCACCAGCCTGCTGATCGCCCATGCCGCGACTCTGCGCGACGCGCTGGCGGCGCTCACCCGCTATCGCGAACGAATCAATTCCAAGCTGGTGCTGCAATTGATCGACATCGGTGATGATATCCTCATCCGCCAGGATTTCGCCGCGGGCGAGTCGGAGCGGTCGCGCCAATCCTATGATCTGGCGCTCGGCGTTCTTATGCGATTGTGCACCGAGGTGCTCGGCGAAAACTGGGCTCCGAAACTGGTCTGCTTCACGCACGAGCCGCCGCCCGCGACCGAATTGCCCATCTATCGCCGCCTGTTTCGCTGCCGCGCCGAGTTCAATTCCGAACTCAATGGCCTGGTGCTCGATCCGGCCGACATCGACCGGCCCAGCCGGCGCGGCGACAGCGCGCTGGCCGATCATGCACGCGCGCTGATCGAATCGGTGATCGGGCCCGAGCAGCAAAGCCTGATCCAGCAGGTCGAACAATCGATATTGCTACTGATGCCGTCGGGCCGCGCGACGATCCAGACCTGCTGTTCGCTGCTCGGGACGAGCGTCCGCACCTTGCAACGCACGCTCGATGCCGAAGGAACGAGTTTCAGCGAGCTGGTCAATCGGGCGCGCATTCAGCTGTCCGGCCAGTATCTTGCCAATCCGTGCATCCGGATCACCGATGTCGCGACGATGCTCGGTTATGGCTCGATCAGCGCGTTCAGCCGCTGGCACGTACAAACCTTTGGCATGACACCCAAGGAACGGCGCAAGCCACGCTGACCCTCGGCGAGAACCGCTGTCTCTAGATCACCCGACCGATAGGCGTTTTCGCGGCCGCCATGCGCCGCGCGCGTGGCATCGATTGACAAAACAATGGCACCGAATGTGGCAAACGGCCGTGCGAACGCCGGTAAGCACGAGAGCAGAAAGATGCCGCGCGCCGAGCCAATGGCCACGCGGCTCCTCTTTGGGAGACACGATATGAATTTTCTCGACGGCCACCTCTACCCCGAGAACCAGCAGCCACTGATCATCACCGCCGCGCCCTATGCGCCCGGCTGGATTCCGTCGGACTTCCCCGAGGACATTCCGGTGACGATGGAAGAACAGATCCAGAAGGCGGTGGATTGCTATGAAGCCGGCGCCACCGTGCTGCACCTGCATGTGCGCGAGGCCGACGGCAAGGGCAGCAAGCGCCTGTCGATGTTCAACGAGTTGATCGCCGGCGTGCGCAAGGCGGTGCCCGAGATGGTGATCCAGGTCGGCGGCTCGATCAGCTTCGCCCCCGAAGACGACGGGTCGGCCGCCAAATGGCTGGACGACGACACGCGGCATATGCTCGCCGAACTCGATCCCAAGCCCGACCAGGTGACCGTTACCGTCAACACGACGCAGATGAACGTGACTGAACATGCCGGGATCGACGACTTCAAGGGGGTGTCACGCGGCGATCCGAAACTCTATGGTACCTATAAGGACATGATCGTCCCCTCGAACCCCAGCTGGGCCGAGGAGCATGTCCGGCGACTGTCGGCGGCCGGAATTCAAAGCGCCTTCCAATGCTATAACATCAACAGCTTCGAGACGATCGAACGGATGATCCGCCGCGGCGTCTATAAAGGGCCGTTGGCGTTGAACTGGGTCGCGATCAGCGGCGGCATGGACCAGGCGAATATCTATAACCTCGCCCATTTCCTGCGTGCGCTGCCCGACGGCGCAGTGCTGACGGTCGAAAGCTCGGTGCTGAACGTGCTGCCCATCAACATGATCGGCATCGCACTCGGCCTGCACGTACGCTGCGGCATTGAAGATGTGTTATGGAACCAGACCCGCACCGGCAAGGCGAGCTCGGTCGAACAGATCAAGCAGCTCGTGCGGATCTCCGGCGAATTCGGCCGCCCGATCGCGACCGCGAGGCAGGCGCGTGAGATCTTGCAGATCGGCGTCTTCTACGAGACTGCCGACGAGACGCTGCAGGCCAACGGCTTCGCTCCCAATCGCAACGGCGGCAACCAGGGCTTTCTCCGCAAGCCGGACTGAAATCCGTTCGATCTTCTGGAGCGCCGGTTTCGTCCGGCGCGCAGCAGGGGCTCGACGACCAGCGTCGAAATAAGCGTACGGCCCGCCCCGGCGTTGACCGCCGAGCGGACCGCTTCGTTCGACGGCAGGGTCGGGATCACGTCGAGATCGGCGAAGGTCAGGCCAAGCGGGGCAAGCGCGGCTTCGAAAGTCGAGCGGGTGCCCGAGCCTTCCTCGCGCAGCACCCAGGGGACTGAGCAGAGCCAGTCCCGGGCGGCGGCGATTGATCGGCGCGGGCGCGATCGACAAGCGCAGCCGATCAAAACGAGCAGGAACTTGCCTTGGAAGCGGCCGATACGAAGACATCGGGGGCGGCCCGCCGGCTGTCCCGCCTTTCAGAAAGAAGCCGTCATGGCCAGTTTCCCCCTCCCCGCTCCCGTCATTCGCGATGCCGATGGGCGCGACGGCGATCCAGATGGGCACGCTGGTCAAGCTGGTCCGCGTGCTGATGCTCGGCCCGGTCTGCGTGATCCTCTCGATCCTCGCCCCGCGGCTTTGCGAGGATAGCGGAGAGCCCACCGCGCGCGTTTCCGCCGAACGCCCGAAATCGAACCGTCCGCCACTCCATCATCTCGTGCCGTGGTTCATCCTCGGCTTTCTCGGCATGGTCGCGGCCCGCCCGTTCGGCCTAATTCCGCACGCGGTCCTGGCGCCGAGAGATTGATGGCGGAGTTCGTCCGCGTGGCGGATAATCAGGCCGCCTTGCGCAAAAAGCCCTGGTTGCCGCCATTGCGGTTCGGCGCAAAGCCGTTGGCCGCCAGGCTTTCCTCGACCGTGTCGTAGAATATGCCGATCTTGCTGATCTCGCGCGCCTGCTGCGCGGTGGCGATCGGGCGGCCGAACTCGCCGGCGATGCGCACCAGCTGCTCGATCTGCGCGACGCTGCTCATCTTCGCCGTGCGCGACTGGTTCCACAGGCAATCCTCGGTGCCGCAGCGCACGTGCAGCCCCATCGCGATGCCGATCATGTTAACCGGCAGCACGTTGCGCAGCGAACTCTCCACCGTCAGCACCGCGCCATCGGGCGCCGCACGCACGAAATTGGCGAGATTATAGATGTTCGCCTGATCCATGCCGCCGCCGAGCGCGACCCAGTTCATCACCAGCGGGCCTTTATAGACGCCGCGCCGCATCAGGCGCTCGACCGTTTCGAAGCTGTTGATGTTGTAGCATTGGAACGCGCTCTGGATCCCCGCCGCGCTGAGCCGCTGGATATGCTCTTCGTACCAGCTGGGATTCGAAGGCACGATCATGTCGGTGAACGCATCGTAGACCGCGGGATTCTCGCGCGACGTCCCCTTATAATCCGCCACTTCAGCATGCTCGGTGAGGTTCATCTGCGAGGTGTTGATCGTCACCGTCACCTGATCGGGCTTGGGATCGAGTTCGGCGAGCATGTGCCGCGTGTCGTCGCTCAGCCACTTGGCGGCGGCGCCGTCGCTCTCGGGCGAGAAGCTGATCGAGCCGCCGACCTGGATGATCATTTCGGGCACGGCGGCGCGCACGCCGGCGATCAGTTCGTTGAACTTCGACAGCCGTTTGCTGCCCTTGCCGTCGAGTTCGCGGACATGCAGGTGCAGCACCGTCGCACCGGCGTTGTAGCAATCCACCGCCTTCTGAATCTGTTCTTCCATCGTCACTGGGATGTCTTCGGGAAAGTCCGAGGGCACCCAGCCGGGCGCGTAGGGCGCCGCGGTGATGATCAGCGGCTGCTGGTTCTCGGGATACAGGTGCCCGTCGAGAAAATTCATCGCACGTCTCCGGCTGGGAGGGCGCGCTGCCTTCGGCAATCGCTGACCCTCTTGATTTCGCTGGGCCGAGCTTAGGCGCGGTCGCGGATGACAATTCCACATCTGGTGCCACAGTTTTGACAATTGATGCCATCGCGGCGCGGTGTTTCCCCTCGAAGGCTTATCGCGCGAATTCGTCGAGCAGGATATCGACCAGACCCGGGGCGACGCCGGTGCGTCGGACCAGCATCATTTCGAAATCGGCTTCGAAGTCGTCGATCGGGACGAACGAGAGGCCTTCGAGCCCGAGCCGCTGCAGCGACGCCGGCGCGAGAATGAGGCCAAGCCCGGCGGCGGCGAGGCTGGCCGCGCTGATATAATCGGGGGTCTCGATCGTGTTCGCGGCCGGAAACCCGCCCTTTTTCGCCAAGGCGCGCACATGTTCGATCAGCCCGACACTTTCCTTGAACTGCGGCACGATGAAGGTCTTGGCCGCCAGCTCGGCCACACTGACGCGGGCCCGGCCACCGAATTCGTCGCCCGACCGGAGCGCCAGCATGACCCCTTCGCGGTGGATGACATGCGCCTCGGTTCCCGGCGGGTAGCTCGGGCGCGGCCGCGTCAAGGCGATGTCGAGCCGCCCATCGGCGAGCGCGGCAAGCTGATCGGGGGTTTCCATCAGAACAAGCCGAACCTCGATTCCCGGGCGCGCGGCGGCAAGACACTGGACGATCCGCGTGACGAGGCCCGCCATCGCCGCCGAAAATACATAGCCGATGCGAAGCGGCCCCGCCTCGCCGCGCGCCAGGCTCTGCCCCACCCGCGCCGCCGCCTCCAGCCGCGCCAGCGTGCCCCGCGCCTCGTCCAGAAAAAGTTCGCCGACGCGCGTCAGCGTGACCGCACGCCGGTTCGACCGATCGACAAGCGGCGCGCCGAGCCCATCCTCGAGCCGGCGCAGCCGCTTGCTGACGACCGACTGGACCACCCCGAGCTGATCGGCCGCCTGCACGAAGCTGCGCGTTTTCGCGACCGCGATGAAACAGGAGAGCTGTTCGGCATCAATCATTCATCATTCCAATCCGCGATTGATGTTTGCGATTTCTGGCATTGTTCGGAATTGAAATCAAGGCAAGGGACGGCGGGAATTCGAAGGAGAGATCAGATGGCGGCAATGACCAGATTCGATTGGGACGATGCGTTCCGGATCGAGGATGAACTTCAGGAAGACGAGCGGCTGATCCGCGATGCGGCGCGCGCCTTTGCGCAGGATCGCCTCCAGCCGCGCATCATCGAGGCGTTCGAAACCGAACAGACCGACCCGGCCATCTTCGCCGAAATGGGCGCACAGGGCCTGCTAGGCGTCACCATTCCCGAAGAATATGGCGGTGCCGGCGCGTCCTATGTTTCCTATGGGCTGATCGCGCGCGAGATCGAACGCGTGGATTCGGGCTATCGGTCGATGATGAGCGTCCAGTCGAGCCTCGTCATCTACCCCATCTTCGCTTACGGCTCCGAAGAGCAGAAGAAGCGCTACCTCCCCGGCCTGACCAGCGGCGCGCTGATCGGCTGCTTCGGCCTCACCGAGCCCGATGCGGGGTCCGACCCCGGCGGGATGCGGACCACTGCGGTCAAAGTCGCCGACGGCTATCGGCTGAACGGCAACAAGACCTGGATCTCCAACGCCCCGATCGCCGACGTGTTCGTGGTCTGGGCGAAATCCGAAGCGCATGGCGGCGCGATCCGCGGCTTCATCCTCGAAAGAGGCATGAAGGGGCTGTCGGCGCCAAAGATCGAAAACAAGCTCTCGCTCCGCGCCTCGATTACCGGGATGATCAATCTCGACGATGTCGTCGTCCCCGAAGATGCGCTCCTGCCGCATGTCGAGGGATTGAAGGGTCCGTTCGGATGTCTCAACCGCGCCCGCTACGGCATTTCATGGGGCGCGCTCGGCGCCGCCGAATTTTGCTATGGCGCGGCGCGGCAATATGGGCTCGACCGGCACCAGTTCGGCCGCCCGCTCGCAGCGACGCAATTGTTCCAGAAAAAGCTCGCCGACATGGCGACCGAGATCAGCCTCGGGCTGCACGCTTCGCTGCGGGTCGGCCGCCTGCTCGATGCCGAGAATTTCGCGCCCGAGATGATCTCGATCGTCAAGCGCAACAATGTCGGCAAGGCGCTCGATATTGCAAGAATGGCGCGCGACATGCACGGCGGCAACGGCATATCGGGCGAATATCAGGTCATCCGGCATATGCTGAACCTCGAGACGGTGAACACTTATGAAGGGACGCACGACGTCCATGCGCTGATCATCGGACGCGCGATCACCGGCCTCGCCGCCTTCTGATGCCGGACCTGCCGCCCCTCCACGGCCTGCGCGTCATCGAGCTCGCGCGGATTCTCGCCGGCCCCTGGGCGGGGCAGATCCTTGCCGACCTCGGCGCCAGCGTCGTCAAGGTCGAGGGTCCGGCGGGCGACGACACGCGAAGCTGGGGGCCGCCCTTCATCGATCGCGGCGACGGGTCGGCGGACGCGGCCTATTTCCACGCCGCCAATCGCGGCAAGCGCTCGGTCGCGATCGATTTCTCGACCGAAAAGGGACAGGAAGCGGTGCGCGATCTGGTTCGCGACGCCGATGTCGTGATCGAGAATTTCAAGCTCGGCGGGCTCGCCCGCTATGGCCTCGATTACGCCTCGCTCGCGAAGATCAACCCGCGCCTTGTCTATTGCTCGATCACGGGCTTTGGCCAGGATGGCCCCTATGCGCCGCGCCCCGGCTACGACTTCATCGTCCAGGGGATGAGCGGCATCATGGACCTGACCGGCGACCCCGCGGGATCACCGCAAAAGATCGGCGTGGCCTATGCCGATATCATGACCGGCCTCTATTCGGTCATCGCGATCCAGGCGGCGCTCGCCGAGCGCGCGCAAAGCGGTGTCGGCCAGCACATCGACATGGCGCTGCTCGACGTGATGGTCGGGACGCTCGCCAATCAGGCGATGAATTTCCTCGCGTCGGGAACGACGCCGCGCCGGCTGGGCAACGCCCATCCGAACATCGCGCCCTATGAAGCCTATCCGACCGCTGACAGCTGGATCATCCTCGCCGTCGGCAACGACGAACAGTTCCGCCGCTGCTGCCGGATTCTCGATATTGATCCCGGCGACGCCTTCGCGACCAACGCTGAGCGCGTGAAAAACCGCGCGGCGCTGAACATCCCGATTACCGAGGCGACGCGCCGCTGGAATCGCGACGCGCTTCTTGCAGCTCTTGCGGCCGAGGGGGTCCCGGCGGGCCCGATCAACAGCGTTGCCGAGGCATTCGATGACCCCCAGGTCCGGCATCGCGGCATGCGGATCGCCATCGACGATGGCTGCGGAGGAATCGTGCCCGGCGTGCGCCTGCCGGTCCGCTTCTCGCGCTCGCCGCTCGCCGCCACGACGGTATCGCCGCCGCTCGGCGGCATGTGACCACTCCGACAGCGAATAGCCGATCAGGGAAGCGTCGATAGGCGACGCGATCTGAGAGATGTTGCGGCCGCCCCGTTGGGGACCGGCGTAAGGGGAACGAATATCTGTCGAAAAAGGCCAATGCCTCGCAACACGGCCGCGCCCGACGAGGACAATATGTATCTGCTCGGCAAGGTCGGCAGCGCCGAACTCAAAGCCCGCTTCCTCGGTCCGCTCGTCGAGGGCCGTGCGCGATCGGCTTTCTTCATGACCGGGCCCGCCGAGGAAGGTGGCGCGGGCTCCGACCCGTCGATGATGAAAACGACATGCCGGCTGGATGCCAATGGCCACTTGCGGCCAGTCTGCTTTTGGGCGCAAATCCAGGGCAGCTGACGTTGAGTAAGGAGCTGTTGCCCTCACGCTGCAGAGGCATTTAGGCGCCGAGCGCGATGCGCTTCTGCTTTCCATGCCAAGTGCATTTGAAGCACCGCAGCCGCGCGCCGGCCAGATGCCCGCTGTCGCGAGCATTGCCTTGTTTGACGGATCGACAGTATCCTAGCCCATCGAAGCCTTCCAATTGACACCGAACGCCGCGGCATCGCCGATCCTATGCTTCAACCATCGGCGTCACGCCGGGACGGTGCGACACGAAATCCGCCCCCATCAGCATAGACGGCGTATAGAAGCCCGCCTTCGTAGGCGCCGCGGAACAATGGGCCGCAATCTCCAGGGCCGTGTCGACGGTCAGGGCGTAGACATTCGGCGCCGAGAAGCCGAGAGCGACGCGGCCGCCACCCGCATCGACGGCTTCTCCCCAGAATTCGGTGCGCTGCTCTGCGCGCGCCTGCGCGTCGGGTCCGCCGCTGAGGACGCGTTCGACCAGCCGGGTGAGACGCTTTTGCACGAAGGGCGTCGCGACAAGGCGACGGAGCGGGTTCGCCAGCTTCATCGCGATCCCGGCGGCGAGCGGCGCCGCCGAATAGACCATGATGTTCGGGATCCCTGTCGTGACCCCAGCGGTATAGACGTCGCCATAGGGAACGGTCGCCGCCCAGCGTTCGCCAAGCGGAAAGGGGATGCGGCGGATGTCGTAACCGTCGGGAACGCGGACCAGAGCGTGATCGCGGCGGATCATGCCGCCCTGCTTCAGCCCCTCGATGGTCGTCTTGGCGGTGCCCACGCTCGGCTTGGTGCCGAAGGAGAAGGCGAGGTTCAGCGATACCGCGTCGGGCTTGCGGGCTTTCAGGGTCGCGGCGAGACAGTCGGTCGGCACGACGTCGAAGCCAGCGCCCGGGCACAGGATCACGCCGGCGCTCCGCGCCTCGGCATCGAGCCGGTGGCAATGAGCGAGCGCGGGTATCTCTCCCGTCACGTCGACATAATGGACGCCGCGGGCGAGGCATGCGCCGGTCAGCAAAGCTGCCGTCTGCGAAAAGGGGCCGGCGCAGTTCAGAATGGTTCGGATGCCGTCCAGATGGTTCCGCGCATCGTCCACGGGGAAAGCCCGGCAATCGAGATCGAGTTCGGCCGCGAGCCGCTTCAGCCTGTCGGCATTGCGCCCGGCGATGACCGGACGGAGACCGCGCCGGACCGCCTCGCGCGCGATGAGTTCGCCCGTGTAGCCATAGGCGCCATAGATCATGAGTCGCATCGATGATGCTCCTGCGCAAATCGACATTCGATGTTGGAGGGCGCCTGCAAATCGTCCATGCAGCGGTCAGAATTCGAGGCAGATTTTCCCGAAATGCTTGTGCGCGGCCTGATGAGCGAAAGCCTCGCCAATCCTGTCGAGCGGGAAGCTGGAATCGATCACCGGGCGGATGCCGGTGGCCTCGATCGCCCGGATCATATCCTCCTGATGCTCGCGCGACCCCACGGTGACGCCCTTGATCGCGACATTCTTACCCATGGCGACCGCTGTGGGCACTTCGCCCGCCCAGCCCGCGAGCACGCCGATCAGCGAGATATGACCGCTGATACGGACGGCCTGCAACGATTGCGCCATGGTCCCGGCGCCGCCGACCTCGACGACCACATCGACGCCGCGTTTGGCGAGAACCGCCGCCGCCTGCCCCCACTCGGGCTGTTCCTTGTAGTTGATCAGATGATCGGCGCCGAGCGTCTTCAGCCGCGCGAGCTTTTCGGCCGACGAAGAGGTCGAGATCACGGTCGCGCCCGCGGCCTTGGCGAACTGCAGCGCGAAGATCGAGACGCCGCCGGTGCCTTGGGTCAGCACCACGTCGCCGGGCTTGATCCGCGCCTCGACCATCAGCGCGCGCCACGCGGTCAGTGCCGCGCACGGCAGCGTCGCGGCTTCCCTATAGTCCCAGCCCGCGGGCAGCCGGGTGAAGGCGCTCGCCGGGGCTGCGACGAGCTCGGCCGCGAAACCGTCGGCATGGTCGCCGGGCACGCCGACCATGCGCTCGAACGACGGTCGGCCCGTCGCCCAGTTCGGAAAGAACAGCGACAGCACCTTGTCGCCGGGCGCGAAGGCGGTGACGCCGTCCCCGACCGCGACCACCTCGCCCGCGCCGTCCGACATCGGGATGCGGCCGTCGGCGGTTGGAATCTGCCCCACGACCACCGCATAGTCGTGAAAGTTCAGCGAGCTGGCATGGACCCGGACCAGGATCTGGCCGGGGCCCGCAACCGGGTCGGGCCGGGTCTCGATGACGATATTGCCCAGCCCAGCAGGCGATTTGACGGCGGCGACCTTCATGGCAACAGCCACTCGGCATTGGTGCGGAAGAATTTGAGCGCGATCTCCTCGCCCAACGGCTCGACCTTCGCGAGCATGTTCTTCATCGAATCCTTCGTGCCCTCGACGTGCGGATAGTCGGTCGAGAAGCAGAAGACGTCGGCGAGGTTCGGATCGTCCTGGAAATAGCGCTCGACCGGCTCGAAATTGAACGGTGAGACGCGGACGTTACGGGCAATATATTCGGAGGGCTTCAGCGGGAATTTGGCCGCCGCGGCGCCCGGAAAGACCTTTACATACATATCCATGCGCCGCGCCGCGGGTCCGACCCAATAGGCGCCGACCTCGAGCAGCCCGACGCGGAGCCGCGGGAAGCGTTCGAACACCCCGCCCAGCACCAGCGCCGAGAGATAATTTTCGATCGCCATATGGACGGTCGAAAACATCTGGATGTTCGTGTTGGGGATTTCGGGCGACTGGAACAGATCCTGAAACGTCTCGGCAAAGGCCCAGCGCGGGTCGAGGAAGAAGAATTCGGTGCCGATATGCAGCGTCACCGCGATGTCGTTCGCCTCGAAGAGCGCCCACAGCGGGTCGAGCGACGAATGCGCGGGCGAGACGCCGCCCGGCGGCACGTCGGCGTTCAGATAGACGGCGCGGATGCCGCCCTCGACGAGCTTCTTCGCGTCGGCGATCATCGCGTCTGCGCTGTCGCGGGTGCGGAGAATCCCGACCACGCGGATACGGTCGTCGATCGCCGAATTTTCGATCGCCCATTTGTTATAGGCATCGACGTAGCGCTCGGCGAACTCGGGGCGCGACAGCTCGCCGAACATCGACGTATCGCCGCCGAAGCGCTGCTCGAACGCGAAGTCGTTCATGCCGCCGACGATCTGCGCCGCGATCGCGGTGGTCGGGAAGACGAGCTGGCGGTCGATGCCCATCACGTCCATCACCTCGATCCGCCGCCCGAAATCGACCGCGCTCGGGGCGCCGGGTCCTTTGACCTTCCAGATATTGTCGGCGTCGATCTCCATCACGTCCTGGATGTCGGGCTGATGCATGTTGGTCGCGGTCGGATCGGGACGCAGCCTGTCGGCGGCGGCGAAAAGCTCACCGAGCATCCGCCCCGGCTCCCCGAAGGCGTCTTCCAGCAGATGGCTGGGGATCATCTCGTGCGCGTCGATATCATGTACGAGGATATCCATTGCTTCTCTCCCAATTTTGCCGCGACGCGAAGCCGCGGATTATTCGTCCTACGTGCCGGCCGCGTTCTAGAGCGCTTCGAGATCGAGCGGCTTCAGATAGCCGATGAAGTCGTCGTGCGTCCGCCAGTCATAGCCCGGCACCTCGCAATAGATCTCGATCGCATTGCCGTCGGGGTCGTAAATGTAGAGGCTGTGGGTCATCCCGTGGTCGAGCGTCGATTCGACCTTCACGCCCTTCGCCTTCAAATCCTTGTAGGTCTGGACGAGGGACTCCTCGCTGTCGACGACGAGCGCGATGTGGAGCAGGCCGACCTGATCGGCCTGCGCCGCCTGCGCGTTCTCGCTAACCTTGAAGACGCCGATGTCGTGGTGATAGTCGTTGAAGCGGAAAAAGGTCGCGTGCGGCGATTCCGAGGAGATTTTCATGCCCAGAACGCCGACGTAAAATTGTTTCGACACTTCCATGTCGCGCACTTTCAGGACCGCATGTCCCACGCGCTGAATAGCCATCATCAATCTCCGTTTTCTTCGCCCATCGACCGGATCGCGGCCGGGGCAGGTTCGTTTCAAATCTTCATTTTCGATCGGGCAGCAGCCACGCGCCGTTGGTCACGAAGAATTTCTCCATCGCGGCAGGGCCAAGGCGCGCGAGCCGTTCCGCAAAGACGCGCTTCGCCTCACGGCCGCCCTCGACATGCGGATAGTCGCTCGAGAAGCAGTAGCAGCTCTCCAGCCCTGGATTCTGCTCGAAGAACTGGTCGATCGGCTCGAAGTGGAAAGGCGCGACGCGCACGTTGCGCGCGACATAGTCCGACGGCTGCATCGTCAGCACATTCTTGAGCGCCTTCGGAAAAACACCCGCCCAGATGTCGAGCCGCTGCGCCAGCGGCCCGAGCCATTGCGCGCCGAGTTCGAGCGCGCCGAACCGCAGATGCGGGAAGCGTTCGAACACGCCGCCTAACACCATCGTGGTGATGAAATATTCGGCCGCGCTGTGCATCGTCGCGCCGGCATAGGGGCTGAGGATGAACTCGGCCGAGCTGCCGAAGGGAATGAACGCCTCGACATTGTTCGACCAGCGGGGATCGGAAAAGACGCTGTCGGTCCCGATATGCAGGAGCGCCGCGACGTCGGCGTCGGCGAGAAGCCGCCAGAAGGGGTCGAACGCGGGATCGGCCGGCGAGGTCCCGGCGGGCGGCGCGCCCGAGGGAATCCATAGCGCCCGGATGCCTCGGTCGATCAGCGACCGGGCTTGATCGATCATACCGTCGACCGTCTCGGTCGTGATCAGTCCGACGGTGCGAAGCCGGTGCGTGTCCGGGTCCGCGACGGCGCGAACCGCCCATTCGTTCGATGCGCGGATGATCGCCTGACCAAGCTCGCGCGACTCTTCGACGCTGTAGGGGAGCCCGATCACCGCTTGCGCGAACTCGGGCGTGTTCGCCATCACATAGCCGACGAGGCCGAAGCCTGGACAGACCAGCGCCTTCTCGACCCCCTGCGCATCCATGACGGCGGCGCGGCGGCGAAGATCGATCGCACCGGGCGCGCCACATCCCTTCAGGATATGCGTCGTCTCGTAAGTGATCCGCTCGTCGTCGCCGACGATGTCGGGGCGGACGTTCGAGTTTTCACCGAGCCCCGTCAGCAGCGGGCTGCTTTCGCAGGCGGCAAGCTTCGACGCGATGTCCTCGCCGAAATATTCGCCCCACATATGAAAGGGGATCATCTCGTGCGTATCGACGTCCACCGCCTTCGCCATGAAGGCGAGCACCTGGTCCGCGCTGTCCGCAGCGATCGCACTACTCATGACGACTCTCCCTACACAGCTTGTCGGCTTGCCCGAGTCGTATGCCATCATTAAATAGATCGCAATATTTAATTTTGGCGGACGCGACTCTCACAATCCCGAACATGGCTTGCAACCTGGGCTTATTGTTAATATTAGATCGTTCTGCTATTTATTTATGGACGCGCGGAAGGAGCCGGGGACAGGACCCGGATCATCCGGGCGCGATTGGGAGAGCAATGAGTTTGGCAACATTGGAAACGCGCGGGCCGGTCGCCACGATCACCATCAATCGCCCCGGCCATCACAACGCCCTCGACCTCGAAACGGCCCAGGCTCTCGAAGCGGCGGCGCGCGAAGTCGCGGCGGATGCGCAGATCAGCGTCGTCCTTCTGCGCGGCGCGGGCCGCGCCTTTTGCGGCGGCGGCGACATCTTCGCCTTCGCCGAGCATATGGACGATCTCGAAGCCTATGTGCGCGAACTGCTCGCGGTCCAGCACCGCTTCATTCTCCGCATCGCGCGCATGCCGAAGATCGCGATCGCCGCGGTGCACGGATCGGCCGCCGGCGCGGGCCTGTCGCTCGCCGCGATGTGCGACATGTGCGTCGCCGAGGAGGATGTCCGGTTCGTGCCAGCCTTTGCCAGTCTCGGCCTTTCGCCTGACAGCGGCGCCACCTTCGGCCTCGCGCGGGCGGTAGGAACCCGCCGCGCCCTCCGGCTGTTTCTTGCCGAGCGATCCTTTTCCGCGATCGAAGCGGAAGCGTGGGGACTCGTGACGAAACTTGCAGACCGCGGGCAAGCCGTCGCCGAGGCCGAAAGGCTCGCGGACCGGATCGCCGCGACCGGCCCCGATGCCATCGCCAACACCAAACGGCTGCTCGGGCGGCTCGACACAGGCATTCTCGAAGAGCAATTGCACAACGAACTCGAAAGCATCGTGCGCTGCATGAAAACCGAAAGCTTCCGAAGCGCCGTCCGGTCTTTCACGGAGAAGAAGCCGAGTTGATTGCGGAGCCTGCTTTGCTCGATCGCGCCCGGTTATGCTGCGATTCGAAGAATTTCAGTCTGGCCTAGAGCGATCTATTATGTTACCGCGCCAGCATGTCTGACACCGCACCCACCGTCGAAAAGCAGTCCGCCACCCGCACCCGGCTGGTCGAATCCGCCTTGGCGCTCTTCAGCCGCAACGGCTATGCGGCCACCGGCGTCAAGGCCATCCTCGCCGATGCGAAGACGCCTTACGGATCGCTTTACCACTGGTTTCCGGGCGGCAAGCGGGAGCTCGGCGTTGCCGCGGTGCAGCATGGCGGGGCGCTCTACAAGGGCCTGTTCGAATCGCGCTATCCGGCCGATCTCAACGTGGTCGAAGCGACCGAAGCGGCCTTCGTCGAAGCGGCGGACATGCTCGAGGCGACCGATTTCGCGGACTCCTGCCCGCTCGCCACGATCGCGCTGGAAGTCGCGAATACCGACGAGCCGATGCGGATCGCGGCCGCGGACGCCTTTGAATCCTGGCTCATGGTCTTCGAGCAGCGCTTTCTCGCGGCCGGCATGTCGGCCGAACGCGCGCGCGAAGTCGCGATCAACGTGTTCTGCCTGATCGAGGG
Source organism: Sphingopyxis sp. (assembly GCF_025869345.1). Classification (GTDB taxonomy): domain Bacteria; phylum Pseudomonadota; class Alphaproteobacteria; order Sphingomonadales; family Sphingomonadaceae; genus Sphingopyxis. The sequence goes on from NZ_JAOZVW010000159.1 coordinate 70,986, forward strand.
CGCCGCCCTGCTGGCCCGGACCACGAAATCGCCCGTCCCGATGCACCTCGCCGGGAAGACGGCGGCAAACGCGGTGGCCGCCGGGCTCGCCGCCGACGGCATCGAGTTGGCCGGCAAGGCCTGAGGCTCGACGGCTGGCCTCTACGGCCTTCGACAATCGAAAATCGCGCGTCCTCGCTTAGGCGGGGAGCCAAATATGTGGCGACTTGGGCTTGCTTCACGATGCGCTGCCCCTTCGTGCCTCGCCGGTTAGCGCGACCTTCGATCCCCAATTCGCTCACCAGCTCCGCCGGAATGGCAGCGGACTGCCGCGCAACGACATTTTTGCGCGACGGCAGAAGAATCGGTTGACGCGGCGAAGACAATGCGCCTAAGAATTATTAGATCGTTCTGTCTATTCACGATTGAAGGCTGCGGACGGCACCACGCCTGACACGCAGCCGCAAGGTGGATGGTCGGATTCGCGACAGGCAAGCCACGCCTTGCCGCACGGATATCTGCCTAGGGAGAGAGTTTTGACACAGTCTTTCAACGCCTTTGTCGTCGACAAGGACGAGAGCGGATTCAGCGCCGGTGTGAAGCGCGTCGCGCTGGCGGACCTGCCCGCGGGCGACGTGACGGTGCGGGTCCATTATTCGAGCGTCAACTACAAGGACGGCCTTGCCAGCGTTCCCGGCAGCCCGGTCGTGACCTCCTATCCGATGGTGCCGGGCATCGATCTCGCCGGGATCGTCGCCGAATCGAGCGATCCCCGCTTCAAGGTCGGGCAGGAAGTGCTCGCGATCGGCCGCGCTCTCGGCACGGGCCATTTCGGGGGCTATGCCGAATATGCCCGCCTGCCCGGCGACTGGCTGGAGCCCCTGCCCCCCGGCCTGACCATGAAGGAAGCAATGGCGCTCGGCACCGCCGGCTTCACCGCGGGGCTCGCGATCCAGCGGCTCGAAGAAAATGGGCTGAAGCCGGGTCAGGGCCGCGTGCTCGTGTCCGGCGCCTCGGGCGGCGTCGGGAGCACTGCGATCAATATGCTGGCGGGTCTGGGCTATGACGTGTCGGCGAGCACCGGCAAGGCCGACGAGCATGGCTATCTCCGCGATCTCGGCGCGACCGAAATCCTTAGCCGCGAGGAGGTATCCGCCAAGCCCGACAGCTATATGAACGAGGAACGCTGGGCGGGCGGCGTCGATCCGGTCGGCGGCGACACGCTCGCCTATATGCTGCGCTCGACGCGCTACGGCGGCTCGGTATCGAACTGCGGCATGACCGGCGGTATGGTCGTGAACACGACCGTAGCGCCGTTCATCCTGCGCGGGGTCAATCTGCTCGGCATCGACTCGGTCAATTGTCCGGCCGATGTGCGCGCCAAACTCTGGCTGCGCCTCGGCACCGACCTCAAGCCCAGATATCTGACCGAAAGCATTTCGCACGAGATCACGCTCGACAGTATCCAGACCGCCGTGGCGAGCATTCTGGCCGGCGCGGTCAAGGGCCGAACGATCGTGCGGATATAGGGCGTGAAACGATGAAGCAGCCGCCTGCTGCGGGACACTCGATCAAATTTAAATATTTCAGTAAGTTAATATAACAACATCAATTGGGAGTAGCTGCCATGACAAATCTGACCAGACAGGAAATGGAAGAGCTCCTGCTCGAGCACGAAGTCGCCGAGCTGGAATATAACGTCGACAGGACCATGGCGACGCTGACGCCGAACCCGCATTTCGAGCTGTGCTTCATGGGCCTGGCGGTCGACGGGTGGGATGCGGTTCGCGAAATGTATACCCGCATGCTCATCAAGGGTGGCGAGGAACGGAATCTGCAAGCCGACGCCCGCGTCGTCATGATCGAGAACAACCACATCGTTCGCGAGGCGGTCATTTCCTTTAATGACGACAACGGCAAGCGGGTCACGGGCCTCTACAGCGTCGTGGTGGAATTCGATCCCGAAACGAAGAAGATCAAGGGGGAGCGGATGTACGGCGACCTCACCTATGGGCGGTTCATGAGCCGGATCGTCGGCGAGGATATCACGAACGTGCCGGGCGTCACCCGCATTTCCGAGAGCCTGCCCGTCATCGACGTCCATGACGCCTTTGCGGCAGCGGCTGCCCGCGGGATCGAGATCAACAATCCTTACGTCAAGGCGTAGACGTCTCGCCATGCCGGGCGGCGCCACAGATCTTAAAATCGGAGAATAAGTCGATGTTCAGTCATATCATGATCGGCGCCAACGACCTTGAGGCGTCGAAGAAATTCTACGACGCCGCTCTCGGTGCGCTCGGTCACGGGCCGTCGGTTCAGGACCCCAAGGGACGCTATTTCTGGGTTACCGAAGCGGGGATTTTCGCCATCACCAATCCGATCGACGGCGCGGCGGCGACCCATGCCAACGGCGGCACGATCGGCTTTGCGGCCGCCAATTCCGACGCCGTCGACGCATGGCACGCGGCCGGGCTGGCGAACGGCGGCGCGGCGTGCGAAGATCCGCCGGGGATGCGCCAGAACGGCATGTATGTGGGCTATTTGCGCGACCCGTCGGGCAACAAGGTCTGCGCGTTGCACCGATAGGAAGAAGTCCAATGCCGACGTTCGATACGCTCATCTATGAAAAGCCCGAGGATCATATCGCCCGCATCTGGCTGAACCGGCCGGAGGCGCGCAACGCGCAGGACACGCATCTTCTTTACGAGCTCAACGATGCGTTCGATGCGGCGATGGCCGACGACGCGGTCAAGGTCGTCGTCCTCGCCGCGAAAGGCCCGCACTTCTCGGCCGGTCACGACCTGCGCGAAGGAACGCCGCAGGCCGAGCATAAGCGCGTCGGCACCTGGAGCGCTGGAAACTGGGACGGCGCGGAGGCCTATTACTGCCGCGAGAAGGAGATTTACGAAGGCTTCTGCCGCCGCTGGCGCGACCTCGCCAAGCCGACGATCGCCTCGGTCCAGGGCAAGGCGATCGCGGGCGGGCTGATGCTGATCTGGCCGTGCGATTTCGTGATCGCGAGCGACGACGCGACCTTCCAGGACAATACGATGTTCATGGGCATCCCGGGCGTCGAATATTTCGCCCACACATGGGAGCTCGGCATCCGCAAGGCCAAGGAGTTTCTGATGACCGGCCAGCCGATCACCGCCGCCGAGGCCGAGGCCGCGGGCATGGTGAACCGGGTGGTGGCGCGCGACGCGCTCGAGGCCGAAACGCTCGCTTTCGCGCGCAGCATCGCCGACAAGCCGTCGTTCGCGCTCAAGCTCGCCAAGGATGCGATCAACGCCGCCTTCCACGCGCAGGGCTTCGAAAATGTCCAGCGCGCGGCGTTCAACGCGCACCATCTGGCGCACACCCATTACCGGCTGCACCAGAACGGATCGTATATCGACACGGCGTTCATGCAGAGCTTCGCGGCCAAATCCAAGCAGACCTAAGCACGCCGACCTGAGCCGGATCGGAGCCGCCCGCGATGCAGCGGGCGGCACGGACGTCTTCGCTCGCCGAAAATCAGAGGAACAGGATGTGAATTTCGCAGAGCAGGACCATATCGACATGCTTCGCGACACGATCCGTCGCTTCGTCGAGAAACGCATGCCGCGCGAAGATGCGGCACGGTGGGACAAGGACAATCATTTCCCGCGCGAGATATTCGACGAGCTCGGCGAACTCGGCGTCATGGGTCTGACCGTGCCCGAGGACTATGGCGGCGCAGGCCGCGATATCGTCGCGACGATGATGGTGATCGAGGAATTGTCGAAGCGCAGCCTCGCGGTCGCGATCCCCTATATCATGTCGGCCTGCTATGCGGGCATGAACCTCGTCGAATGCGCGTCCGAGAGGCAGAAGCGCGAGCTGCTGCCGCGCGTCGCGGCCGGCAAGCTGATCTTCGCCTATGGCTGGACCGAACCCGATGTCGGCGCCGACCTCGCGAGCGTCCAGACCGTCATCGCGCGCGACGGCGACGAACTCGTCATCAACGGCGAGAAGCGCTTCTGCTCCGGCGCGAACATCTGCGATTATATCTATGTGTTGGGGCGCAGCGGCCCCAAGGAAGACCGCTACCGCAACCTGTCGCTGGTCATGGTCCCCGCCGATGCACCGGGGGTGGAGATCACCCCGATCGAAGGGCTGGGGCTGAAGGGCGCGCCGACCACCGACGTCCGCCTGATCGACGTGCGCGTGCCGGTCGGCAATCTGATGGGCGAGGAAAAAGGCTGGAACACGGGCTGGAGCATGGTGTCGGGCGCCGGCCTCGACGTCGAAAAGCTGGAGGTCGCCGCGATGGCGGCCGGCATCGCCACCGCCGCGACCGACGATGCCTGGGCCTATGTGCAGGAGCGCAAGCAGTTCGGGAAGCCGATCGCCACCTATCAGTCGATCCGGCACAAGCTCGCCGACATGCGCACGCAGGGCCATGCCGCGCGGCTGATGCTCTATGATGCGGCGTCGATGGCAAACCGGCATGTCCGCTGCGGCACCGAGACCTCGATGGCAAAACTCTTCGCGACCGAGGCCGCGCGGTCGATCGTGCTGTCGGCGCAGGACATCTTCGGCGCCTATGGCTATGTGAAGGGCTTCGACATCGAGCGCTATGTCCGCGACGTTCTGGCGCTGCCGATCATCGGCGGCTCGTCGGCGGTCCAGCGCAACAATGTCGTGAACTGGCTGGGACTGCCCCGCTGAAACCAATGGGAGCCGCTCGTGGCCGATCGATATGACGCGCTCTACCGCCAAAGTCTGGAAGACCGCGAAGGCTTCTGGCGCGACGCGGCGAAGCTGATCGAGTGGGAAACGCCGCCCGATGAGGTTTTCGGCGGCGCGACGTGGTTCAAGGACGGATGGCTCAACATCTGTCACAACGCGCTCGACCGCCATGTCTTTGCCGGTCGCGGCGATCAACCCGCGCTGATCTATGACAGTCCCGTCACAGGAGCGAAGCGCAGCTACAGCTATTCCGAACTTCTGGACCATGTCAGCCGCACCGCGGGCATGATTGCGGCGGCCGGCGTCACGGCCGGCGACCGCGTCGTCATCTATATGCCGATGGTGCCCGAGGCCGCCTTCGCCATGCTCGCGTGCGCGCGGATCGGTGCCATCCATTCGGTGGTATTCGGCGGCTTCGCGGCAAAGGAGCTGGCAAAGCGCATCGACGATGCCGAGCCGAAGCTGGTGATCGCGGCCTCCTGCGGCATCGAGCCGGGCCGGATCGTCGAATATAAGCCGCTGCTCGACGATGCCCTCGAGCAAAGCAGGCACAAGGTCGACCGCTGCATCATCCTGCAACGCCCCGAATATCGCGCGGCGTTGGTCGAGGAACGCGACGAGGATTGGCACGATGCGATCGCCAAGGCCGGCCGCGCCGATTGCAGCACCGTGAGCGCCGACCATCCGCTCTATATCCTCTACACGTCGGGCACGACGGGCATTCCAAAGGGCGTCGTGCGCGATACCGGCGGCTATGCGGTCGCGCTGGCCTGGTCGATGGAAAATATCTTCGGCGTGACAGCCGGCGACACGATGTGGACCGCCTCCGATGTCGGCTGGGTCGTCGGGCACAGCTATATCGTCTATGGCCCTCTCCTCGCCGGGGCGACGACCGTCCTTTACGAAGGAAAGCCCGTCGGCACGCCCGATGCGGGCGCCTTCTGGCGCGTGCTGCGCGAGCATGACGTCGATATCTTCTTCACCGCGCCGACCGCGGTTCGCGCGATCCGCAAGGAAGATCCCGAGCTCGACTTGATGGGCGGGCGCCCCAACGCGCTGAAGGCGGTTTTCCTCGCGGGCGAAAGAGCCGATCCGGGGACGCTCGAATGGCTGAGTACCAAGCTGGAACTGCCGGTCATCGACCATTGGTGGCAGACCGAAACGGGCTGGCCCGCCGTCGCGACCTGCTTCGGCCTCGGGCGCAGCGAAACGCTTTTCGGCAGCGCCGGCCATCCGGTTCCGGGCTATGCGTTCGAGGTGCTCGATGCCAAAGGGAAGCCGCTCTCCGCAGGCGAAATCGGCGAGCTGGTCGTGAAGCTGCCCCTGCCCCCCGGCTGTCTGCCGACGCTGTGGCGCAACCACGACGGCTTCATTAGGTCCTATCTGTCGCGGCACCCCGGCTATTATTCGGCGGGCGATGCCGGCTTCATCGACGATGACGGGCGGATCCACATCATGAGTCGCATCGACGACGTCATCAATGTCGCGGGACACCGGCTGTCGACCGCAGGCATCGAACAGATCATCGGCGGGCATCCGGCCGTCGCCGAATGCGCGGTCGTCGGGGCGGCGGATGCCTTGAAGGGGATGCTTCCTGTCGCGCTGTTCGTCCGCAAGGCGAATGGGGACGCGGACGACCGGACCGTCGCGCAGGAGATTGTCGCCAGAGTGCGGAGCGAACTGGGACCCGTCGCAGCGTTCCGCACCGCGGCAGCCGTCGAACAGCTTCCCAAGACGCGGTCGGGCAAGATCCTGCGGTCGGTCATCCGCGATCTGGCGGACGGCCGCGAGCCGAAAGTGCCCGCCACGATCGAAGCACCCACCGCCGTGGCAATGGCAAAAGGAGCGCTGGCTTCGGTGGGCTATCCGCCTTCGCCAGCTTGAGCTTCAGCTTCCCAGGTGGCGCGCGACCCAGGCATTGCGCGCGGCGATCGCGGCCTTGGACAAGGCGGCATCCGCAAACATGTCGAAGCCGTGGAACCCGCCCGGCCACACATGCAGCTCGGCCTGCACCCCCGCCGCCCATAAGGCGCTGGCGTAAGCGACATCCTCGTCGCGAAACACTTCGGCCGACCCGCAGTCGATGAAGGCTGGCGGTAGTCCCGACAGGTCCGTCGCCCGCGCCGGGGCCGCATAGATCGACACATCATCGGTCCCGCATCGATCGCCGAGCAGCGCGGTCCAGCCCATCCGGTTGCTCGCGCGATTCCACAGCCCGGTTTCGCATTGCAGGGTGGACACCGTCCGGTCGCGGTCGTCGAGCATCGGGCACAGGAGAATCTGCCCGGCCAGCCGGGGTCCGCCCCGGTCGCGCGCCAGCAGGGCCGTTCCGGCCGCCAGCCCCCCGCCCGCGCTGACCCCGGCGATCGTCAGCCGATCGGGATCGATCCCGAGCTCGGCGGCATGCTCCGCCGTCCAGACGAGCGCGGCATGGCAATCCTCGATCGGATAGGGGTCGGGAAACTCGGGTGCCAGTCGATAATCGACCGTGACCACGACCGCATCATGCGCGACGATCCACGGCAGCAGGATATGCATCCCGGTCATCCGGTTGCCCGCGACCATGCCGCCGCCGTGCGTGTGGAGGATGCCGGGGCCGATGTCGGAATGATCGGCGCGCGCGATGACCGAAACGCCGATTTCGGCGCCTTCGTGGCCCTCGATCGCAAGGTCGCGGCGCGAGAGACCCGCGGCGGCCAGCATGGCGTTATCGACATCGATCGGCGTCGTCTGCCGCATCATCGGAACCATGTCGAGCGTCATCGTCGCCGTCGGAATCCGGTCGCCGGCGGCGGCAAGGATCGCTGCAAGCTCCGGATCATAGGGCGGGCGCGGCGGCAGGATGGACATCGTCAGGAGTCCCTCCCCGACTTTGCACCAACCGCCACCCATCTTGCCTGCAACCTTGCCATCTTGCTCTCCCCGCTTGCCGCCGACTCGGCCGAAAGCGTCCTTGTGCAATCGCGAACCTCGATTTTGCCGATCCCCCTACCAGACATATACAGAACGATCTAATAATTTTTTCGGGGCGCAGGTTTCGGGACGCGCCGACGCGAGGCGTCGCGGAGCGCGGAAATCCGCCAAGACGCGGAAGAACTGGCTGGACGGAAGGCGAAGCCCCGGTCGGCGACCGGCGCGGCGCGGCTCAAAAACCCATTGACGCCCCCCGCACAATGCGCATACATCACGACATATAGATCGTTCTGTCTACTGACATTCGCGCTGACGGCATTCCAGTTCAGCAAGTGCCGAAGGCAGGGACCGGTCGGAAATATAAAATGACAAAACGGGCTCGAAACAGGCCCCGAGGGAGAGAGATGATGGCAAGATTCGGAACGCGAACGACCCTGCGCGCCTTGGCGGGAGGCGTCGCCCTCGCAGTGCTGACACAGGCCGCCCACGCGCAGGAAGCGCCACCGGCGGATACGGAGACTTCGGACGCGTCGACGCCCGGTCTCGGCGAGATCGTGGTGACCGCGCAGAAGCGCGAGGAGAATATCCAGAAGACGCCGATCGCGATCACCGCTGTGACCTCCGACCGCATCGCGCAGGGCGGTCTCGACCAGCCGCAGAAGCTCCAGTTCACCGTGCCGTCGATGAACTTCTCGATCGCCAGCGGCTTCACCTACATCAGCCTGCGCGGCATCGGCAACAACGCCGCCAGCCTGACCGACTCCACCGTCGCGACCTATCAGGACGGCGTCTATACGGGCATGATGCTCGCCCAGTCGGTGCCGACCTTCGACCTGCAGCGGATCGAGGTGCTGCGCGGCCCGCAGGGCACGCTCTATGGCCGCAACACCACGGGCGGCGTGATCAATTACATCTCCAAGGACCCGGATTTCGAATTCGGCGCCGCAGGCGACGTCTCCTACGGCAATTATGACGCGGTCGAGGTCAACGCCGGCCTGACCGGGCCGCTGGTCGAGGACAAGATCGCGGTCAGGGCCTCGTTCCATTATGACGATCACGACGGCTATTATCGCAATATCGCGATCAACCGCCGCGAATATGCCGGCAACAGCATCGGCGGACGGCTCGCCGTGCTGCTGCGTCCGGCCGAGAATCTGTCGATCACGGTCCGCGCCGACATGGCCCGCAGCAAGACGACCGACGGCTATGCACGCGTCCAGACCGCCAGCCTCGACGGTGGTCTTTCCGACGATGCCCATCCGCTCGGCATCTTCTCGCAGCCGGCCTCCTTCTTCGTCGCGAACCCTGGCTATCTGTCGCCCGCCGACATCGCCAAGCTGAATGGCGGCAGCATCGCCCAATATTACGGCCTGATCGAAGGCGGCCAATATTCGCCGGACAACCCGGCCAAGAGCGGAACCTTCGCCAACTGGTATCCGACCGTCTACCGGACCAAGGCGTCGGGGGTCAGCCTCACCGCCAATTGGGACCTCGGCGACGTCAACGTGAAGTCGATCTCCGCCTATCGCTATGGCGACCTCTACAACACCGGCGACATCGGCGGACGCTTCACGCCGGGCGCCTATGTGCTGCCGATCAACGAGACGAACAAGCAATATACGCAGGAATTCAACGTCTCGGGCAAGGCCTTCGGCGACAGGCTCGACTGGCTGGCCGGTGCTTTCTATTACCATATGGACGGCGCCAACTATACCGCGACCTATCTGCCCGCGGTCGCCCAATATCTGCAGGCGAACGTCAACCTCGCCAATGCGCCGGGCTCGCCCTTCGCCTATAATCTCAACGCGCCCGCGCTCGCCCCGCTGAGCAGCCTGCCCGGCACCTTCCCGAGCGTCTACCAAACCGCGTCCTTTACGGGTCCGGGCTTCCCCGGCTTCCAGAATATCCCGGCGGACGGCCCGACGACGATTGGTTCGACCATTCCGGTCGCTCCCTTCTTCGGCTTCGCGATGACGCAGAAGAGCGATTCCTATGCGGGCTTCGTCCAGGCGACCTATCACGTCACCGACGCGCTGCGCGTGACCGGGGGCTTCCGCTACACGATCGACCGCAAGGTCGCGACGCGCAACGTCCACAGCAATTTCATCTATGACCTGACGGCCGCCACCATCTATCAATATGTGCAGGGCGGAATCCTGCCGCCCGAGGCCTATACGCCGGAGGCGATCGCCGCCGCCGCGAACCTCTGCAACGCCGAACGGACGCCCAAGACCTGGCGCGCGCCGACCGGCATGATCAGCGTCGATTACGACGCCGCAGAGCATGTGCTCACCTATGCCAAAGCGTCGTGGGGCTACAAGGCGGGCGGCATGAACAACGGTGAGTGCGGCACCAGCTACGACCCCGAATATCTGGCGTCCTACGAAGGCGGCGTGAAGGCGGTGATGGCCGACGGCCAGATCCTGACCAACCTCGCTTTCTATTACTACGACTATAAGGACATCCAGTTCGCCACCTATTCGAACAACACTTCGCACATCCTGAACGCCGCTTCGGCCACGGCCTTCGGTGTCGAACTCGAATATGCGATCCGCCCGCGCTTCGCCGAAGGCTGGCAGCTCGACGGATCGGCCTCATTCCAGGATTCGCAATATGGCGCGGGCTGCTTCGGCGACCCGGCGAACACCAACAATGCGGGCTTCCTGTCGACGCCCAAGCAGGCCTGTCCGGCGACGGTGATCAACCCCAATACTGGACAGGAAGTCCCGATCGGCGCGTCGGCGAACATCAAGGGCAATCCCCTGCTCCGCGCCCCACGCTGGAAAACCAATTTCGGCCTGCAATATTCGACCGATGTCGGCGGCTTCGGCAACATCATGGCGCGCGTCGACGCCGCCTGGACGAGCAAGAAGTATAATGCCATCTGGGCGGACAAGATTCCGGGCACCGAAAAATCGGCGGACAAGCCCTATTGGGTGGTGAACGCGGTGCTGGGATGGACGTCCCCCGACAAGCGCTACGCGGCCGAACTGTTCGGCGAGAACATCACCAACAGCCGCTATTACGATAACCTCAATCTCGTGAACACGCCGTCGACCATGTATACCGTGATCGGCGCAATGGCGGCGCCGCGCACCTATGGCGTCCGGTTCCGGGCGAAGTTCGGGTCGAGTGCCTATTAGTCGGCGACTGCAAAGGCGGCCGGAGGTCTGCGCGGAGGTGGGAATGGAACGTCCGCAGCGCGAAGCGAAGACCTTCTGCCGCCTTTGCGGCGGCCATTGCGGCCTGTCCTATTCCTTCGACGCCGATGGCGGCATCGCGAAGGTTCAGGGCGACCGGACCAATCCGCTCACGCGCGGCTATGCCTGCATCAAGGGGCTGACGCTGCACGAGGCACATCTGAGCGACAGACGGCTGCTGTGGCCGCTGAAGCGCACGCCGGCGGGCGACTTCGAGCGCATAGCGCTGGAACAGGCCTATGACGAGATCGGCGAGCGGCTGCGCGCGATCATCGCCGCGCGCGGCCCCGATGCGGTAGGATGCTTTCGCGGCACCCAATCCTATCTCAACCCCCTCGCCTATGCGCTCCAGCCCGCATTGCTGGCGGCGATCGGGTCGCATTCCTTCTATTCGACGATGACGATCGACCAGTCGGCGAAGTGGGTGACCGCGCGGCGGATCGGCATGTGGGGCGCGGGGCTCGATCCCTATGAGCTGTCGGATGTGTTCCTGCTCGTCGGCGCCAACCCGCTCGTGTCGCTCGCGACCGCCAATATGGCGGTGCAGAATCCGGTCAAGTCGATCAAGGAAGCCAAGGCCGCGGGCAAGACGCTGATCGTCATCGACCCGCGCCGGTCGCAGACCGCCGAATTCGCCGACCTGCACGTCCAGCCGATCCCCGGCGAGGATGCGACGCTGCTCGCCGGGCTGCTGCGCCATATCCTGGCATCGGGGTGGGAGGACCGCGATTTCGCCCGGCAATATGTCGATGGCCTGGAAAGCCTGCGCGCGGCGGTCGAGCCCTTTACCCCGGATTATGTAGCCGAACGCACCGGCGTGCCGGCCGAAATGCTGGAAACCGCCGCGCGGCTGTTCGCCGAGCCCTACCCCGACCGGCGCAAGCGCGGCTTCGTGACGTCGGGCACCGGGCCGAGCATGGGCCGCCACTCGAACCTGTCGGAGCATCTGATTGAGGCGATCAACATCGTCTGCGGCCGCCTCGCGCAGCCCGGCGATCCGGTCATCAATCCCGGTGTCGCCATGCCGCGCCGCCCGCGCCGCGCCGAAGTGGTCCCGCCCTTCCGCGAGTGGGAAAGCGGATGGCAGGACGCGGACGGCTATGGCACGCTCTTCGGCGAGCGCATGACCGCGACCCTGCCCTTCAGCATCGGACGCGACACACCCGACGGCATCCATGCGCTGATCGTCGACGGCGGCAACCCGGTGAACGCGATCCCGGAATCGGCGAAAGTGTCTGCGGCGTTCGACCGGCTCGACCTGCTGGTCTGCATCGAGCCCTTCCTCAACGAAACCTCGCGCAAGGCGGATTATATCCTGCCGCCGAAGATGATGCTCGAACGCGCCGAGATCACCTCGCCCTTCCTCGAGGTCATCTTCCGCGCGCCTTACGCCCAATATGCGGAGGCGATCCTGCCCGAGCCCGAGGGGGCCGAACTGGTCGACGATTGGGAGGTGTTCTGGGAAATCGCGCGGCGGCTGGATGCGCCGCTCGCCCTCAACGGCACTCCGCTCGACATGGCGCGGAAGCCCGCGACCGACGAACTGATCGCCTTGCTGCTCGAAGGCGCTCAGGTCGATTTCGCGGCCATTCGCGCCGCCGAGGGCGGCCGGATTTTCGACGTGTCGCCGCTCCATGTGGAGCCGGGCGACGGCGATGCGAAGTTCGACCTCGCGCCGCCCGACATCGTCGAGGAACTGCGGGAGCTTCGCGCGGAATCGGCTGCGGGCGCCTTCGACCTACGCCTCGCGGTGCGGAGAATGCGCGACGTGATGAACACCGCGCACCATCATCTGCCGACGCTCGAAAAGCGCCTGACCGACAACCCCCTCTGGGCGCACCCCGACGATCTGGCCTCGCGCGGCATCGCGCCAGGCGATCGTGTCCGGATCGTCTCGGCGAACGGCGCGATCGAGGCGCGGGCCGAAGCCGACGCCACGCTGCGCGCCGGCGTCGTGTCGATCACCCACGGCTGGGGCGGCGGCGCAGGGGTGAACGTCAACGCGCTGACGAGCCTCGGCGCGCGCGATCCGATCAATGCCATGCCGGTGATGACCGGCTATGGTGTGCGGCTCGAACCGCTGGTCATCGATTTCGATATAGGACATCAAGTCAGGAGAGTGGAATGCTGAATTTCGAAGGCCAGGTGGCGATCGTCACGGGCGCCGGACGCGGGATCGGCCGCGCGACGGCGCTGGCGCTGGGCAGGCGCGGCGCGAAGATACTGGTCAATGACTATGGCGGCGGCTTCGACACCATCACCCCCGGCTCGCGCGACGTCGCGCAGGCGGTCGTCGATGAGATCGTCGCAACGGGCGGAGAAGCAGCAGCGGATGCAAGCTCGGTCGGCACCGGCGAAAGCGCGCAGGCGATCGTCGATGCTGCGGTGAAGGCGTTTGGGCGCGTCGACATTCTCGTCAACAATGCCGGCGGCAGCCGCCCCTTCCACGATCTCGATCAGGACAGCGACGAGGCGGTCGAGGGCGTGCTCCGCACCAACCTTATCGGCTCGATGATGCTGCTGCGCCGCGTCTGGCCGGTCATGCGCGCGCAGAAATACGGCCGCATCGTCAACACCTCGTCGAACACGGTGCTGGGGCAGCAGGGCATGCTCGCCTATGTCGCCGCGAAGGGCGGCATCATCGGCATCTCGGGCACCGCGGCGATCGAAGGCCGCCCGCTCGGCATCCTCGTCAACACGCTGTTCCCGCAGGCCTATACGCGCAGCGTCGACGAGACGGCCCCGCCGGGCTCGATGGAGTGGTTCAGGCCGCACACGCCCGAGCTCGTCGCCGAGGGCGTCACCTATCTCTGCAGCCGCGACTGCAACGCGTCGGGCGAATTGTTCCGCATCGGCGGCGGGCGGTTCAGCCGCTACGGCCTCTATGGGAACACCGGCTTCGTCGATGCCGCCCTCTCCGCGGAGATGGTGGCCGAACGGGTGGAAGAGGGCCGCGATATGCGCAACGCGGAGATCATCCCCGACGCCGCCTATGACATGATGCGGTTCAACAAGGCGCTCGCAGCCGATTGGCAGGACGATATCACGCCCGGCCAGAAGGGCTAGCGGCCGGCCACACATTCGAAATCAGATAGAAGGATAGGGATATGCAGGAACTGACCCGGAGCGAGATGGAGCCGATCCTGTTCGCGCACGGAATGGCCGAACTCAAATTCGACGTCGAGGAGACGATGCAGACGGTCGCCGCCGAACCGCATTACGAGATCGCCTATCTCGACCTCGCCGTCGATGGATGGGATGCGGTGGTCGAAATGTACCGGCGCCTGCTCGCGGGCAACCGGACCCGCGATTTTCAGGTCAAGGTCCGCGTCGACACGGCGGGCAAGAACACGTTGATGCAGGAGGCCTATGTGTCCTTCAACAATCTGAAGGGCGAGCGGGTCACGGCCATCTACCTGTCGGTCGTCGAGTTCGACCCCGTGCAACGGAAGCTCCTCGGTGAGCGGATGTATGGCGACGCGGCATGGGGTGAGCTTTGGCGCGAAAATCTCGGCGCGGACTTTGCCGAGGTGCCGGGCGTCTCCCGCCTCTCGGACAATATGCCCGCCATGGGCGCAGAGGACACGTTCGGGGCGACGCTCGAAGCGTCGCTCGACGCCTGAACAAGCGGCCGGGGGGGCCAGGCGGCCCCCCGGCCCACCACCATAACGCACCCCCGAGAGAAACACACCACAGAAGAGGGCGCGGGGGGGCGGGGCGGGGGCGGG
>NZ_JAOZVW010000159.1:85525-108745 GCF_025869345.1 Sphingopyxis sp.
CTGGCAAATTCGGCCGGCCTGGGGGGCCGTGCCCCGGGGGGGGGCGACCCTCTACGGGGGCCTCGCCCCCTCAACCCGCGGCGGGGGCGCCATGCGGCGCCCCGGCCAATCCTCATTCCGCAACCGGATTGAAACCCTGCACGAGATAGCGCGCGCTGACGTCGGGGCCGTGACGGTCGTCGCATTCGGCGAACGCCTGCCGGATTTCGGTGTGGACGGCGGTGACGAGCGGTTCCCAATCGCGATGGGTGATGATCAGGAACTGCCCCTTCTGCATCGCCTCGACTACCTGATCGCCGACACGATCGGGGTCCGCCCCCTGTGAGGTCAGCGCGAAATTGCCCTCGATCGCCGCCGAATCGGCATCCTGGCCGAGCAGTTCGGCTTCGCGCTCCCCCGAATTTACGGCGATGCGGGTCGCCACGGTGCCGGGACACAGGACCGAAACGCCGATGCCGGTGCCCTTGAGTTCGTCGCGCAGGATCATCGAGAAGCTGAAACTCGCGAACTTCGCCGAGGAATAGGCCCCGACGCGCTGCATCGGCACGATCCCCGCCATCGAAGCGGTGTTGACGATGTGGCAGCGGCCGCCGCGTGCCTTGAAACGCGGCAGGAATACCGACACGCCGATGAACTGGGCTTCGACGTTGACGCGATAGACCCAGCGCCAGACGTCGAGCGTCGTCCTGTCGATCTCCTTGCCGCCGCTAAGACCCGCATTGTTGCACAGGATCGAGATCGGCCCCAGCGCCGCCTCGGCCTTGTCGGCGGCCGCGACCCATTGGTCGGGATCGGTCACGTCGAGCGACACGCCGACGACGGTGCCGCCGGCGTCGGTCAGTTCCTGCACGGCCGCCGCGACGCGCTCACCGTCGATGTCGGCCAGGGCGACCTTCGCGCCCGCGGCGACGAGCGCGCGCGCCATGCCCAGTCCGATTCCCGATGCCGCCCCGGTAACGAGAGCGGCTTCTCCTGCCGGCCAATTCATAATCCTGCTCCTCTCTTGTTTGATTGTTGGGTTTTCTAAAAATCGCTGTCGAGATTGCCGATCCGGGCGAGGAAATGCCGCGCCTCGGACAACTCGCCGGGGGTGCATTCACCGACGAGATGATCCTCGACAGTCTTGAGCGCCGCGAGCAACGCGCCATAGGCTTCATGACCCTTCGGCAGCAGCGCCACCCGACCGCCCTCGATCGCGATCAGGCCTTCGCCGACCAGCGCCTGCTGCTCCTGCGGCGAGAAATCATAGTCGCGCTCGATCGCGAATTGCCGGATCTCTGGAAGCGCGGTCATGCCTTCGGCGAGCGCGCCGAGGATGATCGATGCCGCCTGCTGGAGTCCGATCGCCTCGAACTCGGCGCGCACGCGCCCGAGAATCCGCACATAGGCGTGCGAGAAGAGGTTGAGGATCGCCCCCTTGCCGAGCCGCGCCGCATCGAGATCATAGCTGAGTTCGGCCGCCTCGCGCCGCCGCGCCTCGCCATATTTTCCCTGCACATAGAGCAAGGGCGCGCCGTCGCAGGCCTCGAATTCGACGACTTCGCCGATGAACAATATATGGTCGCCCACCTCGTGCCGCTGGACCTTGCGGCAATGGAAGCGCGCGGCGCATCCGTCGAGCAGCGGCACGCCCGCATGGTCGACGTCCATTCCCTCGAACTTGTCCGCGCCCTTGGTCGCGAAGCGGTTCGAGAGATGTTCCTGCTCGATGCCTAGGATGTGGATGGCGAACGCCTCAGCGCTTTCATAGGCTTCCAGCGAGCTCGACGTCCGGGCGAGCGACCAGAGGACGAGCGGAGGATCGAGCGACACCGAATTGAAGCTGTTCGCGGTCACGCCGACCGGCCGGCCATCGGCACCGCGCGCGGTGATGATCGTGACGCCGGTCGCGAAGCGCCCCAACGCCGAGCGGAAGCTCCTTTGATCGAATTCGGGCATCACTCCACCTCCCGCAATCGGCCGTCAGAGCGACCGACCGACGACTTCCTTCATGATTTCACTCGTGCCTCCGAAGATCCGCGTCACCCGCGCGTCGCGCCACAGCCGCGCGATCGGATATTCGTTCATATAGCCCGCGCCGCCATGGAGCTGCAGCGCCGCGTCGCAGACCCGCCCCTGAAGCTCGCTGTGCCAGAGCTTGGCGGCCGACGCCTCCTCGGTGGTCAGTTCGCCCCGGATATGGCGTGCGAGCGCCCAGTCGACATGCGCCCAGCCGACCTGCAATTCGCTCTTCAGCCCCGCAAGCGCGAAGCGCGTGTTCTGGAAATCGAAGACGGTCTTCCCGAATGCCTTGCGGTCCTTCGTGAACGCCACCGCTTCGTCGAACGCGCGCTGCGCCGAGGCCTGCGTGCAGAAGGCGATCGACAGCCGCTCCTGCGGAAGCTGGCTCATCAGATAGCCGAAGCCCATCCCCTCCTGCCCGAGGCAATTCGATTTCGGAACGCGGACGCCGTTGAAGAAGAGTTCCGACGTGTCGGCCGAATGCTGGCCGACCTTGTCGAGGTTCCGCCCGCGCGCGAAGCCGGGGGTATCGGCATCGACGAGGATGATCGAAATCCCCTTCGCGCCGGCGGCGGGATCGGTTCTCGCGACGACGAGGGTCAGGTCGGCGTTCTGGCCGTTGGTGATATAGGTCTTCGACCCGTCAATGATATAGTCGCCGCCCTCTGTCTTCGCGGTCGTGCGGATCGCCTGCAGGTCCGATCCGGTGCCGGGCTCGGTCATCGCGATCGCGGTGATGATCTCGCCGCGCACCATGGCGGGCAGATATTTGAGCTTTTGCTCTTCGGAGCCATATTGCTCGATATAGTCGGCGACGATGTCGCTCTGCAGCCCGAAGCCCGCCGACGATCCGGCATAGGCCAATTCTTCGCCAACCACGGCATTATAACCGAAGTCGAGGCCGAGCCCGCCATATTCGGGCTTCACCGTCGGGCAGAGCAATCCGGCCTCGCCCGCGGCGCGCCAGAGGTCGCGGCCGACGATGCCCTCTTCCTCATGCTTGTCGAGGTGGGGGATCAGTTCGCGCGCGAAGAATTTGCGCACGGCGTCGCGGAACAGGTCATGGTCTTCGGTGAAGCCGGTTCGCGTGGACATATCGAGCATGGTCTTTTCCGATCCTGTCTTCAGACCTCGATGGTCCATTGCGGATGGCGCGGCGCGTAATCGGCAGGCCGCTTCTCGGCGAATGCCTTCAGTGCCTCCTTGGAATCGGGGTGACCGCTCATCTTGACGGTAAAGCCCTGCTCGAACGCATAGCCGGGCTGCAGGTCCATGATCTCGATCCGGTCGAGGATCTGCTTGGCGAGACGCGTCGCGGTCGGACTGAAGGAGGCGGCACGCCGGGCGAGGCGCTTAGCCTCGTCGATCAGACCGGCACCCTCGTGCAGGAAGATCGCGGCGCCCCAGGCGGCGAGCTGCCGCGCTTCGACCGCTTCGCCGGTGAAATACATGCGCCGGACGATCGGTTGCGCGGCGAGGCGCGCGAGATGCGCCGCGCCGCCCATGACGCCGACGGTCAGCTCGGGAAGCCCGAATTTCGCGTCGGGGCTCGCCAGCACGAAATCGCAGGAGGCCGCGATCGCGAGCCCGGTGCCAAGCGCCGCGCCGTGCACCGCGCCGATCACCGGGACGGGGCAATTCTGGATCGCGAAGAAAGCCTCGCGTACGCGCCACATGCGCTCGGCGCCGTTGTCGGGCGTCATCGTCGCAAATTCGTCGAGGTCGTTGCCGGCGCAGAAGAAGCGCCCCTCGGCCCCCAGTACGATCGCCTTTACGTCCCCCATCCGGTCGGGATCGGCGAACAGCGCCGCAATTTCGATATACATGTCGCGGTCGACGGCATTGGCTGGCGGCCGGTTGAGCAGCACCGTCGCAACGCCGTCGGCGTCGAGCGAAACGGTCAGATAATTGAGCGCGAGGTTGGAGGTCATCGGGTCCCCTTTGCAAAGGCATGGAAGGGCAGACCGCCGGAGTCGCTCCGGCGGTCCTGCCGCGCGGATCACGCCTGACGCGTGCCGCTCAGGGTCATTTCGCCGAAGGCGCCGGCCTTGACCTTGCCGGACAGGCTGTCGCCGTCGATCGTCGCCTCGCAGTCGAAATCGAGCGGCATCGGAACCTTCGTGCTCATCTTCCAGGTCAGCGTGTTGCCGTCGATCTTGCCATCGACGACCTCCATCGTTCCCATACCGTCGACAACGGTGCCGCTGAAGGCGCCGCCGTCCGCCGGAACGACGGTGAAGACACCCTTCTGATCCCCCATCGGGCTCTTGACGGTGGTGTCGTATTTGCCAGCAACAGACATAATTTCATCTCCCATGATTGAGCAATCTCTGCATCGACGTCGACCCAACCCGCTGATTTAAAATCCATCTCCCCGATCATTCGGGCAGACGACATTCGACGAGCGGGCCGTTGCCGACAACGATGCCGCTTTCGGCACTAGCATTATTAGATCGTTCCATCTATAGCCTTGGCAAGAAAATTCCGATGGAGAGAGGATCGCATGTCCCAGACCGCCGCCACCCGCTATTTGTCCGCGCTCGCCGACCACGGCGTCGATTCGATCTTCGTCAACGCGGGGACCGATTTCGCGCCGATCGTCGAAGCCTATGCCGCCAACGCGAAGGACGGCGGACCGGCCCTGCCCAAGCCGGTGCTCTGCGCGCATGAGAATCTGGCCGGCGGCATGGCGCATGGCGCGGCGCTGGTGACCGGCAAACCGCAGGCGGTCATGCTACACGTCAATGTCGGCACCGCGAACGTCTCATGCGCCGTCGCCAATGCCGCGCGCGACCGGGTGCCTCTGCTCATCACCGCGGGTCGCTCGCCGATCCTCGAAGGCGGCACCACCGGCGCACGCGACCTCCCGATCCACTGGTCGCAGGAGATGTTCGACCAGGCGAGCCTCGTCCGCGAGTTCGTGAAATGGGACTATGAGCTGCGCGACGCCCGGCAAGTCGATGCTGTCGTCGATCGCGCGCTGAGCGTTGCCACCGCGCACCCGCGCGGCCCCGTCTATCTCGCATTGCCGCGCGAGGTGCTGGCCGAAGCGGACGGCAGCAACACCGGCGAGCGCATTCGCACCGCGGTCCCCGCCGCGGTCCACCCCGACCCCGATGCCGTCGACCAACTCGCCGACCGCATCGCGGCGGCCGACTTCCCGGTCATCGTCGCGACAGCTTCGGGCATCGAGCCCGAATCGGTCTACCTTCTGACGCGCCTCGCCGAGCAGTTCGCGGTCGGCGTCGCCGACCCGTGGCACCGCTATCTGAACATCGCGTCGAACCACCCCAATCGCCTCGGTCCCGATATCCTCGGCGTGCTCAAAAAGGCCGACGTCATCGTCTTCCTCGAATCGGACGTGCCGTGGATCGACGCGCACGGGTCGCCCCAGCCCGACTGCTTCATCGCGCAGGTCGGCGTCGATCCGCTCTATTCGGCTTACCCGATCCGCTCGCACCGCTCGGACCTCAATATCGCCGCAACGCCGACTGCCTTCCTTGCGCGGTTGACGGCCGCGCTAAGCGAACGCGCCAGGAGCATCGATCCGGCCCGGGCGGAGCGCATTCACGCGGCCGCCAAGGCCCACCACGACGCCATCGCCGCCATACGGACGCAGGAAACCGCCCCCGATTCCGACGCGCCGATCACCAAGAACGCCATTTCGGCCGTGCTCGGCGAGTTGCTGGGCGAGGACGATATCGTCTTCAACGAATATGTCGCGACCCCCTGCCTGCTGAACCGCACGCAGCCCGGCACCTATTATTTCCTCCCCGCATCGGGCGGCCTCGGCTGGGGCCTGCCCGCCGCGCTCGGCGCCAAATATGCCGCGCCGGACCGCACCGTCGTCGCGACGCTCGGGGACGGCGCCTATATGTTCGCCAACCCGGCGGCGTGCCATCATGCGGCCGCCAAGCACGACCTGCCGGTGCTCACCATCCTCGCCAACAATTGCAACTGGTGGGCGGTCGATCTCGCGACGCAGCTCGTTTACCCCGACGGCCGCGCCGACGCCGAGGATCGCTTCTCGAACCTGTCGCCCTCGCCCGAATTCGCTGCCTATTGCACCGCGTCGGGCGGCTATGGCGTCACGGTTCATAAGCGCAGCGAACTCAAGCCCGCGCTGGAAGAGGCGTTGCGCGTCGTGCGTGAGGAAGGCCGCCAGGCACTCGTCGACGTGCGTTGCGTGTAACGACCGGGAGAAGCCTGATGCGTTACAATTTCGCCGAACTCTTCGCCGGGATCGCGGCAGAAATGCCCGATCGCGAGTGCATCGTCTTTCGCGACCGGCGGCTGCGCTACGGCGACATCGCCGGACGGGTCAATCGTCTTGCGAACCTGTTGCTGTCGCGCGACATCACCATCTACCGGCCCCGCGCCGATCTTCAGCCGTGGGAGTCAGGGCAGGATCATGTCGCGCTCTATCTTCACAACGGCAATGAATATGTCGAAGGGATGCTGGGCGCGTCGACGGCGCGCGCGGCGTCGTTCAACGTCAATTACCGCTATGTCGAGGCCGAGCTCGCCTATCTGCTCGACGATGCGTCGGCGCGCGCGATCGTCTATCACGCCCGCTTCGCGCCGACCCTCGGCGCGGTCCTCGGCTCGCTGCGCGAACCGCCGACGCTCCTGCTTCAGGTCGCCGATGAATCGGGCAACGCGCTGCTTCCAGGGGCGCTCGACTATGAAGACGCCCTCGCCGCTTCCAGCGCGAAGCCCCCGCACCTGACGCTCGATGCCGACGATCTCTATGTCGTCTACACCGGCGGCACGACCGGCATGCCCAAGGGCACGCTATGGACCCAGGGCGACATTCTCGAAAGCGCCATGCCCGCCTTTCTTCCCGAAGGACTGTTCGATGCGCCGTCACTCGCCGATGGCGTTGCAAAGATCGTCGCGGGCGAACGCCGCGTTTTCATGCCGCTCCCCCCGCTCATGCACGCCGCGGCGCAATGGCTCGCCATGTCCGGCTTTCTCAGCGGCGGCACCATCGTCTTTCCCGACGTGGTCGACCGGCTCGATCCCGTTTCGGTTTGGCAGCGCATCGACGGCGAAGGCGTGCAGTTCATCAATCTGGTTGGCAATGCCTTTGCGACACCGATGTGCGACGCCCTCGAATCTGGCGGCTTCGATGGCGGCTCGTTGCAATTCGTCGGCGTCGGCGGCGCCGTCACCAGCGCGTCGGTCAAGAACCGCATTCTGAAGCTGCTGCCACACGTGATCGTCGGCGACGTCGCCGGATCGTCCGAGAGCGGTTCGCAGCTCACCAATATGAGCACGAGCCAGACGCCGGTGACCTCTGGCGTCTTCACGGCCGCGACGGGCACTTGCGTCGTCGACGAAGGCCGCACGCGCCTACTCGATCCCGGCGATACGGACGCGGGCTGGCTTGCACGGCACAGCCTGATCCCTCTCGGCTATCTTGGCGACCGCGACAAGACCGAGCGGACCTTTCCGACCGTCTCGGGATGGCGAATGGTGCTCCCCGGCGACCGCGCCCGGCATCTGGCCGATGGCACGATCGAACTGCTCGGCCGCGATTCCGTAACGATCAATTCGGGCGGCGAGAAGATCTTCGCCGAAGAGGTGGAAGCCGCGCTGGCCGACCATCCGGCGATCAAGGATATCATCGTCGTCGGCCGGCCCAGCGACAGGTGGGGCCAGGAAGTCGTCGCGATCGTCGAGCTGGCAGCGGGGCGAAATGCCACCGACACAGAATTGCTCGCTCATGCTGGCAAAAGCCTCGCAAGATACAAGCTGCCCAAAGCCATCCTCCGCATCGAAACCCTGCTCCGCGGCCCGAACGGCAAGGCCGACTATGGCTGGGCGCGCAAGATCGCCGCCGAGGGCGTAGCCGCATGACGGAGAAAAAGGATATGATGACCGACACCGCGGCCGAGGTCGCACCGGCAGAACTGCAACGCCTGCTGGGCGCCCAGCGGGCAGCACAGGCAAAAGACCCGGTCCCCGACGCCGCGACGCGGCGCGACCGCATCGACCGCTTCGTCGCCACGGTACTCGAACATGCAACCGAGCTCGCGGCGGCGCTCGATGCCGATTTCGGCAGCCGGCCGCAAACCACCTCGCTGGAACTCGACATATTGGGCGGCATGGAAGCCATCAACTTCGCGCGCGAGAATCTCGAAGCATGGATGGCGCCGACCGAGGTTCCCGCCGCGATGGGCGGCGCGATCCCGACCGTGATCCAGAACCGGCCCAAGGGCGTCGTCGGGGTCATCGGCCCTTGGAACTTCCCGGTCGTGCTCGTCTTCGTGCCGACGGTCGAGGCGCTTGCCGCCGGCAACCGCGTGATGATCAAATTCTCCGACATGGCGCCGCATACCGGCGCGGTGTTCGCGCGCGCGGTGGCGTCGCGGATGCGGCCCGAGGAGGTCGTCGTCGTCAATGGGGGTCTGTCCACCGCAACCGCCTTCTCCGACCTCCGCTTCGACCATATCTTTTTCACCGGTTCACCCAAGGTCGGGCGGCTGATTGCGGTCGCCGCGGGGCGCAATCTGGTGCCGGTGACGCTCGAACTCGGCGGCAAAAACCCCGCGATCGTCGCACCCGACGCCGATGTCGCCGAAGCCGCCGCACGGATCGCCGCGGCCCGTCTCGTCAACAATGGTCAGGTGTGTCTGTGTCCCGATTATGTCTTCGTGCCGGAAGCGGGCAAGGAGGCGTTCGTCGCGGCCTATCAGGGCGCGGTGCTCGCGCATTTCCCGACCTTCGTCGACAATCCCGACGTGGTGTCGATCATCAACGATGCGAATTATGCGCGCGTCGCCGGCCTGATCGACGATGCCAAGGCGAAGGGCGCCACCGAAGTCGTGATCGTGCCCGAGGCGGAAAAGGACCGCCTGTCCGATGCGAAGCAGGGCCGCCGGCTCCCCCCGACGCTGCTCCTCGACGTGCCGATGGAGGCCGAGATCAACGCCGAAGAAATCTTCGGCCCGGTGCTTGTCGTGCACAGCTATGCCGACGTCGACGAGGCCATCGCCTACGCCGCCGCGGGCGAACACCCGCTCTCCTCTTACTGGTATGGCGGCGATACCGACGCCTTCCGGCGCTTCGTCCAGAACACGACATCGGGCGCGGTGTCGCGCAACGACTTCGCCCTCGCCTACATCAACCATGCCGCGCCGTTCGGCGGGGTCGGGATGAGCGGTTCGGGCGCCTATCACGGCAAGGCCGGATTCGACACTTTCTCGCACCAGCGCCCGATCGCGCAAAGCGACCTGCCCGTCGCTCTCGCCCCGGCCTTCGTGCCGCCACTGTCCGCCGAGCGGATAAACGGCGTCACGGCTGCAACCGCCGCCGCGGCCGCCAGCGCTGTCGCCCGCCTCGAAGCACCATTGCTTGAGAATGCCGACTAAGCCGGCGCGACTCAAATGAGGCGCCTCGCTGCTGGCAGCCGTCCGGGAGAAGAGCGTCCGCTTCCAAGCCATATCCGCAGACCACCGAAACGACTAACATGGGCCGGCTCACGAAGGGAGGGGAGCGTAAAGCTCTCCCGCCCGCGCCTCGAACGCCGCGATCATCTTGCGGAGCGCCTTGTCGAACATCTGCCCGGCGAGCGTCTCGAACACCCGGCTGCGGAACGAGAAATCGACCATGAAATCGACCCGGCAGCCGCCGCCATCCAGCGGCGCGAAATGCCATTCGTTGCTGAGATGCTTCATCGGGCCGTCGATATAGCTGACCGTCACCGTGCGCGGCCGTTCCTTGTGGACGCGGCACGAGAAGCTTTCGCGCAGCCCCTTGAAGCCCACGATCATGTCGGCGACCGACTCATGCTCGCAGTCGCTGCGGACGCGGAGCGCGACGACCCACGGCAGGAATTCGGGATAGCGCGCGATGTCGGTGACGAGCGCGAACATCTGTTCGTCGCTGTAGGGAAGCTCGCGCGTTTCGTGGTGCCGCGGCAATCAGCCCACCCTGGCGCGGGCGAGTTGCTCCTCGCGCGCGGCGCGCATCCGCTCGAAATCGTCGCCGGCGTGATAGCTCGACCGGGTCAGCGGTGACGAGGCGACCTGCAGGAAGCCTTTGGCGCGCGCGATCTGCGCATAGGCGTCGAACGCCTTGGGGGTCACGAATTCGGCGACCTTGGCATGGCGCGGCGTCGGCTGGAGATATTGGCCCATCGTCATGAAATCGATGTCGGCGCTGCGCATGTCGTCCATCACCTGATGCACCTCCATCCGCTCCTCACCCAGGCCGAGCATGATGCCCGACTTGGTGAAGATCGACGGATCGCGGCGCTTGACGCTTTCGAGCAGGCGGAGCGACGCATAATAGCGCGCGCCGGGCCGGATCGTCGGATAGAGCCGCGGCACCGTCTCCAGATTATGGTTGTAGACGTCGGGCCGCGCATCGACGATCGCCGCGACCGCGCTTTCGGGCTTGTTGCGGAAATCGGGGGTCAATATCTCGATCGTCGTCTGCGGCGTTTCGCGGCGCAGCGCCTGAATGACCTTCACGAACTGGCTCGCCCCGCCGTCGGGCAGGTCGTCGCGGTCGACCGAGGTGATGACGATGTGCGTCAGCCCCATCTTCGCAGCCGCCGCCGCGGTATGTTCGGGCTCGAGAAGGTCGACCGGACGCGGCATCCCCGTCTTGACGTTGCAGAAGGCGCAGGCGCGGGTGCAGGTGTCGCCGAGGATCATCACCGTCGCGTGTTTTTTCGTCCAGCATTCGCCGATGTTCGGGCACGCCGCTTCCTCGCAAACGGTGTGCAGGCCAAGGTCGCGCATCAGCCGCTTGGTCTCGGCATAACCGGGACTGGTGGGCGCCTTGACGCGAATCCAGTCGGGCTTGCGCGGGCGCTGAAGGGGCTGGGGCGGCTGTGCGGGAGCGTTCATCGCGTTCACATAGTCGCGCGCGCGCCTCTTCTCAACCTCTCAACCTATGCTAAGGGGCGTCCATGACTCGCTTTGCAGAATTGATCGAAGGCTACCGGCGTTTCCGTAACGGCGGCTGGCAGGAACAGCGCGACCGCTGGGAACAGCTTGCCGAGGGGCAATCGCCCAAGGTGATGGTGATCGCCTGTTCGGACAGCCGATCCGAACCCTCGCAGATCTTCGACACCAATCCGGGCGAGATTTTCGTCGTCCGCAACGTCGGCGCACTGGTGCCGCCGTTCGAAACCAACCCCGGCCGCCACGGCGTATCCGCCGCGCTCGAATTCGCGGTCCAGTTCCTGAGGGTCGAGGAAATCGTCGTCATGGGCCACGGCATGTGCGGCGGCTGCCACGCGGCGCTGCACCGGACGATGGAGGGCGCCGAGCCCGGACGCGGCGGCTTCATCGCCCACTGGATCGAGATGCTCGACGATGCGAGCGCTGAAATCCGCGCGCGCTACCCCGATTATGACAACCGCGAAGCGGGCCGCGCGATGGAATTGGCGGCGGTGGGCGTCAGCCTGGCGAATCTACGCACCTTCCCCTGCATCCAGGAAAAGGAAAAGCGCGGCAGCCTGAAACTGCGCGGCGCCTTTTTTGCGATCAACGAAGGCCTGCTCTATGTGATGGACGAAACGACGGGAGATTTCGCCCCGGCCTGAGCGGCCATGAACAGCCCGGTGAGGAGGACGACATGAGCAAGAATGCCATGTGGCTGACGATCATTTTCGCGGCCGCGATTTTCGGCGCGTTTCTGGGCCCCTCGCTCGCCAGCCTGCTCTCGCCCGAAACCATGCTGATCGTGGCCGTGGTGCTGATCGGCGGGATCGTCCTCTTCTGCATCTGGGCGCTGTCGAGCAACAAGGGCGGCCAGAAGGCCGATACCGCGGCGCTTGCCGAAGCGCGCGCGATGCAGGCACCCGCGGGCAAGGCGCGCCTCTATATCACCCGCCGCGGCTTCGTCGCCGCGCTACAAGGGATGGACGTGACGCTCGACGGCGTCGCGAAGGGCCAGATCAAGTCGGGCCAGATGCTGATGGCCGATGTCGAGCCGGGCACGCACCATCTCCATGTCTCGACCGCCAAGGCGAAGCTTGCGAAGCCTGCCGAGATCGAGGTGGATGTCGGCGCCGGCGGCGTGGTCGTGATCGACGCGATGATCGAGATGGGCGCGCTCAAGGGCAGCGTGAAGCTGACGCGACTCGATGCCGCGAAGGCGCGCGAAAATGTGAACGCGACAAAGCTGATCCTTTGGGAAACACCGGGCGCCTGAGACGCTCGAAGCCGCACCGCCCATGCTGGCGCGGAAAGCATTCCGGCGGCCTATGCATTGCTGGTTCGGGAGCCGATCCTCCCCGGCACGGGGAGGGGGACCACCGAAGGTGGTGGAGGGGCAGGTGCGTCATGGCGCGCCTTTTCTGGATCGAAGCGTAAACCGAGGGTGCCCCTCCACCATGCTTCGCATGGTCCCCCTCCCCGTGTCGGGGAGGATCTCCTGTCCGCAATCGGCCGCCATTCCGCCTCCTCGCACACGAAAAAGGGCGCCGCGTTGCCGTGGCGCCCTTTTCTCGAAGCAGGATCCCGAACGGGAGACGGTCTTACTTGATACCGTCGCGCTCCATCCGCTTGCGCTCCATCTTGCGGGCGCGGCGGACAGCCGCGGCGCGTTCGCGCGCGCGCTTTTCGCTGGGCTTTTCGTAGTGACGGCGCAGCTTCATTTCGCGATACACGCCCTCACGCTGCAGCTTCTTCTTGAGCGCGCGAAGGGCCTGGTCGACATTGTTGTCGCGAACGATGATCTGCATACGCCGTGTCGTCTCCTGTTCGTCAAAACGATCCGGGCCACCGGATGCTCCGGTTTGCCGTAAATCGCCGATATTCGGGCAATAAAAAGAGCGCCGCGAAAGCGCGACGTTCCGATGCAGCGCCAACTAAAGGGATTCGCGCCAAAATGCAAGCCCCCGCGCGGCAAGATGCGGCAGCAATGCCGCGGAAGGCCATCGGGCGGGATTGTGCCCTCCCCCAGGCCTGTGGCATAGGTAGCAGGAAGAAACTGACATCGAAGGGACAGGCCATGGCGACCCAGCTCAAGCGCAACAGCAAATATAGCGAGGCCGAATGGACGGCGCGGCAGGAGCTTGCCGCCTGCTACCGCATCTTCGCGATGATGGGCTGGGACGAGATGATCTTCAACCATATCAC
The DNA here is from genome assembly GCF_025869345.1 of Sphingopyxis sp. Classification (GTDB taxonomy): domain Bacteria; phylum Pseudomonadota; class Alphaproteobacteria; order Sphingomonadales; family Sphingomonadaceae; genus Sphingopyxis. The sequence continues at coordinate 98,629 of NZ_JAOZVW010000159.1, forward strand.
GGTGAAGATCCCCGACGAGGACGGCAGCTACCTCATCAACCCTTATGGGATGCATTTCAGCGAAGTCACCGCATCGACGCTGATCAAGATCGACATCGACGGCAACAAGGTCGATGCGGACAATCCCTGGCACGTCAACAAGGCGGGCTTCGTCCAGCACAGCCTGTTTCATCGCACCCTGCCCGACGCGCACGCGATCATCCACACCCACACGACCGCGACGATGGCGGTCTGCGCGCTCGAAGGCGGGCTGCAGCCCACCAATTTCTATGCCTGCAACTATATGGGCCAGCTCGCCTATCATGACTTCGAGGGCATCACGGTGCGCGAGGAGGAAGGCGAGCGGCTGCTCGAACATCTCGGCGACAAGCGCATCCTGATGCTGCGGAACCACGGCCCCGTGGTGATGGGCCGGACGCTGCCCGAAGCCTTCATCAAATATTGGGTGCTCCAGCGCGCCTGCGAGATTCAGCTCGCGACGATGAGCATGGGCAAGCCGATCCTGATCGGCGACGACGTCGTGAAGGTCCATCAGCGCGACCTCTATCAGGCGCAGATTCCCGGCGGCGCCGGCAAGGCCGAGTTCGACGCGATGGTGCGCAAGGTCGACAAGATCGACACGAGCTGGCGTGACTAATCCAGCCGTTCGGCTAAGACCGGCGGCATGACGAAATTCTCGGTCAACGACCGCCCGGTCGAATATCGCATGGACCCCGAAACGCCCCTGCTCTGGGCGCTGCGCGATGCGTCGAACCTGACCGGCACCAAATATGGCTGCGGCACCGGCGAATGCGGCGCCTGCACCGTCGACATCGATGGCGAGGCGATTCGCAGCTGCATGGTCAGCATCGCCGAATGCGAGGGTCGCTTCGTCACGACGATCGAGGGGCTGACGCGCGACCGCAGCCATCCGGTGCAGCAGGCGTGGGTCGCCGAGCAGGTGCCGCAATGCGGATTCTGCCAGTCGGGCATGATCATGACCGCCGCCGCGCTGCTGCGCAAGAACAGCAACCCCAGCGATGCCGAGATCGACGCGGCGATGACCAACATCTGCCGCTGCGGCACCTATCCCCGCATCCGCGGCGCGATCCGCCGCGCGGGCCGCGTGCTGCGCGGCGAGGAACGCATCGCCGCCGCGCCGCCGCCGGGTATTCGCCCCGCCGACGCGGCTCGCGCCGTGCCGGCACTCAAGGTTCCGCACGAGCGGTAATCGTTCATCTAGCTGAACCGCAGGCAACAACCGGGTTCAGCGATGATGCATCTTGTCTCCCGTAACTTTCGATTCATCTTCCCGATCGGCCGGGTGCCGGATGGGACATTGGAGTATCGTCAAGATGAAGAAGATGTTCGGAGGGTTGCTGATCGCTGCGACGATCCTGACTCCCATTGCGCCCGCCGCCGCCCAGGCGAACGGCGAGCGCATCCAGATCGCCCAGCGCGAACGCGGCAATCACGGCCAGCGCGGGTCCGAAGGCCGGCGCGGCGGCAATTGGAACGGCGGCCAGCGGGCCGAACGGCCGCAGCGCCCATCGCAACCGCAGGTGCGCCAGCAGGTCCGGCAGCCGCAGGGTCAGCGCGCCCCGCGCGGCGACCGCCACGGCTGGGACGGCCAGCGCAGCGACAACCGCCGCCAATGGCAGGGCCAGCGCGGCACGGCCCAGCGGCCGGCACCGCAGCAGCGGCAGGGTCAACGCCCGGCGCAGCGGCAATGGCAGGGCCAGCGTGGCGGCGCCTATGATCGCAACCGCGACGGCCGCGTCGATCGGCAATGGGACCGGAACCGCAATGGCCAGGTTGACCGCCGCTACGACCGCAATCGCAACGGGCAGGTCGATCGGCGTTATGACCGGAACCGCAACGGCCAGCTCGACCGCCGTTGGGACCGCAATAACAACAACCGGATCGATCGCCGCTATCGCGACGGGCGCGGGGACAACAGGAACTGGAACCGTCAGTGGCGGAGCGACCGCCGCTACGACTGGCGCAGCTACCGCGACCATAACCGCGGCTATTACCGGATGCCGCGCTATTACAACCCGTATCGTGGGCGCAGCTACACCAGGTTCAGCATCGGCTTTTCGCTGGGATCGCTCTTCTATGGCCAGCGCTACTGGATCAACGACCCCTGGTATTATCGTCTGCCCCCCGCCTACGGCGACTATCGCTGGATCCGCTACTATGACGATGCGCTGCTCGTCGATGTCTATAGCGGCCGCGTGGTCGACGTGATCTACGACTTCTTCTGGTAATATCCTTTCGGTTGCCGGAAGAGAAACTGAGGGGGCCGGTTTCCGGCTCCCTCTTTTTATGCGCTTGCCCTCCTCCGCTCCGCGCGCCACGGTGCCCGCAGAACAGGGGAGATATCATGCGCAGACTTGGATTCGTCGCCGCGGCGATGCTCGCGCTGATGGGCAGCAGCGCCATCGCGAAAACTACGATCGTCTATGCCGGCCACCTCATCACCGACGCCAGCAAGCCCGCCGAGGGGCCGTCGACGGTCACCGTCACCGACGGCCGCATCGTCTCGGTCACGCCCGGCCGCACCGCGGCGCCCGAAGGCGCGGAGGTGGTCGATCTGGGCGGCAAGACGCTGCTTCCCGGCCTGATCGACCTTCACGTCCATCTGACCGGCGATCCCGGCGGCGACTATCGCAGCGAAGCGGTCGATCCCGACGAATGGGGCGTCGTCGTCGGTGCCAAGAATGCGCGCGTCACGCTGCGCGCCGGCTTCACCACGGTGCGCGAGGCGGGGTCGGCGCAATATACCGCCTTCTCGCTGCGCCGCGGCACCGCCGAGGGCTATATCGAAGGGCCGCGCATCATCGCCGCCGGGCCGCCGCTGGCGATCATCGGCGGGCACGGCGACACCACGGGCTTTCGCGAGGATATCCACGCCGTGCTCGATCAGGGCTATACCTGCACCGGCGCGGTCGAATGCGCCGAAAAGGTCCGCAAGGCCTCACGCGCGGGCGCCGACGTCATCAAGATCACCGCGACCGGCGGCGTGCTGTCGCAGCAGGGCCGCGGGCTCGGCGCGCATTTCTCGAACGCCGAGATGGAGAGCATCGCCACCACCGCCCATTCGCTGGGTCTGAAGGTCATGGCGCACGCCCATGGCGCGCGCGGCATCGAATCGGCTGCCGCCGCCGGAATCGACAGCATCGAACATGGCACCTTCGCCGACGAAGCCGCGCTCAAGGTGATGAAGGCGAAGGGAACCTATATGGTCCCGACGCTGATGGCGTTCGAGGGTATAAGAGAGCGGCTCGGCAAGGGCATCTACACGCCGACGGTCGAGGAAAAGGTCCGCATGACGCTGAACGACGTCGGCAAGGCGATGGCGCGCGCGAAGGAGATGGGGGTGCCGATCGCCTTCGGCACCGACGCCGGGGTGTTCGAGCATGGCCGCAACGCGGGCGAATTCGCGCTGCTCGTCAAATATGGGCTGACTCCGCGCGAAGCCTTGGCGAGCGCCACGACCGTCGCGGCGCGGCTGCTGTCGATGGAGGACGAGATCGGCCGCATCGCGCCGGGACTATCGGCCGACATGATCGCGGTCGACGGCGATCCGCTGACCGACGTCCGCACGCTCGAAACGGTCGACTGGGTAATGGCGCGCGGCCGGGTCGCGGAATAGGGTCAGATTCCTTTTCCGTCACTCCTGCGAAAGCGGGAACTCAGTTTCCTTATGGCCTTCCTTCTTCGCGCCTTTGCGCCTTTGCGTGAGTCTTTTGAACTCTCACGCAAAGGCGCGAAGAAAATAAGCTGGATTCCCGCTTTCGCGGAATGACGAAAGAGGAAGGGGCAAGCGTCACGCCGCGCGATAGGCGCGCTGCTTGAACGCCCTGGGCTGCGCCGGGGGTCCGGCGAAGACCGTCATGTCGATCGCTTCGGCAAAGCGCACTCCGACGCGATTGCCCGCCGACCAGCGTGCTTCGGCATCGAGCCGGACGTCGGGGGTCAGCTCCAGCATGAGCGCCGTGCCTTCGGGGACGTTCCACAGCCCCTCGACCAGCGCGCCGCGCGGCGACAGGTTGCGGACGATGGCGTCGTAGCGATAGCCGCCGCTTTCGACCTGAATCCGGCGGAAGGTCCGCACCCGCGGCTCGCGCGCGCTTTTGAAACCGCGCGCGACGACGCGCCCGCCGCCTTCGCTCAGCAGCGCCAGCACCTCGCCGATCTCCATCGGACGCCCATAAATATAGCCCTGGACATGGCTGCAGCCGAGCGCGCGGACGAGCGCGAGGTCGTCGTGCGTCTCCACCCCCTCGGCGGTCGTCTCCATGTCGAGCGCGGTCGCGAGGCCGACGATCGACGAGATGATCGCGGCGTTCATGCTGCTCTTGTCGGCGGCGCCGAGCACGAAGCTCTGGTCGATCTTGATCTTGTCGAACGGCGCCTTCTTCAGATAGCCGAGCGCCGAATAGCCGGTACCGAAATCGTCGAGTGCAAGGCGCACGCCGGTGCGCTTCAATTTCTGGAACATCTCCAGATTTTCGGGGCTTTCGTCGAGGAAAACGCCTTCGGTGATCTCGAGCTCGAGCTGGCCGGGCTCGATCCCCGCCGCCGCGACGGCATTGAGGATCGTCGCGGGCAGCTTTTCATTGGCGAACTGGCGCGGCGACACGTTGACCGCGACGCGGTAGCCGGGGCCGAGCCGCGCGATCGTCGCGCAGGCGGAGCGGATGATCCACTCGCCGATTGGCACGATCAGGTTCGATTCCTCGGCGATGGGGATGAATTTCGACGGGCTGATAACCTCGCCGCCCTCGCGCCGCCAGCGAATCAGCGCCTCGAAGCCGGTGACATGCTCGCGCTTCACGTCGACGATCGGCTGGTAAAGCAGGGTCAGCTCGTCCCTGGCGAGCGCGTCGCGCAACGCATCCTCGATCGCCTTGCGCTCGCTCGCCTGATTGTGCATCGCGTCGGCGTAGAAGCGATAGACGCCGCGCCCCGCATCCTTGGCGGCATAGAGCGCGAGATCGGCGTTGCGGACGAGCGCCGGGGCGCTCACCCCCTGCCCCTCCGACACCGCGATGCCGATCGACGAGCCGATCCGCACCTGCTCGCCCTCGATCGCGAAGGGCTTGGCGAGGCTGAGGATGATCGCATTGGCAATGCCCGCCAGCTTTTCGGGCTGGATGATCTGCGGCAGCACGATCTGAAATTCGTCGCCGCCGAGCCGCCCGACCTGCCCCTTGTCGCCGACGATCTGGGTCAGGCGCCCCGCGACCTGTTGCAGCAACTGGTCGCCGACCGGATGGCCGAGCGTATCGTTGACCGCCTTGAAACGGTCGAGGTCCATCAGCAGCAGCGCGCACGGTTGCGCCTGTCCCATATGGTTGCGGAGCGCGCGTTCGAGCAGGTCGGTGATGTGGAGCCGGTTGGCGAGGCCGGTGAGCGTGTCGTAGCGCGCGAGCTGGTTGATCTCGCGCTCCGACCTTTTCTTGTCGGTAAGGTCGGTGCCGCTGCCGCGAAAACCCTGGAAATTGCCCAGCTCGTTGCTGATCGGGTGGCCCGAGATCGACCACCAGCGCTCCTCGCCCGATACCGCCGCCTGGACGGTCAGTTCGTTGAACGGCGTCCGCGACGACAGGCTGAACCCCAGCGTCCGCTCCTCGCTCTCGTCATTGCCGACGCGCTTGCGGATCAGATCGGTGAACGGCCGGCCGAAAAGATCGGATGGCGGGATGCCCAGTTTGGCCGCGACCGGAGGCGAGATATAGACGAGATGACCGTAGCGGTCGGTTTCCCAGAACCAGCCACGCCCGGCGCGCTCGAAATCGCGCATCAGGCCGAGCGCGCGCTGCTGCTCGCTGATCGCCCGCCGGCTGGCGTGCGTCGCGCGGCGCTGGTGGCGGACATCCTCGCGCAGCATGACGATGAGGAGCCCGAGAAAGACGAGCCCCGCGACCCCGAACGGCCACGACGCGATGCCGATCGCACCGCCGAGCGCCATCGCCCCGGCAAAGGCGAAAAAGGCCGGACGGACGATCGCCGCGGCCGAGGCGGCGACGAGGATCGAGCCGAGCTTGATGGCCGAAAAGGCATCGAAATAGAGGCGGCCGTCGTGCGCCGCGGTCGCGGCGAACATCGTCGCCGAATGCAGCATCGTTCCGGCAAAGATAAGCGCGAAGCAGGCGCCGGCCCCGCGGCGCAGCCAGCGACCCGAAAGCGGGCGCCGCCCCCGCGAAAGCTGGCCGAGGACCGTCAGAACGAGGTCGCAGCCAAGGCCCGCCGCCATGACCAGCCACAGCGACGGGCGCGCGAAAAAGTCCGTGGTGCCGGGAAAGAAGGCAAAGGTGAAAAAGGCCAGCGCGCGCGCGATGAGGACATAGTGCCAGAGTTGCGCGACGCGCGTCAGCCGCGTCACGAACTCCGGCGTCGCGAGCAGCGATTCCCCCTCAGGAAAATCGCTGACCGCCGGCCGTAGGATGTTGAATCGACCTCGCAAAAATCCGCCCGCCCCGCTCGTCTGGTCCGGTCTCCCCTCTGTCCGTTGGCGGGTTACCAAATCCTTACCATCAGCCGCCGATTGCCTCCGTTCCTGTGCCATTATGGGTGGCGATAGGGTTTCAAAAGCACGGCATGATTTTGCTTTCCCCGTCACCCCGGATCGAGTCCGGGGTGACGGGGCTAATAATCGAGCCTGTCAGATTTACACCACGCCAAAACGGAAGGGGTTGGGTTTCGGTTCGCAACTTGTTAGGGTGGACCATGTCCGCTGTCCGCCTCCTGCCGCCCACCCGCTTCTTCGATCGCACCGAATGGGCCGCGATCACCGCCCCTTCGCGCTGGCGCGGCGTCTGGCTGGTCGCTCATGCGTGGATCGTCAGCATCGCGGCGGTCGGCCTGGCGGCCTGGAGCGGCCACCCCCTCGCCTGGCTGTTCGCGATCGTCATCGTCGGCGGGCGCCAGCTCGGCCTTGCGATCCTGATGCACGAGGCCGCGCACGGCCTGCTGCACCCGAACAGAAAAGTGAATAATTTCCTGGGTCAATGGCTGACCGGGTCGGCCGCCGGATCGGACCTGATCGCCTATCGCACCTACCACCTCCAGCACCACAAATATACGCAGCAGCCCGAGGACCCCGACCTGTCGCTGTCGAAACCCTTCCCGACCACGCGCGCCAGCCTGGGGCGCAAGATATTGCGCGACCTGACCGGGCAGACCTTCTTCAAACAGCGCATGGCGCAGTTCGGCTATGGCTTCAAAGGCCTGCAGGCGATGCTGCGCGGCGAGCGGGACGACAAGAAGGGTGCGAGCACCAAGGCGGGCACCCCCTTCAACAAGCAGTCGGATGACGGCATGACGGCACCGGCGGCCGATGTCGCGGGCGCGATGGCGGTGACCCGCGCAGTCGGGCGCTTTCTGCTGGTGCAGGCGGTGCTGCTCGCGGCGTCGCTGCTGCTCTATGGCTGGACGCCCTGGCTGCTGTGGATCGCCGGGCTCGCGACGACCTTTCAGCTTTTCCTGCGCATCCGCAACATCGCCGAACATGCGTGCACCACGACCGGCAGCGACGACCCCTTCACCCATGCGCGCACCACTCATGCCGGCTGGATCGCGCGGGCGACGGTCGCGCCCTATTGGGTGAATTATCACGCCGAGCATCATCTGTTCATGGGTGTCCCCTGCTATCGCCTGCCCGCGGTCCACGCGATGCTCGGCCGGCAGGGTCAGCATGAGGCGATGACGATCGCGCCGCATTACCGCGCGGTGCTGCGGCAGGTGACGGCGAAGGCCTAGTCATCCGGAGCCGACTTTGCATTGACCCATTTCGTCATTGCGAGCGGCGAAGCCGCGCGGCAATCCAGAGTAGCGTAAACCCGCCCTGGATTGCTTCGCTTCGCTCGCAATGACGAAGGGTTAATCCAATCACGCTTCAACCATCCAGCTATGGCCCTGTCCCGCTTTGCACCAGCACACCGTCGGCAAGCCATTGGCCGAGCCAGCCGGCAAGTTCCTCCATCGCGGCGGCTTCCCCCACCGCTTCGATGATGTGCGCGCTGAGGCCGGTGAAGGTCGCGCCCGCTTCGAGGCGCGCAAGCGCTCCGGCCTCGATTTCGGATAGGCTGCGAAAATGCGGCTGCAGGCCGTTTCGCCAGACGAGCAATGCGACGGGTTCCGTGAACTCGACCGGTTCGGGCGGTTCCTCCCCGGCATCGAGAGCGCGCCATAGCGCCGCGACATTGAAGCGCGCCGACAGCAGGCACGCGGACGGATGGAGCGTCAGCGGCTGTTCGAGCCACGTCTCGCCCAGCGCGGTCACACGCACGGCATCGAGCACCGGGACATCGGGCGCATCGAACGCCGCGCGCAGCGCCCAGTCGAGCCGCGCCAGCTCGGCGAGTTCGCCGTCATTGGGAAAATGCTCCGCAAGGAAGGCCGCGAAGCTCCCGCCATAATGGCGGAGGTTGCGCGTCATCGACGGGTGCGCGGCAACATAAGCGCTCGCCACATGGTCGAACTGCTCGTCGCCCAGCCACGCGTGCAGCCGCTCGTAATGGTCGGCGAGCACGCCGGTCAGGCTGGCGCGGTAATTGTTGCGATAGATGGCGAGGCGCTTCGCCGCGCCGACACGCGCGTCGTCGTCGATCAGCGCCGCGGCACCCGCATCGTCCTCGACGATCCCGGCGAGAAAGCGCCGCTGAACCTCGCGCAGCGGCTCAGGCATCGACGCCCTCCAGCGTCCGCGCAGCGACCGTCCGCGCGCGGTCGAGTTCGGCGATCACGTCGGCGAGCGGTGGAATGTTGTCGTCGCGCTCGATCATCGTCGCGACGGGCCCGAACATGGCGATCGCCCGCGCATAAAGCTCCCACACCGCGTCGCAGACATCGGCGTCGTGGGTGTCGATGACATAGTCGCCCATGTCGCTGTGGCCCGCGAGGTGGATCTGCTGGATGCGGTGCGCGGGCAGGCCGGCGAGATAGTCGAGCGGGTCGAAACCGTGGTTGCGCGCGCTGACATAGATATTGTTGACGTCGAGCAGCAGCAGGCAGTCGGCGCGCTCGGCCATGTCGGCAAGGAAATCCCACTCGCTGCGGTCCGACGAGCGAAAGGTGACATAGCTCGACGGGTTCTCGATCAGGATGCGGCGGCCGAGAATATCCTGCACCCGGCCGATATTGTCGACGACGCATCGCAGCGCCGGGGCGTCGTAGGGGAGCGGCAGCAGGTCGTGGCTATTGTGCGCGTCGATCCCGGTCCAGCAGAGATGGTCCGAAATCCATAAGGGTTCGACCCGCTCCGCCAGCGCCTTGAGGTCGGCGAGATAGGCCCGGTCGAGCGGTTCGTCGGAACCGATCGACAGCGACACGCCGTGCATCACCATCGGATAGTCGGCGCGGATGCGGTCGAGCATGGCGATCGGGCGCCCGCCCGGCACCATATAGTTTTCGGAGATGATCTCCAGCCATTCGACAGGCTGCGGTCCCGCCAGAAAATCGGGATAATGATCGGGGCGCAGGCCGAGGCCGAAGCCCGGCGACGGCACTGTCCGGCAATCCTCTGCGCGCACGCTCGCTCTCCGTCGGCGGTTCGGGTCCGGCACGGCCGGACCCGTCCCTTCGTGTCAGACCGCGATCTTGCCGCCGTCGGTCAGGCATTTGCCTGCGGCGAGCTTCTTGAAGCCCTTACCCTTGCAGCTATTCGCGCCCGCGCAGCTATTGCCCGCGGTGCTGCACCCGGCGTCGCCGCTGCACGAGCTCGCCTCGGTCTTGCAGTCCGAGGTGCCCTTGCAACTGTTGACGCCATAGCATTTGACGGTGTCGCTCGCACCGACGCGCTTGGCGTGCGGCGCCGGGTCGGCCGCGAGCGCGGCGCCCGAAAGCGCGACCGCGGTCGCCGACGCGGCGATGAGACTGGCGAGTTTGTGGCTGTTCATGTGATCGTCCCTTCCCTTGGCTGTCCAGATAGAAGTGGGGCGACTCGTCGCCCGCTGTTCTTGTCACACGACCCTGCGGCCTTGTCGCATGATCTCGATCACAGGCGAAGGCAATTTCATTCGCCCTTCCTCCGATTCCCCGCGCGGAGCCGGGGGGGCCGGCCGGGCGGAGTCGAGGCGGTGCGGGGTCTAGCGCCCCGCGGATGGGGCCCCCGGCGTCGCGCGGGGGA
>NZ_JAOZVW010000160.1 GCF_025869345.1 Sphingopyxis sp.
GTCCCGCTCAGCGACGGTGGAAAGCGGGACCCCGGATCAAGTCCGGGGTGACGAAGAAAGCAGAGCTCCCTTTGCGGGCTCATTCTCCCCGATCAATCCTCGACGATCAGGCTGCGTTCCTTCGTTTCCGGCAGCAGCAAGGTCGCGACGCCTGCCATCGCGATCACCGCCGCAACGTAGAAGTAGAAGAGCCATTCGACCCCCTGGCCCTTGAGCCAGAGCGCGACCATCTCGACCGTGCCGCCGAAGATCGCATTGCCGATCGCATAGGGCAATGCGACGCCGAGCCCGCGGATGTGCGCGGGAAACAGCTCGGCCTTCACCAGCGCGTTGTTGGCGGTATAGCCGCTCTGCAAGGTCAGCGGAACGAGGATCAGCAGCGTAGCGGTGACCGGCGAGGTCACCGTTTCGAGCGCGAAAAAGGTCGGCGCCGCGACGATCGCGCCGCCGATCCCGAACAGCAGCAGCATCGGCTTGCGCCCGAAGCGGTCGGCGAGCGCGCCGAACACCGGCTGCATCGCGGCGAACCAGAGCAAGGCCGCCGCGATGATCCAGGTTGCGGTCTCCTTGTCGAAGCCGACACTGTTGAACAGGAATTTCTGCATATAGGTGATGTAGGTATAGGCGCCGAGCCCGCCGCCCGCCGACAGCATGGCGACGAGGATGCTTTCGCGCCGATGCTCCTTCCACAGCAGCTTCGCGGTCGAGACCGGGCGGTCGACCGCCTGATTCTCGAACGACGGCGTTTCGGCGAGGCTGCGGCGCAGCACATAGACGCCGAGTGCGAGCAGCGCCCCGATCACGAAGGGGATGCGCCAGCCCCAGGCGGTCAGTTCCGCCTCGGTCAGAAAGGCCTGCAATATGATCGCGACGAAGATTGCGCAAAGCTGGCCGCCGATCAGCGTCAGATACTGGAAACTGGCCCAGAAACCGCGATGCGCGCGCGGCGCCATTTCGGACAGATAGGTCGCGCTCGCGCCATATTCGCCGCCGAGCGATAGCCCCTGCAGCACGCGCGCCGCGATCAGCACCGCGGGGCCGAACAGCCCCGCCTGCGCATAGGTCGGCGCGGCCGCGAGCAGCAGCGAGCCGCCGAACATCAGCGCGACCGACAGCGTCAGTCCCGCCTTGCGTCCGCACGCGTCGGCGAAGCGCCCCATCACCCACGCGCCGATCGGGCGCATGACGAAGCCGACGGCAAAGATCGTCGCGGTGCTCAAAAGCTGCGCGGTCGGATCCTCCTTCGGAAAGAAGACCGGGGCGAAATAGATGGCGAAGGCGGCATAGGCGAACCAGTCGTACCATTCGACCAGATTGCCCGCCGAGCCGCCGATGATCGACAGCAGGCGCTTGCGCGGTATCGCCAGGGCTTTCATTCCGTCCAGTCTCCCGCCCATTTTCATTCGTCATGCCGGGCTTGACCCGGCATCCCGCTTTCTTCGATGAAGCGGGACCCCGGATCAAGTCCGGGGTGACGAGGAATGAAACGCCGTGTTCAGCTCAGCCCGATCACCGAAATCTGCCGCCCATAACCATTCTCTCGCCGGTGGCACGCGCGGCGATAGCTGAAATAATCCGCGCCTTCCGCATAAGTATCCTGCCCGCCGATCGCGACCGTCGCGACCCCGGCGGCGGCGAGGCGCGCGGCGACATAGGCGGCGATGTCGAACATCGCGTGCCCCGGCTTGCCCGCTGCGAAAAATCGCTCGTTCGCCGGATCGTCGGTGACGAAGCGCTGCACGAAAGCCGCGTCGACTTCATAGGAGGCGCGGCCGATGCACGGGCCGATCGCGGCGACGATATGCGCGCGGGCGGCGCCCAGGCTTTCCATTGCGCCCAGCGTCGCGTCGGTGACCCCGGCGATCGCGCCTTTCCACCCGGCATGGGCGGCGCCGACGACTCCGGCCGCCGCATCGGCGAACAGCACCGGCACGCAATCGGCGGTAAGGATGCCGAGCAGCAGGCCGGGGGTGCGCGTCGCGAGCGCGTCGGCTTCGGGCCGCGCGGCCAGGTCGCTCGCCGCGTCGACGATGACGCAGCGGTTTCCATGCACCTGATAGAGGCCGGTCAGCGCCGCGCCGGGCAAGATCGCTTCGGCGGCGCGGCGGCGGTTTTCGGCGATCAGCGCCGGATCGTCGCCCGATCCGAGCCCGCAGTTGAGCGACGCGAGATCGCCGCTCGACACGCCGCCGCGGCGCCCGAAGAAGCCGTGCGGCACGCCCGCGAGCGGCGCGGCGGTGGTGAAAGGCGGGGTCACAGGTCGAGCCTCCAGATGCGGTCCTCGTCGATATGGTTGCCGACGCGGAACGGGTTGCGGCCGATGTCGGTGAAACCATAGCGGCGATAGAAAGCCTGCGCGCGCGGATTTTCGGTGAAGACCGACAGATAGAGGATCGACGCGCGCTCGCGCGCCCAGGCGATGCCCCAGTCCATCAGCGCCGCCGCGACCCCGGTGCCCTTGGCCTCGGGCGCGACGTAAAGCTGGTGGAGTTCGGTCGCGTCGCCGGTGGGATGGCCTTCGGGGATCGGGAAATCGATCGGGCCGAGCTTGGCGAAGCCAAGGATCGCGCCGTCGTCGCCGCGGATCAGCGCGATCGTCCATTCGGGATCGGCGATCTGCGCCGCGATGCGCGCGGGCGGGTTCCAGTCGGCGAGGAAGGCGGCGAGGTCGGCGGGGTCGTAGATATGCCCGAAGGTGTGGACAAAGGACGCTTCGGCGAAGCGCGACAGTTCTTCGGCCTCTTCGGCCTTCGCGAGCTGGATGGCGGTCATGCGGGGTCTCCGGTAAATCCTGCCGGCTGCGGCCAGCCGGGGGCAGTGAGGGCGATCAGCTTGAACAGGTCGCCCATCGCATCGGCTTCGACAAGCCGGTCGCGTTGGCCCTTAAGCTCGTCGGCGCGCCCGGGTGCCGCGGCCGCCAATGTTTTCAGCCGCGCGTCGATGCCCAGCCGGCGCAGCCAGTCGCCCTGCGTCGCGAGGTCGCTGACCGCCACCCCGGCGGGCCGCGCCGCCTCGGCGAGCGCGGTGAAATCGACATGCGCGGTCAGATCGGCCTCGCCGGGGTCGGCGAAGGGATCGGCGAAGCGATGCGCCTTCACCGCCTGCAGCGTGTCGCCCGCGGCGGGTCCGGCATGGCCATAATCGATCGCCAGCATCGCGCCACCCTGGCGCGCGAGGCGGAAAGCGCAGCGCTGCATGATCGCGGCCGCGACGGGGGCGGTCTCGACGATCGTGCCGTCGGGGTGATCGCGCAGGGCCGGGGGGATGGCCTCGTCGGCCGGTATCTTGCCCGCGGCCGGCGCCAGCGCCCCGCTCCGGCGTTCGACCATGCGTTCGCGCCAGCCTTCGGCGGTGCGGACATATTGGTGGATCGGCAGCGCGTCGAAAAATTCATTGGCGACGATGACCAGCGGCGCGTCGCCCGGCAGCGCGTCGACCTCGTCATGATGCTCCGCCTCGGGCAGCCGCGCCGATTGGGCGGCGCGCAAGGCTGGGCTCGTCTCGACCAGATGGATGCCGAGCGGCGCGCAGCCGAAGCGCGACGCGGCGCGCAGCGCGTCGGCGCCGAGCGTGCCGCGGCCGGGGCCGAGCTCGACGTAGCGGAAGGAGGGGGTCCCCGCGCGGGTCCACAGGTCGGCGATCCACAGGCCGATCAACTCGCCGAACATCTGGCTGATCTCGGGCGCGGTGGTGAAGTCACCCGCCGCGCCCAGCGGGTCGCGTGTCGCATAATAATGCGCGTTCGCGGCCGCCATATAGTCGGCGACGGTCGTCGGCCGGGCCGCGGCGATGTCCTGAATCAGCCGTTCGGGGGTCGGCGGACCGTCACGCAACGCTGTCCGTCCCCGCGACCGGCTCGACGCGCTGGCGGCGTCCCTTCGCGGTTGCGACGAGCCAGACACCGGCGAGGATCATCGGCACCGTCAGCAACTGGCCCATCGACAGGCCAGTCATGTCGACCACCCACTGGCGCTGGACGTCCGGCTCGCGCACGAACTCGACCGTGAAGCGGCTGAGGCCATAGACGATCGCCGCGAGCCCGAACAGGAAACCCGGCTTGTAGCGCGCGTCGGTGCGCCAGAAGAAGAAGGCGAGCACCGCCATCATCACGATTCCTTCGAGTCCGGCTTCGTAAAGCTGGCTCGGATGGCGCGGTTCGGGGCCGCCGTTCGGAAAGACGATCGCCCAAGGGACGTAGGCGACCCGGCCCCACAGCTCGCCGTTGACGAAATTGGCGAGCCGGCCGAGGAACAGCCCGATCGGCACGACGCAGGCGATATAGTCGCAAAAGCGCAGGAAGCTGAGCTTTTCCTTGCGCGTCACATACCAGATGGCGATCAGCACCCCGATCACCCCGCCGTGCAGCGACATGCCGCCGTCCCACAGGCGAAAGATATCGAGCGGCTTTTGCGAATAGACCTCGAAATTATAGAAGAGGACGTAACCGAGCCGGCCGCCGAGGATGATGCCGAGCATCGCATAGAAGATCATGTCGTCGGCATGGCGGCGCGCCATCGGGGCGCCGGGCTGCGCGATCAGTTTGAGAAGATACCAATAGCCGAGGAAGATTCCCGCGAGATAGGCGAGCGCATACCAGCGGATCGGCAGGCCGAAGACGCTGAACGCGATCTCGCTATGCTCTCCCATGAATTCCCGGAAGTTAAGATATTGCGTCGCTTCGGCTAAGGTTGCAAAAAGAAACATATAGTCGCGCTGTCCTTCCCCAGGAGAGGCCTTCCCCATAGGGGGTAAGGCGAGCGAGACCAAGAGGAGAGATGCCCCATGCCTTCCGCGCTCGATCTGCGCCTGGACGCCGCTTATGACCTGATCACCGGTCCGGGCGGTCCGATCGCGGTCGGCTCCGTCGAACGTTTCGGCCGCGAGCTGCCCTTCATCACCAACGCGCCGACGAATCTGGCCGACTATGTCGCTTATTTCAGCGGGCTGCACGGCGATGCGACCTTTCTGGTCGAGGGCAATGAACGGCTGAGCTTCGCCGAGGTCCATGCCGCCGCACGCAAGGTCGCGGCGGCGCTGATCGACGGGCACGGCGTGCAGCGCGGCGACCGCGTCGCCATCGCGATGCGCAACGCCAATGCGTGGTGCGTCACCTATCTCGGCATCCTGCTCGCGGGCGGCTGCGCGACGTTGCTCAACGGCTGGTGGCAGGGCGCCGAACTGGCGGCGGGGATCGACGATGCCGAAGCGATGCTGGTCATCGCCGACGTTCAGCGCGCCGCGCGGCTTTCCGAGCCCGGCGTCACGCACGGCGCGAAGCTGATCACCCTCGACATTGCGCAGCCGCTGGACGCCGCGCTGACGCCGATCACCGGCGCGGGCGGCAGCGCCGACACCGCGCTGCCGGTGCTGACCGGCCAGGACCTCGCGACGATCCTCTTCACCTCGGGCTCGACCGGCCAGTCGAAGGGCGCCTATTCGCGGCACGAAGCCGTCGTGCAGGCGATCTTCAACTATGTGACGCAGACCGCGAGCATCGTCCATCTGCTGACCGAGGACGGGCAGATGTCGGACATCCAGCCCGCGACGCTGATCTGCACCCCGCTGTTCCACGTCACCGCCGAAATCCCGGTATTCCTGCAAAGCTTCGCGCTCGGCCGCAAGCTGGTGCTGATGCCGAAATGGAGCGCCGACGAGGCGATGCGGCTGATCCAGGACGAAAAGGTCAATTATTTCGTCGGCGTGCCGCTGATGAGCTATGAAATTCTCGTCAGCCCGAACCGCAAGAATTACGATCTGTCGACGTGCAAGAGCTACGCCGGCGGCGGCGCCCCGCGCCCGCCCGAACATGTCCGCCGCCTCGCGACCGAGATGGGCGACGGCAAGCCCTTGCTCGGCTATGGCCTGACCGAGACCAACGCCGTCGGCTGCGGCATCATCAACGAAAATTATCTCGAAAAGCCGCTGTCGACCGGCCCCGCGTCGAAGCCGCTCGTCGATCTCGCGATCCTCGACGACAATGGCGACGAACTGCCGCAGGGCGGCGTCGGCGAGGTGTGCATCCGTTCGGTGTGCAATTTCGAGGGCTATTGGAACAACCCCGAGGCGACGAAGGCGGCCTTCTTCGACAATGGCTATTTCCGCTCGGGCGACCTCGGCTATGTCGATGCGGACGGCTATCTGTTCATCGTCGACCGCAAGAAGGACATCATCATCCGCGGCGGCGAGAATATCAGCTGCCAGGAAGTCGAAGCCGCGATCTACGAGCATCCCGAAGCCAATGAATGCGCGGTCTTCGGCCTGCCCGACGAACGGCTGGGCGAGGTGGTCGGCGCGGTGATCTGGATGAAGCCCGGCAGCGCCGTCACCGCCGAGGACATGACCGCCTTCCTCGGCCAGCGCCTCGCGCCCTACAAGGTGCCGCTCAGGATGTGGATGTCGAACGAGGCGCTGCCCAAGCTCGGCAGCGAAAAGATCGACAAGGTGACCCTGCGCACGCGATACCGCGAGGAATATGCGGCGGAGGTGGTCGCCTAAGTTTACTGCTCTTTTCGGCGTCATTGCGACCCCGGCGAAAGCCGGGGGAAGCAATCCAGAGTGGCGTAAACCGCTCTGGATTGCTTCGCTGCGCTCACAATGACGAAGAGCTCTCCCGACGACCGCATTGATTATGAACGCAATCTCGCTATCCTGAATCGGCAGGGGCCCCAAAAGATGATGAGGTCGCGCCCATGTCCATTCTCCGCCCTTTCCTGTCGCGCGTCATTCGTCACGGCCGGCTGACCGTCATCGATCCCGACGGCCACGCCGAGCATTTCGGCGAGCCCGCGCCGGGCTTTCCGGAGGTCGCGGTGCGCTTCACCACCCGCCGCGCGATGCGCCGCGTGATCCTCGATCCGCGTCTCGGCGCGGCCGAGGCGTTCATGGACGGCGAGATGGAACTGACCGAGGGCGACATCATGACGCTGATCGGTCTCCTCCGCATGAACACGCCGTGGGATCGCGGCGCGAAGCTCAGGGACAAGACGTGGCTCGGGCGGCGGGTCGAGGGGGTGAAGACGCGGCTTGGCTCGGTCAACCGCCGCCGCCGCTCGCGCGCCAATGTCCAGCATCATTACGACATCGGCAACGACCTCTACCGCCTCTTCCTCGACGCCGACATGCAGTATAGCTGCGCTTACTGGCCGCGTGCGGACATGACGCTCGACGAAGCGCAGGCGGCGAAGAAGGCACATATCGCGGCCAAACTCGCGCTGAAACCGGGGCAGCGGGTGCTCGACATCGGCTGCGGCTGGGGCGGGATGGCGATCACCCTCGCGAAGCTCGAACAGGTCGAGGTGCTGGGGATCACCCTGTCGGACGAACAGCTCGCGCTCGCCCGCCAGCGCGCCGAGGCAGCGGGGGTCGCCGGCCGCGTCCGCTTCGAGCTGATCGACTATCGCGACCTTGCCGCGCGCGAGCCGGGGCGGTTCGACCGCATCGTTTCGGTCGGCATGTTCGAGCATGTCGGCGCGCCGAACTATGACGTCTTTTTCCGCGCCTGCGCCAACCTGATGACCGCCGACGGGGTGATGCTGCTCCACAGCATCGGGCGCTTCGGCAAGCCGGGCGCGACCGACGCGTTCACGCGCAAATATATCTTCCCCGGCGGTTATATCCCCGCGCTCAGCGAGACGCTGGCGGCGAGCGAAAAAAGCCGCCTGATCGTCACCGACGTCGAGACGCTGCGGCTGCATTATGCGCTGACGCTGCGCCAATGGTATGCGCGCACGCTTGCGCACAAAGCCGAGATCGTGGCGATGATGGGCGAGCGCTTTTTCCGCATGTGGACCTTCTACCTCGCCGGAGCGACCTCGGCGTTCGAGAGCGGCGGGATGGGCAATTATCAGATCCAGTTCGCGCGCAGCCGCCACGCGCTGCCGCTGACGCGCGATTATATGGCCGAGGCCGAAGCGAAATATCGGGAAATGGGTTTGGCATGACGGTGACCTTCGCCTGGATCGTCATTGAGAGGAGCGAAGCGACGCGGCAATCCAGAGCAGGCGTAAACCGCCCTGGATTGCTTCCCCCGGCCTTCGCCGGGGTCGCAATGACGACGTGCCCTGAACGCACGATTGGAATCTCCGCGGTCAAAGAGCTATGAGCCAGCCGGGGGCCGTGCCCTCTCTGTCGCCACCGTGAGATCGCACCATGACCAATTCGCCCCTGTCGCAGGGCATCGAGCCGTTCCGGGCCATCGAGATCAGCGCCCTCGCGCGCAAATTGCGCGCGGAGGGGCGTTCGGTAATCCATATGGAATTCGGCCAGCCCGCCGACGGCGCCCCCGCCGGCGCCGTCGCGGCGGCGCGCGCCGCGCTGGGCGAACCCGACATGGGCTATTGGGAAAGCGTGCCGCTGCGCCAGCGCATCGCGCGCCATTATGGCGAGCATTATGGCGTCGATGTCGATCCGCAGCGAATTTTGCTGACCTGCGGCGCCTCGCCGGCGCTCGTGCTGGCGCTGCTCACCGGCTTCGCGGCGGGCAGCCGCGTGATGACCGCGCGGCCCGGCTATGTCGCCTATCGCAATTCGCTGCGCGCCTTGCAGATGGTCCCGGTCGAGGTCGAATGCGGCGCGGCCGACCGCTTCCAGATCCACGCGCGCCATATCCGCGAGGCCGATCCCGCGCCCGACGGGCTGATCGTCGCCAGCCCCGCCAATCCCACCGGGACGATCATCCCGCCCGCCGAGCTCGCCGACCTTGCCGACGCCTGCCGCGCGCGGGGCGTCCGCATCATCTCCGACGAAATCTATCACCGGCTGAGCTATGGCGCCGAAACGCACAGCCTGCTGCAATACGACCCCGGCGCCTTCGTCATCAACAGCTTCTCCAAATATTACGGCATGCCCGGCTGGCGCCTCGGCTGGATCGTCTGCCCGCCCGATCTGGTCGCCGAAGCGCGCGCGCGGCTCGGCAATCTGTTCCTGTCGCCGCCCGCGCTCAGCCAGCAGGCGGCGCTCGCCGCCTTCGACTGCGAGGAAGAGCTCGACGCCCGCGTCGCCATGTATCGCCGCAACCGCCAGTTGCTGATCGATTGCCTGGCCCGGATCGGTATCACCGACATCGCCCCGTCGGACGGCGCTTTCTATGTCTATGCCTCGATCGCGCATCTGACCGACGACAGCCTGACCCTGTGCAAGCGGCTGCTCGAGGATACCGGCGTCGCCACCGCGCCGGGGCTCGATTTCGACCCCGAGCGCGGCGCCAGCTTCATCCGTTTCAGCTATGCCGTGACCACCGACATGGCGCGCGAGGCCTGCGCGCGGCTGGAGGCGTGGTTTGCCAGCAATCTGCTTGTGGGGACCGAATAAGGGTGGTGTATCTGTCTGGGGGATCGGCTTTCGAGTGCAAGTTGATGGACAAACTATCGCTGTAATTCTAATGATAATTATGGAATTATGCGCCTGTTACCTTAATTCTGTAATTCGTGTCACCGTAAATTGAGGCGTCTATCGCTTTTTGCGAGCAGAAATAATATGAATATTGCTATAGTTATAGTTTTACTATTTATTCTTCATTTTTCTGCGATCAATGGGATGTCTCTTATATCTGGAAAAGCTAAAATTACTGGGTTTCTAGAAGATAATTCTTTTTTTGGAGTAGAGCGCATGTCATTGGAATGGCGTGCCTCGCGCTGGCCGCTTTGACTATATTTGTAAGTGAGAAGAATGGATTTCTGGAAATTGGCCTTATAATTGCCGTAGCGCTCTATTTTGTAGACTTGATATTCATTGGGAGATTCTTCCTGTATGGAAGAAAATGAGAATTGTGGATGAAATTACGGTGACCACCGACATGGCGCGCGAAGCCTGCGCGCAGCTGGAGGCGTGGTTTGCCAGCAATATGCCGGGCAGGCTCGATTAGACGCGCGCGCTGCATTTTGTGCTAAGCCCGCTGTCACGATAGTCGGGAGTCGGGAGGAAAGGCGAAGGATCATGCGGCCGCTTTCATCCAGCCTGTTGCTGTCGCTGCTGCTGCTCGGCCTGATCGGCACCGATCCGGTCTTCGCGAAGCCGCAGGAACAGGAGCTGACCCCGCAATTCTATCGCCGCAACTGCATGATGTGCCACAAGACCGCGGTTCCCGAAGGTCTCGACCCCGCGATCACCGCGGGCGTGCGTCCGCCGCACCCGACCCGCGCCCGCGACGCGATGCCCGACGTGAAATGCTGGCGCCGCTGCGAAAAATGCTGGCCCCATCCGGGCAAGGCGAAGCGGTAAGGACGCGTTTTCCGCCTGTTCGCCCGATCAGCCCGTTGCGCCGCGCGGGCGGGCCTGCTAGCCGCGCCCGCACTGTCTCCCGCCAGAAGGTGTCCCCATGTCCGAGTCCATCAAGCGCGTCGTCCTTGCCTATTCGGGGGGGCTCGACACCAGCGTCATCCTGAAATGGCTGCAAGTGACCTATGGCTGCGAGGTGGTGACCTTCACCGCCGACCTGGGGCAGGGCGAGGAACTGGCCCCGGCGCGCGCCAAGGCCGAACTGATGGGGATCAAGCCCGAGCATATCTATATCGACGACGTCCGCGAGGAGTTCGTGCGCGATTTCGTCTTTCCGATGATGCGCGCCAATGCGCGTTACGAGGGCGATTATCTGCTCGGCACCTCGATCGCCCGCCCGCTGATCTCGAAACGGCTGGTCGAGATCGCCAAGGAAACCGGCGCCGACGCGGTCGCGCACGGCGCGACGGGCAAGGGCAACGACCAGGTGCGCTTCGAACTGTCCTGCTATGCGCTCAACCCCGACATCAAGGTGATCGCGCCGTGGCGCGAATGGGACCTGACCAGCCGCACCGCGCTGATCGACTTTGCCGAGAAGAACCAGATTCCGGTCCCCAAGGACAAGCGCGGCGAAAGCCCGTTCTCGACCGACGCCAACCTGCTCCACACCTCGTCGGAGGGCAAGGTGCTCGAGGACCCGTGGGAAGAGACCCCCGATTACGTCTATTCGCGCACGGTGAACCCCGAGGACGCGCCCGACGCGCCCGAATATATCACCATCGATTTCGAGCGCGGCGACGGCGTCGCGCTGAACGGACAGGCGATGTCGCCCGCGACCTTGCTCGCGGCGCTCAACGACCTCGGCCGCAAGCATGGCATTGGCCGCCTCGACCTCGTTGAGAACCGCTTCGTCGGGATGAAGTCGCGCGGCATGTACGAGACGCCCGGCGGCGAAATCTACGCCCGCGCGCATCGCGGCATCGAAAGCATCACGCTCGATCGCGGCGCGGCGCATCTCAAGGACGAGCTGATGCCGAAATATGCCGAGCTCATCTACAACGGTTTCTGGTTCGCGCCCGAGCGCGAGATGCTGCAGGCGGCGATCGACCATAGCCAGGAAAAGGTGTCGGGCACCGTCCGCCTCAAGCTCTACAAGGGCAACGCCGGCGTCGTCGGCCGCAAGTCGCCGCACAGTCTCTATAGCGAACGCCATGTGACCTTCGAGGATGACGCGGGCGCCTATGACCAGAAGGATGCGGCGGGCTTCATCAAATTGAATGCGCTGCGTCTGAAGCTGCTCGCGCGGCGCGATCGCTGATCCTTCGGGACGGCGGGCGCGTCCCTTCGCCAGTGGATTGGCGATCGGGCGGCGGAATGCTATAGGATTCGCGGGGGTGCTGCCGACAGAAAGGTTGGTGGCCGATGGTCGGCGACTCGCCCGAAGATTTCTCGCCTTATGAATGGCGGCCTTGCCTGCTGCTGATTCCGCGCGTCGCGAAGCTGATGACGCGCAACGGCACCTATACGCGGCTGATCCTGCCGGGCGATTATCTCGCCCGCCGGTCGCGCACCCATGGCTATTGGATTTACCGCCGCCGCCACGTCCATGACCGGGACGACTGATATTGGGGCTGGCGCGGCAGCCGGGCGGGCGGCAGAAGGGACGGGCTTTCGCCGCAGGGGACATCGCCGGTGCGCAATTTCGACTTTTCCTCATGGCAGAGCATCGGGGCCACCCTGCTCGGGCTGGCGCTCTTCACCCTGATCGGGGTCGGCATCCGCCTGGTGGTGATGATGACGATCCAGCAGCGCCGCGAGCGGATCAACCGCCAGATCAACGAGCGGCTGCGGACGCTGATCGCGGCCTACAAGACGCTCGGCGGCTCGTTCACCGGCAATCTGATGGTCGACCCGCGCCACTTGCGCGACCTCCGCCGCGTCGGAGCGGAGGCCGGTGAACCCGCCACCGATCCGGCGGGCGGCGACTCGGACCGGCCGCGCCGGATTCGCGACGCGGTCGAGGCGGCGCTGTCGGACATCATCCTGCTTGGCACCGCCGACCAGGTTCGCCTTGCCAGCCGCGCCGCGCGCGAACTGGTCGAGGGGCGTCCGGTGCATGTCCACGATCTGGTCGTCGCGCTGCGCGATTTCATCCGCGACGCGCTCGACCTCGACCCGGTGCCGTCCGACTCGGCAATCCCGCTGCAAGGGCCGACCCGGCCTTCGAGCGGCGGAAAAGGCGGCGGTTCGGGCCGCGGCGGCGAAGGCGGCGGGGGAGGAGGGCGTGGCGGCGGAGGTGGCGGCATGGGCGGCGGAATGGGCATGGCGGGCGGGCTTGGCGTCGTCGGCGGTGCCAGCCTCGCGCATGGCGCGACAGGCGGTGACGATACCGACGATCCGGCGGGACTCTCAAAAAATTAATGCGTTAGCGCGGCGCGCCTTCCTGCGCTAAGGGGCGCCTCGATGACCGCCTCGCGCTTTTTCTCCGACAATGCCGCCGCCGTGCATCCCGCGGTGATGGAGGCACTCGCCGCCGCCAACCATGTCGACACCGCCTATGACGGCGACGCGCTCAGCCAGTCGCTCGATGCCGCCTTTTCGGAGCTGTTCGAGACGACATGCGAAGTCGTCTGGATTTCGACCGGCACCGCCGCGAACAGCATCATCCTCGCTCATTTCGTGCGGCCGTGGCAGGGCATCCTCTGCTACGAGGAAGCGCATATCGAGGTCGACGAATGCGGTGCGCCGACCTTTTACTCGGGCGGCGCCAAGCTGATGACGCTGCCCGGCACGGGGGCGAAGATCGACGCCGAGGCGCTGAAAGCCCGGATCGCCGGCATCCGCAAGGACGTCCATCAGGTGCAGCCCGCCGCGATCAGCATCACCAACGCGACCGAATATGGCCTCGCATGGCGGCCCGATGAAGTCGGCGCGATCAGTGAGATCGCGAGGACCAACGGCATGAAGCTCCACATGGACGGCGCGCGCTTCGCCAATGCGGTCGCCTTCCTCGGCTGTTCGCCCGCCGATGTGACGTGGCGCGCCGGGGTCGATGCCCTGTCCTTCGGCTTCACCAAGAATGGCGCGATGATGGCCGAAGCGCTCGTCTTTTTCGGCGGCAGCGGTGGTGCCGGGGTGCGCGAACTCAAGAAGCGCGGCGGCCACCTGCTCAGCAAGGGACGCTTCGTTGCGGCGCAGATCCGGGCGATGCTGAAAGACGATCTGTGGCTCGCCAATGCCCGCGCCGCCAATGCCGGGGCAGCGGCGCTGGCGATGGCCTGTCGCGGCCGGCTGATGTATCCGGTCGAGGCGAACGAGCTGTTCGTCCGGTTGAGCACGGCCGAGGCGGCGGCGCTGCGCGGCCGGGGCTTCGATTTCTATGACTGGGGCGAAGGCGCGGCGCGTCTCGTCACGAGCTGGGATCAGGACGCCGCGGCGGTCGCGCCGCTCGCGGCCGCCATCGCGGCGCTATGAGCGAGCAGCCAGCGACGCTGCTCAGCCCGCGCATCCTCATCCCCTTCGCGCTCGTCACGCTGATCTGGGGATCGACGTGGATCGTCATCAAGGGGCAGCTCGGCATCGTGCCGCCGAGCTGGTCGGTCACCTATCGCTTTTCGGTCGCTGCCATCGCGATGTTTGCCTTTGCGGCGATCCGGCGCGAGCGCCTGTTGCTGGAGCCGAGGGCGATGGCCTTTGCGGTGCTGCTCGGGATCGCGCAGTTCACCTTCAACTTCAATTTCGTCTATCGCGCCGAACAGCATATCACCTCGGGGCTCGTCGCGGTGCTCTTTGCGCTGCTGATCGTGCCGAACACGCTGCTCGGGCGCCTGTTTCTGAAATCGCCGCTGGAGAAGCGCTTCCTTGCCGGTGCGGGGATCGCGATCGCCGGGGTCGGGCTGATGATCCTCCACGAATATCGCGCCGCGGCGCTCGGCGCGGGCGAGGTATTGCTCGGCACCGCGCTGACGCTTGCCGGGGTGATGAGCGCATCGACCGCCAATGTCATGCAGGGGACTGCGATCGCGCGGGCGCAGTCGATGGTCGTGATGATCGCGTGGGCGATGTTGTTCGGCGTGCTCGCCGACGGCAGCTATGCCTGGATCACCACCGGGCCGCCGGTGATCGAGCCCACGCCCGTCTATCTCGGCGGCATCCTCTATCTCGGTATCGTCGCGAGCGCGGTGACCTTTCCGCTCTATTTCAATGTCATCCGTGCGGTCGGGCCGGGGCAGGCGGCGTGGTCGAGCGTGCTGATCCCGATCATCGCGATGGGCTTTTCGACGGCGTTCGAAGGCTATCGCTGGGCGCCGTTGTCGATCGCGGGCGGCGCGGTCGCGCTCGTCGGGCTGGTGATCGCGGTGGCGAAGCGGCCCGAACGGCCGTCGGTCAGCGGCAATATGGTGTCGGTGCCGGTCGAACCGGAGTCCTGATTGTCATGGCTGTCTTATGTCGATAAGACGGCCTCATGAAAATTGTCTCCATCGCAATCGCCCTTATCGCCGTCGCTGCGGCAACCCCGGCATCGGCGCAAGGCGCCTGTCAGCCCGGAACCTATCGCGCCGCGGACGGCGATTTCGTCGTGCTGGTGCCGTCACCGGCGGTTCCCGAACCCGGCCTTCGCTATCAGTTTCGCGACGGGCGCCGCGGCGCGACGAACGAGGCCGGCGCGCCGCTGGCCTGCGATGGGGGCGCGGTGAGCGTCGGGGGCAAGGCATGGACGCGGATCGCCTTTCGCGAAACGCCCGCGACCTTCGACAGCGTCGAGACAAAGCTGACCGGAATGCTGATCGAGCCGCCGGGCGCCGACCCCAGGCGCCCGCTGGTGGTAATGGTGCATGGCTCCGAACGCAGTTCGCCGATCGGCGGCCTCTATGGCTATGCGATGGCAGCGCAGGGACTGTCGGTCTTTGTCTATGACAAGCGCGGCACCGGCGCCTCGGAAGGCGAATATACGCAGAATTTCGAGCTGCTGGCGACCGATGCGGCGAAGGCGCTAGACACGGCGCGGCGGATGGCGGCGGGGCGGTTCGGCCGCGCGGGTTTCTTCGGCGGCAGCCAGGGCGGCTGGGTCGCGCCGCGCGCCGCGACGCTGACCAAGGCCGATTTCGTCGCGGTCGGCTTCGGCCTCGTCGCCTCGCCGATCGAGGAGGACCGCGAACAGATGGTGTCGGAAGTCCGCGCCGCCGGATTGGGCGCCGATGCCGAAGCGCTCGTCGGCCGCTTGTCGAAGGCGACCGCGACCTTGCTGCTGTCGAACTTCGCGCAGGGCTATGCCGAACTCGATGCGGTGCGGCGCGAAATGGCAGGCAAGCCGTGGGCCGCGAAGGTCGAGGGCGAATATAGCGGCGCGATGGCACGCCTCTCCGACGCCGAACTGCGCCGGATCGGGCGCGCGCGCTTCGACAATCTGGAACTGATCTGGGACTATGACGCGGTCGCGGTGCTGCGGAAACTCGACACGCCCTTGCTGTGGGTGCTCGCCGGCGAGGATCGCGAAGCGCCGATCGAAACGACGCGCGGCGCGCTGATGGACCTCGCGGCGGCGGGGAAGCCGGTCGACGTCTATCTCTTTCCCGAAACCGATCACGGCATGTGGGAATATGTCCAGCATCCCGACGGATCGCGCGACGTCACGCGGCTCACCGACGGCTATCTGAAACTGCTCGGCGATTGGATCAAGGGCGATGTCGCCGGGCGTTACGGGCGTGCCGAGCATTTGACCGGCAAGCGCTAGAAAGCTTCCCCGAGATAAGGTAGTGAGGGGTGTGTGACGCCTACCCCGCGCTGATCCGCTCGATGTCGGCGCCGACGGCCTGGAGCTTCTCTTCCAGCCGTTCGTAGCCGCGGTCGAGGTGATAGACGCGGTTGACCTCGGTCTGCCCCTCGGCGGCGAGGCCGGCGATGATCAGGCTCATCGAAGCGCGCAGGTCGGTCGCCATCACCGGCGCGCCGATCAGCTTCTCGACGCCGCGCACCACCGCGCTGCGGCCGCGCACGTCGATGTCGCAGCCCATGCGCGCCAATTCGGGGACGTGCATGTAGCGGTTCTCGAAGATCGTCTCGGTGAACAGCGAGGCGCCGGTGCCGAGCGTCGCCATCGCCATGAACTGGGCCTGCATGTCGGTCGCGAAGCCGGGGTAGGGCGCGGTCGACAGGGTGACGGGCTGCGCGCGGCCCGACATGGCGACGCGGATGCCCGCCTTGGTCTCCTCGACCGTCGCGCCCGCTTCGCGCAGCGCGGCGAGCGTCGCCTCCATCTCGTCGGCCTTGGCGCCGACCAGTTCGACGTCGCCTTCGGTGATCACCGCGGCGCAGGCATAGCTGCCCGCTTCGATGCGGTCGGCCATCACCCGATACGTCGCGCCGTGCAGCCGGTCGACGCCCTCGATCGTCAGCGTCTCGGTGCCGATGCCGTCGATCTCGGCCCCCATCGCGACGAGGCAGTTGCACAGGTCGACGATCTCGGGCTCGCGCGCCGCGTTTTCGAGGATGCAGGTGCCTTTGGCGAGCACCGCCGCCATCACCGCATTTTCGGTCGCGCCGACCGACACGACCGGGAAGGTGAACTTGCCGCCCGCCAGCCGTCCGCCGGGCGCGCTCGCCTTCACATAACCCGAAGCGAGCTCGATCTCGGCGCCAAAGGCTTCGAGCGCTTTCAGGTGAAGGTCGATCGGCCGGTTGCCGATCGCGCAGCCGCCCGGCAGCGACACGGTGGCTTCGCCCGCGCGCGCGAGCAGCGGGCCGAGGACGAGGATCGACGCGCGCATCTTGCGGACGATATCATATGGCGCGACGGTCGAGGTGAGGGTGGTCGCGCGCGCGGTCATCACGCGGCCGAAATCCTCGGGCCGCGATCCCTCGATCGTCGTCGAGCAGCCGAGCTGGTTGAGCAAATGGCCGAAGCCGTCGACATCGGCGAGTCGCGGCAGATTGCGCAAGGTCAGCGGCTCGTCGGTGAGCAGCGCACAGGGCAACAGGGTGAGCGCCGCATTCTTGGCGCCGGAGATG
Source organism: Sphingopyxis sp. (assembly GCF_025869345.1). Classification (GTDB taxonomy): domain Bacteria; phylum Pseudomonadota; class Alphaproteobacteria; order Sphingomonadales; family Sphingomonadaceae; genus Sphingopyxis. The sequence goes on from NZ_JAOZVW010000160.1 coordinate 17,224, forward strand.
GGAATACGGCCCTTGAGTCGCTGGCCGCCGCGAATGACGATCTGATCCATCGGCTGTCCTTAGCGGATGCGCGGATGCGCGCAAGCGGATGCCGCGACGGCGCGTCCATCGCCCGGCATTTGGCGATGGCGTTCGCGGTGAAAATGTGAAACCATCCCGCATGGATTAGTCGAAGGAAATGAGGACTGTAGGGCAAGACATTCAACAGGGAGAAACTACCATGCGAAATCCCGTCGTCGCGGGCGCCACGGCCGTATCGTTCGTCGTCGGCCAGCTTGCCGTTCCGGCCTTTGCCCAGACCACCTACCCCTATCCACCGCCGGGCGGATCGGCGGGATATGACCGGGATTATGCGGGAACGATCCGCTGCGAATCCTATGGCAACAGACAACAGCGCTGCAAGGTCAAGACAAGCAATCGCGTCGAACTGGCCCGGGTGATCGGCGGGCGCTGCTCGAAAGGGCGCGACTGGGGTTTCGACGCCAATCAGATATGGGTTTCGGGCGGTTGCCGCGCCGAGTTTCGCTACGGCTATTCGAACGGGGGCTCCTATCCCGGTCGCGATTATGCGGGGACGCTGCGCTGCGAGTCGCGCAGCAATCGCTACGAACAATGCAATGTTCAGACGAACGGGCGCGTCGAATTGCTCCGCAAGCTCGGCGGTAAGTGCAACGCCGGGCGCCAATGGGGGTATGACGCGAACCTGATCTGGGTGACGAACGGCTGCCGCGCCGAATTCGGCTATGGCTATGCCAATCTCGCGCCGCTGCCTGGTCCGAAGCCCGAAAAAGACAAAGGACCGAGCACCGGCCTGATCATCGGCGGCATCGTCGTCGCGGGCGGGCTGCTCGCGCTGCTCGCGAGCCAGAAAAAGAAGAAGGACGACGGCAGCGCGGAGGCCAGCACGCCGCCGCCCGCCGCGAGCGGTCCCGCGACACTCAGCGCGAATCTGAGCGGTCTGCCGAGCGCTTCGCGTCCATCGGTGCAGAATTGCATGAACGACGCCGCGCGGCAGATCGGTGCGACCGGCGGAACGCGGCTGTCCTATGACAAGCTCGTCTCACTGGAACAGGGCAACGGCGGCTGGCGCATCCGCGCCGCGATGACCGCGACCTATCCGGATGGAGCGAAATCGCTCGAAATGTACTGCCGCGCGACGCCGAGGGAAATCATTCAGCTCGATTTCAACTGAAGGGGCGGCGTCAGTCTGTTTCAAGGGGCGAGGGAGCGGACGTCGCTCCCTCGCCCCTTTCTTTTCGCAGGAAGAACCGCGTCACGCGGTTCGGTGGCGATTCAAATCCGGTCAGCCGGTCAGCGCCCGTGCCAGTGCGACCCATTCCGTCACGCTGACCGTCTCGGCGCGGCGGGTCGGGGCGATGCCGAGCGCGTCGAGCGCCTCGACCGCGCCCGCCATGCCTTTGAGGCTTTGCCGCAGCATCTTGCGCCGCTGACCGAAGCCTTTTTCGGTGAGCTTCGACAGGATGCGCGGATCGACGCCTTCGGGTTCGGCAGCGGGCGTTACATGGACGATCGCCGACATCACCTTCGGCGGCGGAGTGAAGGCCGAACGATGCACCTTCATCGCAATTTTCGCGTTCGAGCGCCACTGGGCGAGCACCGCAAGCCGGCCATAGGCGCCGCTTCCCACGGGGGCGACGATGCGTTCGGCAACCTCCTGCTGGAACATCAAGGTCAGCGATTTCCAGAGCGGCGGCCAGCTTTTCGGCTCGAGCCAGCGCGTGAACAGCGCGGTCCCGACATTATAGGGCAGGTTCGCGACGATATGATAGGGCCCGCCCACCAACACATCGGCATCGATCGCCATCGCATCGTCGGGGATCACCGTCAGCCGCCCATCGAACGCGTCGCCGAGTTCGCCGAGCAGGGGCAGGCAGCGGTCGTCGCGCTCGACCGCGATTACGGTCGCGCCCGCGCGGAGCAGCGCTCGGGTCAGCCCTCCGGGGCCGGGGCCGACCTCGAACACCGTCTGGCCGTCCAAATTGCCGGGCAGCGCCGCGATGCGATCGAGCAATTGTTCGTCGAACAGGAAATTCTGCCCCAGCGCCTTGCTCGCCGACAGACCGTGCGCGCGCACCGTTTCGCGCAGCGGCGGCAGCGGGCGATTGGGTGCGGCGGTCACTTTGCCGGGGCGCTGCTGCGCTCGCGCGCGGTCGCCATGCGCGCCGCCATCGCGATCGCGGCGATGGTCGGCCCCGGATCGGCGCGGCCGGTCCCCGCGATGTCGAACGCCGTGCCATGGTCGGGCGAGGTGCGGATGATCGGCAGCCCGAGGGTCAGATTGACCCCATCGTGAAAATGCAGCGCCTTGAACGGCGCCAGCGCCTGATCGTGATAGCCGCAGAGGATCGCGTCATATTGCTCGCGGATGCCCGGTGCGAACAGCGCGTCGGCGGCGAGCGGTCCGTCGATGACGATGTCCTCGTCGGCGAGCTGTGCGACCGCGGGGGCGATGATGCGGATTTCCTCGTCGCCGAGCTGGCCGTTCTCGCCCGCGTGGGGATTGAGCCCCGCGATCGCGATGCGCGGGGCAGCGATGCCGAAATCGCGCGACAGGCCGCGCGCGACGATCCGCGCCTTGGCGGCGATCAGCTCGGCGGTCAGCCGCTCGGGCACGTCGGCGAGCGGAATGTGGACGGTCAGCGGCACGACGCGCAGCGCGGGTCCGGCGAGCATCATCACCGCATTGGTCGCGGTGACGCCGCAGCGCTCGGCGATGAATTCGGTCTGGCCGGGGTGGGTATAGCCGATGCCGTGCAGCGCATGTTTCGACACCGATCCGGTGACGAGCGCGCCGCTGGCGCCGGTGCGGGTCAGGCCGATGCCGGTTTCGAGTGCGTGCAGCGCGCAGGTCGCGCCCGCCGGGGTCGGATGCCCGGGGACCAGCGGCCCGCTGTCTTCGAGATGCCAGACGGGAAGGGCGGTGTCGAAGGCCCGCACCGCCTGCTCCATGTCGCCGACACGCGCCACGGGGCCGTCCCATACGGCTTCGACTGCGGCGATGTCGCCGATGGCGACGAAGGGCGGCAAGCGGTGTTCGCGCCGCGCGGTCCAGGCCCGCGCGGCGACTTCGGGGCCGACGCCCGCCGGGTCACCCATGGTAACCGCGATCGGCCGTCGCTCGTCGATATCAGGCATCAGCTATATTCGATCACCGCATCGCGCCGGAGGTCGCGCAGATAGCGCTGGGCCCGTTTGTTGACCTTGTCCTCGAGGATCTTCTCCTCGATCTGGGCGCGATCGGGCTCGGACGCCGTGTTCGGCATTTCGCGGCCGCACAGCACCAGGACGCTGATGCCTTCGTTCGCGGCGCCGAAGGGCTGCGTCGTCTGGCCGACCTGCATCGTCGCGAGGGTCGATTGCAGCGGCGCCGGCAGCGCGCGCATCGCGATATTGTCGCGCGCGACGACATGCGCGCCCAGCGAGGCCGCGACGCTGTCCGCGCCGCCGCACCCGGCGATGCCGCGCGTCGCTTCGGCGAATTTGCTTGCGAGCTCCGCAGCCTGCGCCTCGCTCGTCCCCGGCGCGAAGTCGAGCGAGACCTGCTTCAGGCTCAGCACCGCGTCGCGCGGATCGGCGGTCAGCACCTGGCGCCGGTCGATCATCAGCAGGATCGATATGCCACCGGGCACTTCGAGGGGGCCGACGAGCTGACCCGGCGCCATCTGCTGCGCCGCGTCGGCCATCGAGGCGGGCAACTGACCGCCGCGCACCCAGCCCAGGTCGCCGCCGACGACCGCGGTCGACGCTTCGGAGAATTGGCGCGCATAGGCGGCAAAGCTGCCGCCGGCCTGGAGCGCCTGGATGATCTTGCGCGCGTTCTCGACCACCGCGGCGGCATTTTCGGGGGTCGCCGACAGATAGATTTCGCCGAGGTGGAACTCGTCCTGCCCCTTGGCCTCGTTCATCTGCTTGACGATCGAATCGACTTCCTCGGTCGATACGTTCGTCGTCGACTGAATGTTGCGCGACAGCAGGCGGTCCCAGGCATATTCGCCGCGAATCTGCTGCTTCACGGCCGCGGCGGCCGATCCCTTCGATTCGAGATATTTGGAAAATTCCTCGGGGGTCTGCTTGAAGCGCGCGGCCAGGCGGGCGAATTGTTCGTTGACGACATTCTCGTCGATGTCGATCTTCGCGGCCTTGGCTTCCTGGATCTGCAATTTTTCGTCGATCAGGTTGCTGAACACCTGCTGGCGCAGCCGCTGCACTTCGTCGGCCGGCAGATCGGCATTGTTGTTCGCGATGCGGATCAGCGCCATCCGCTGTTCGATGTCCGTCGCGGTGATGATCTCGCCGTTCACCGTCGCCGAGGGACGATAGACGTTCGGCTTGTCGTCGCCATACAGCTTGACGTTGCCGGGGATGTTGAGGCTCGTCGTCGGAACTTCGGTGTCGGGAACGGTCTGGCCCAGCACCGGCGTCACACCCACGGCGGCCACGGTGATCAGCCCGATCATGGTCGAAAATTTGGTCATTGCCATCCTATTCGAGAAATACCGGCACGCTCCGTATCAGCGGACACGCCCGATGGTCCAGCGCAATCCGCGCCAGCATGTCCATAACTGGGCTCCGATCTAGGTTCGCGACGCTGAATGGAAGCTGAGCGGGCGGGCGATGTCGGGTTCGGGATGGGAAGCGGACGTTGCCCAATCACTCTCGTCATCCCGGACTTGATCCGGGATCCATTCATCCGGCGCCGAGAGAATGGATC
>NZ_JAOZVW010000161.1 GCF_025869345.1 Sphingopyxis sp.
AGTCCGGGGTGACGGGGAAAGCAAAATCATGCTCGGCTTTTCGCGCTCCCTCGCCGCCGCGCATTTCATCCCCTTGCGCCGCGCTCCCGGCCCCAGTAAGGGAGCGTCCAAATCATAGACGCGCCCATGGGCGGGCGTTAGCGAACGGGGCTGCAAGCATGGACAATCGCAACAACACTATTGCCGGCTGGGTGCTGTTCGCCGGCATCTGCGCGCTGGGCCTGACCATCGGTTCGGGCATGTTGTTCGCCAGCCATAATCCCGAAAAGCCGGGCTTTCCGATCGAGGATGCCGAGGGCGGCGCCGGCGGCGGCGCGGCGGCCGTTCCGCTTCCCAACCTGCTCGCCGCGGCCGACGCCGCGAAGGGCGAAGCGGTGTTCGCGAAATGCGCCGCGTGCCACACGATCAACCAGGGCGGCGCCAACGGCATCGGCCCCAACCTCTATGGCACGCTCGGCGAAGCGATCGGCCAGGGCAAGGGCGGGTTCGCCTTCTCCGACGCGCTCAAGAATGTCGGCGGCAACTGGGACTTCGACAAGATGGACCATTGGCTGACCAGCCCGCGCAAGTTCGCGGCCGGCACCAAAATGTCGTTCGCGGGCCTGTCGAGCCCCGAAGACCGCGCCAATTTGATCGTCTATTTGAACGCGCAGGGTTCGAACCTGCCGCTGCCGAAGCCCGAAGCGGCGCCCGCGGGCGATGCCGCCGCCGCACCGGCCGAAGGCGACAAGGCCGCTGCCCCGGCTGCCGAAGGTGCGGATAAAGCCGCGGCCGCCGCTCCGGCAGCCGAAGGCGCTGCCGCGGCTCCTGCACCGGCCGAAGCCAAGAAATAATGCGCCGCGCGCCCGTCCTGCTGGCGGGCGCGCTGATGCTTGCTGGCTGCGGCAAGGCCGAACCGCCACCCGACGCCACGGCGGCCACCGATAGCGCGCCGGCGTCCGAACCGGCGCCGGCGATCGAACCGACCGCTGCGATGGGCGAGCAAATTTTCAAACGCTGCATGGCGTGTCACACGATCGACAAGGGCGGATCGAACGGCATCGGCCCGAACCTTCACGGCGTCGTCGGCCGCGCGGTCGCCAGCCACGAAGGCTTTTCCTATTCGGGGGCGATGAAGGCCAAGGGCGGCGCCTGGGACGAAGCTACGCTCGATCATTTCCTGACCGCGCCGATGAAGGCGCTTCCCGGCACCCGCATGGCGTTTGCCGGTATCGCCGACGCCGCGGATCGCAAGGCGCTGATCCTCTATCTGAAAGCGCAGTCGGAATAGACCTCGCCTGGCACGGGGTATCGAGGCGTGACGAGTTGCCCGCCCAAACCCGAATCGGCCTAGCCTCTTTGCATCGGGTCCGGCCTGGACGGACCTCGGCTGCGCCCGGCACGAGCGGGCCATCGAGCGACGGGATCGATTGAGCGACCTCCGCTCCCGAAACGCTACCCGAACGCCTTGCGACCTTCCTACTCCCTTTGTCGGGGAGCCCCATGAAGCATGGCCGATGATGCTCGACAAAAAATAAACGATATATTTCAGTGTATTGAAAAATTTCGCCCGCTGCATTGACAAAATTCAAAATACTTCGAATACTAACTATTATTGGCAATGGGCCCTTCGAGCACAGGGCATACAGGGGAGTTGATATGTTGCGAAAAGGCGTTTCGACGTTTGCGATTGCAAGCACCATGCTGATGTCGGCGGGTGTCGCGCAGGCCCAGCAATCGGCGGCCACGGATGCCAGCGCCCAGGCCGCCGAAGCAGGCGCGCAAGATCGGGACGGGGACATCGTCGTCACCGCGATGCGTCGCGAATCCTCGCTTCAGGATGTCCCGGCATCCATCTCCGCCCTGTCATCCACCCAGCTCGAAAAATCGGGGATCAGCGACAGCGGCGGCCTGCAATATCAGGTTCCGGGGCTGATGATCGCCAAGGATTCGGGCCAGCAGGCGCAGATCTATATCCGCGGCGTCGGCAACAACCTTCAGGGCATCTCGGCCGGCAACAGCGTCGCGACCTATGTCGATGGCGTCTATGTTCCGAACAGCATCCAGGTGTTTCAGGAGTTCAACGACGTCGAGCGCGTCGAGGTGCTCAAGGGGCCGCAGGCGACGCTTTACGGCCGCAACGCGACCGGCGGTGCGATCAACATCATTTCCACCGACCCCAGCTTCACGCCGAGCGGCAAGGCCGACGTCTCGTTCGGCAATTACAGCGCCCTCACCGCGCGCGCGTCGATCAACGCACCGTTGGTCGAAGACACGCTCGCGCTGCGCGTCTCGGTCCAGTCGGCCTATCACAAGGGCTATAACGAGAATATCTATCTGGGCCAGCGGATGCAGGGCCAAAGCTCGACCGGCGTCCGCGCGGCGCTGCGCTGGAAGCTGTCGCCCGATTTCGAGGCGATCCTGCGCGCCGACTACAGCAATTCGAACAACACCGACTATCTGAAGATCCGCAATCCCAAATCCTGGTGGTATCTGATCTCGCCGGTCGACCAATATGTCGACGATCCCCGCAAGGTGATGGGCGACATCGGCGCGGCGCAACCGATCGAGAACGACGGTCAGTCGCTCCACCTGCGCTGGGACACCGGGATCGGCACGGTCAAATCGGTGACGAGCCGCCGCCATTTCGATTCGGGTCCGACCTTCCTCGATCTCGACCAGGTCGCGCTGCCGCCCGGCATCGTCAACGGCAAGCCCTATCAGGGCTCCTATCTCGGCGATATCACCACCTCGACCTCCTATTATCACGAAACCTATCTCGCGACCGACCCGTCGAAGCCGCTTCACGCCATCGTGGGGTTCAACTATTTCCATGAAAACGCCCGCGAATTTCAGTATCAATATGCGGGCGGCCTTTCGTCCTACGACCGCTACGGCAAGACCGACGCCTATTCGGTGTTCGTCGATGCCAGCCTGGACGTGACGCCGCAGTTCACGATCAGCGCGGGCCTGCGCTATTCGGACGAAAAGCGCGATTATCGCCAGCTTCGCATCATTCCGTCGGTGCCGTGGGTCAGCAACAAGGCAAGCTGGGACAGCTTCTCGCCGCGCGTCGGGGTCGAGTTCCGGCCGAGCGAGGACGTGCTCCTCTATGCCAACGCGACGAGCGGCTTCAAAAGCGGCGGGTTCAACCTCCAGAACCCGCTCAACCCCTTCAAGCCGGAGAGCATATGGTCCTATGAAGGCGGCATCAAGGCCAGCCTGTTCGACCGCAAGCTGCGCACCAGCCTGTCGGGCTTCTATTACAGCTACAAGGACATTCAGGTCTCGCAGACGCTCGCCAATCTTCAGCGCGTCGTGACCAACGCCGGGACGGCGAAGATCTGGGGCCTCGATGCCGAGGGCAATTGGGCGGTGACGCCGAACCTGCGGCTAACCTTCGGCCTGTCGCTGCTCCACAGCGAATATGGGTCGGCGATCCTGTGCGATTCGGTCATCGGCCCCTGCAATTCACCCAACGCGCCCGCGCTCGTCGACGTAAAGGGCAACCGCCTGCCGCGCGCACCGGGGACGACGGGCAGCATCGCCGCCGATTACACGATCCCCAGCGAGGTCGCGGGCGGCGAAGTGTCGCTGCACGTCGATGCCGCCTATCGCTCGCGCACCTATTGGACGCCGTTCGAATACAAGACGCATTCGGTCGACCCGCAATGGATGACCAACGCCCAGATCCGTTACGATCGCGGTAGCTGGTATGTCGCGGGCTATGTCCAGAACATCTTCGATGTCCTCTATGTCACCAACGGCATCGGGTCGGGCAAGCTGTCGACCCCGAACGGGCTGGTGGGCGAGCCCGCCGTGTTCGACCGCTACGCCGCGCCGCGAACCTATGGGGTGCGGATCGGCTTCAGCTACTAGGCATGGACGCGAGCCCTTCCGAGCTCCGCGCCGCTCCCGCGACCGGGGAGGAATACCCCTCCTCCCCGGTTGCGTGGAGCGCCGTCGCCGTCCTCTTCATCCTGGGCGCGGTTGCCTTTCTCGACCGCCAGATCATCTCGCTGATGGTCGACGACATCCGCCGCGACCTGGCGATTTCGGATTTCCAGATCAGCCTGCTCCAGGGCTTCGCCTTCGCGCTCTGCTATGCCGTGATGGGCATTCCGCTCGGCTGGCTGGTCGACCGCTTCCCGCGCCGCCAGATCATCTGCGTCGGGGTGATCGCCTGGGGAATTGCCGCCGCGGCGTGCGGCCTCGCGCGTAATTTCTGGCACCTCCTGCTCGCGCGCTTCGGCGTCGGGCTCGGCGAAGCAGCGCTCGCGCCGTCGGCCTATTCGATGCTAAGCGACCTCTTCCCGCGCGAAAAGCTCACCACCGCCATGTCGGTCTTCGCGATCGGCTCGATCGTCGGGCAAGCCATCGCCTTCGCGATCGGCGGGCTGGTGATCGGCATGGCGCTGACCGCCGACGGCGGCCTTGCGCTGCCGCTGGTCGGCGAAGTGCGGCCGTGGCAGTTCGTCTTCATCGTCACCGGGCTTCCCGGCATCGCCTTCGCCTTGCTCGTCTTCCTGTTTCCCGAGCCGGTGCGGCGCGGTCTGCGGGGCGGCGGCAAGGCCGGTTTCGGCGAGGCGTTTCGCTTCATCGCCGAGCGCGGCCGCTTCTTCACCTGCCATTTCCTCGGCTATGGCGCGGTCGCCGCAATCGCCTATGGCACGATCGCCTGGGTGCCCGCGCATCTGATGCGCGGTTTCGGCTGGTCGGTGACGCAGACCGGCTTCACCATGGCGGCACTGACCGCTCTTGCCGGCTCGTCGGGGCTGCTCGGCATGGGGATGTTCGTCGACCGGCAGATGGCGCGCGGGGTGCGCGACGCACATTTCCGCTTCGCCGTGTGGTTGTCGCTGACCATCGCGCTGTGCGGCGCGATCGGCTTTTCCTCGTCCAGCATCGTCCTTTTCTTCCTCTTCTATACGGTGCTCAAGCTGCTCGCGCCGATCGGCGGCATGGCGTCGGCATCGATCCAGATCGTTACGCCCAACGAACTCCGCGGCACGGTGTCGGCGATCTATCTGTTCGTCGTCACCCTGCTCGGCGCGGGAACCGGCCCGACCGTCGTCGCGACCTGCACCGAGTTGATCTTCCATGACCCCGCGAAGGTGGGGCTGGCGATGGCGCTGACCTGCGTTGTATTGGGCTTGTTCGCGGCGGCCTGCTTCGCGCTCGGCCGCCGCCAGATGCGCGAGGCGGTGGAGATGGCAGAGGTCTGGGCATGAGCGGAACACCTGGCTTTGCCGCCTTCGCGTCGCAGCGGTTTCTCGTCGTCGGGGGAAGTTCGGGAATCGGCCTCGCCACCGCCCGGCTTGCCGCTACCCATGGCGCGAAGGTCAGTGTTGCGGGCCGAAACCCGGACCGCGCCGCAGAAGCCGCCGCAAGCATCGGTGCGGACACGGAATATGCCGCCTTCGACATGATCGACGAAGCGGCGGTCGAGGTCTTCTTTGCCGAGCGATCCCCCTTCGACCATATCGTCGTCACCGCCGCGGCGATCCGTTCCGCCCCCGTGCGCGAATTGCCGCTCGACACGGCGCGGGCGACCTTCGCTTCCAAATTCTGGGGGCCTTATATAGTCGCCCGGTTCGCGCGGCTGACCGATGCGGGTTCGCTGACGCTCGTGTCGGGAGCCGCGGCGCGGCGCCCGCGCGCGGGCCGGGCGCCGGTGGCGGCCGCGAGTGCCGCGATCGAGGCGCTCACCCGCGTCCTCGCGGCCGAATTCGCGCCCGTGCGGGTCAATTGCGTCGCGCCCGGACTGGTCGACACTCCGATGCTGCGCGCAGCACGCGGCGCGAATGCGCCCGCCCCCCAGGTGCCGATGGCACGCGCCGCCCGGCCCGAGGAAATCGCGTTCCAGATACTGGCTTGCGCCGCCAATCCCTACATGACGGGATCGATCGTCGACGTCGATGGCGGCCTGGCGACCACGGGCTAATTGCAGCAAGGGGAACGCGCGATGCCGTTCAAGGGCAAGGTGGCACTCGTGACGGGGGCGGCATCGGGTATCGGCCGGGCCACGGCGCTCGCTTTCGCCGAAGCCGGCGCCCGCGTCGCGCTTCTGGATGTCGATCGTTCGGGGCTCGAGATGGTTGCCCGGACCATAGGGACGCAAGGCGGCGAGTGTCTGGAATGCGCCTGCGACCTGACGGACGTTGCGGCCGTCCAGGCGGTCGCCGATGCCATCGGCCGGCGCTGGTCGCGCCTCGATTGCGCGGTGAATGCCGCGGGAGTCGAAGGGAAGACCTGCGACCTCCTCGACGAAGACGGCGCGCTTTACGACCATGTCATGGACATCAACCTGCGCAGCATGTGGCATTGCATGAAGATCCAGATTTCGGCGATGCTCGAAAATTCCGAGGGCGGCAGCATCGTCAACCTGTCTTCAGGCGCCGGGCTGGTCGGCTCCAGACGATCGGCCATCTATAGCATGTCCAAACATGCGGTGATCGGCCTGACCCGCAGCGCCGCCTTGCAATATGCAAAGCGGGGGGTGCGTATCAACGCGGTATGCCCGGCAGGCGTGCAGACCCCGATGGCGGAGCGCATCATCGCATCCTACGACGGGTCCGCCCCGTCCGGGGGAGGCGCGCTCTATCCATTGGGCCGATCGAGCACGCCCGAAGAAATCGCCTCGGGAATCCTATGGCTGAGTTCCCCGGGAGCGGCCTCGGCGGTCGGCACCGTGCTGACCATCGACGCCGGGTTCACCGCAGCCTGAGACAGGAACGCCGCCGATCCCCGGCGCACCGACCGTCAGTGATGCTCGCTGTTCGCGTAGAAAGCCTGGATGATCGCCCACGCCTCGTCGGCGGTCTCGACGAACTGGAACAGGTCGAGGTCGCGGGCGCTGACGACGCCTTCCTCGACCAGCGCGTCGAAATTGACGACATGGTTCCAGAATTTCTTGCCGAACAGCACGATCGGGATCGGCTTGATCTTGCCCGTCTGGATCAGCGTCAGCAGTTCGAACATCTCGTCGAAAGTGCCGAAACCGCCGGGAAAGACCGCGACCGCGCGGGCACGCAACAGGAAGTGCATCTTCCTCAAGGCGAAATAGTGGAACTGAAAGCTCAGCGACGGCGTCACATAGCGGTTCGGCGCCTGCTCGTGCGGCAGCACGATGTTGAGCCCGATCGACTCGCGTCCCTCGTCGGCGGCGCCGCGGTTCGCGGCCTCCATGATCGACGGCCCGCCGCCCGAACAGACCACGAAGTGGCGGCAGCCGTCCTCGTCGCACGGCACCTGGCTCGCGAGCCGCGCGAGCTGGCGCGCCTCGTCATAATATTTGGCCTTGGCCTTGAGGTGGCGGGCGATGTTGCGCTGGACGTCGTCGGTCGCCGCGGCTTCGAGCCCGTCGGCCGTCTCGGGCTCGGGAATGCGCGCCGAGCCATAGATGACCAGCGTCGATTCGATCTTCGCTTCGTCGAGCAGCAGTTCGGGCTTGAGCAGCTCGAGCTGAAAGCGCACCGGGCGCAAATCCTCGCGCAGCAGGAACTCATTGTCCTGAAAGGCGAGCTTGTAGGCCGGATCGGCGGTTTGCGGAGTGGTGGTCGCCTGCTGGGCGAACTGCGCGTCGTCTTTTGCTTTGTGAAAACGCGAACGGTGGGGTTGCTTGTCTTTTGCCATTAGCGAGCGGCTACTCGCTTCGCGCGGCTTTGCCAAGCCGGGGCCGGCTATCGCGGCGGAAACCTCGTCTCGATCCGCGCCAGCGCGCGCTGGGCATAGGATTTCAGGCGATTGTTCCGCGGGTAAAGGCGCGGCGCGGCCGGGCTCAGCCCGCGCGCGCGCAGCCGGCGGTTGAACCGGCAGGCGTCGGCATGGTGAAAACTCCATTCGCTGCGCCAGGTCAGCGACAGCGATACCGAAACCGCATCGTGCGTCTGCACCCAATGCGGCGCGAGTATGGGAACATAGATCGCCTCGCCCGGCGCGATGTCGATCGCCCGGCCGCGTGCCGCCCATTCCTCACGCCAGGGCAGGTTGCGCGGGCCCCCGGCGAAATATTGCTCGAAGAAGGGCTGGCCGATGATGTCGGGATCGGCGGTCGGGAACAGCGTCATCGTCTTCGAGCCGCGCGCCTGAAACAATATATTATATTCGGGGTCGAAATGCAGCGAGGTCACCGCGCGCGGCGAAGAGATGAAGATGAATCCCTCCAGCCGCATCATCGCGCCGGTACGCGATTTGACCAGCGGCTCGATCTCGCCCAGCACTTCGCGCATCAGCGCGGCATAGGCCGGATCCTGATCGATCGTCTTGAGCAGGACCCACGACCCGCATTGCTCGATCCGCGCGATCGTGTCCGCCACCGACAGGCCGTTGGCGGGCGTATCGGCGTTGGAAATGCCCAGCGGCAGGTCGACCGCCGCATTATGCTCCAGGCTTTCGGGACGCAGCCGGCCGGCGAGTTGCTGCAAGGCCCCGAGTTCGAGCAAGGGGTGGCCGGCGATCTGATGCGTCAGATGCGTCGGCACGCCTGGATAGGCCGCGCCGAAGGCCGCATGGGCCTCAGGGGAAAAGACAGGGTCCGCCATGCGCGCAGTCTATGCCACGCGCGTAAAGCAATGGTTAGGGGCAAAAGTCGCCAGCGAAGCTGCGCGGAAAATCGTCCGTCAACGGCAATAGCCGTTCCCGCTCATGTCGAGGTGGAAGTGATTGTAATGCGCGGCGTTATAATCGGGGCTCAGCACCGTGCCGAAGCGGCGGCACGCCGACTTGTGCAGCGCGCGCAGAAAGTCCTGCGACGCCTTGTCGCCCTTCCACCCGCCGTCGAGCATGATCCGCCGTCCGTCGGCGAGCACGAAGCCCGCGACGTCGATCGCGTTGGAGGAGGCGTGCTGCGACAGCCGGCCCGAGCGGCCGCCATAGATGTTGCGGCAGCTATAGGTGCCATAGGTTTCGATCTTCACGACCTCGGTCCCGAAATATTGGCGCGCGGCGGGCTTCACCGCATAGCGGGCCCAGGCCGCGAAGTTGCGCGCGAGCGGACAGGTCATCGGCCCCAGGTTCGTCACCGGCGTGCCGATGTCGAGCAGCTTCACCGAATCGATCGAACTGCACCCGCCGCCATGATCCTGGTTCGGTAGCGGGGTGAAACGCACCCCGGCCTGCTTGAGGTCGAAGGCGCATTGCTGCGCCTCGGCGCTGGTGAAGGACGGCGCTCCGGTGATCTGCGGACGCTGAGGCGTCGACGTCGTCGTGGCCGTCCGTTTTCCGCCGCTCTGTTTCATCACCTCGGGCGCACCGAAACAGGCGGTTAGCGCTAGCATCGCGGTCGCGGCGACCAGGATTCGGGCCTTGAGGAAAAGCGGAATCGGCATGGCGTCAAAATACCGACGATATCGTTAACAAGCCGTATACCTTTTTACGGCTCGTCGAAAATTTCGCGCGGCTTACGCATTTTGTTTGACAGTTGCGCCCCCTTCCCTAAACGCGGCGCCGGGCCACGCGGTCCCAACGCCGCGCGCGCTCTCTGCAAGGAGAGACTATGATGAGTGAAGTGCCGACGCCACAGGTGCGCCCGACGCGCCCCTATTTTTCTTCCGGTCCCTGCGCCAAGCCGCCGGTCTGGTCCCCCGAAAAACTGAACACCGAATCGCTGGGCCGCTCGCACCGCGCCAAGATCGGCAAGACGCGCCTCCAACATTGCATCGACCTGATGCGCGAGATGCTGCAGCTTCCCGACACGCACCGCATCGGCATCGTTCCAGGCTCCGACACCGGCGCCTTCGAGATGGCGATGTGGACGATGCTCGGCGCCCGCCCCGTCACGACGCTCGCTTGGGAGAGCTTCGGTGAGGGCTGGGTCACCGATGCGGCAAAGCAGCTCAAGCTCGATCCCACCGTCATTCGCGCCGATTACGGCCAGCTTCCCGACCTCAACCAAGTCGACTGGTCGAACGACGTGCTTTTCACCTGGAACGGCACCACCAGCGGCGTGCGCGTTCCGAACGGCGACTGGATCGCCGCCGACCGCGAAGGCCTCTCCTTCGCCGACGCGACCAGCGCGGTGTTCGCCTACGACCTGCCGTGGGACAAGATCGACGTCGCGACCTTCAGCTGGCAGAAAGTGCTCGGCGGCGAAGGCGGCCACGGCGTGCTGATCCTCGGCCCCCGCGCGGTCGAGCGGCTCGAAACCCACACCCCCGCCTGGCCGCTGCCGAAGGTGTTCCGCCTGATGTCGAAGGGCGCGCTCGCCGAGGGCGTGTTCAAGGGCGAGACGATCAACACCCCGTCGATGCTCGCGGTCGAGGACGCGATCTTCGCGCTCGAATGGGCGAAGTCGCTCGGCGGTCTCGACGGCCTCAAGGCACGCAGCGACGCCAACGCCGCGGCGCTCGACACGATCGTCGCCGAGCGCGACTGGCTCTCCCACCTCGCCGCCGATCCCGCCAGCCGCTCGAAGACCTCGGTCTGCCTGTCGGTTGCGGGCGCCGATGCGGATTTCATCAAGACATTCGCCGGGCTGCTCGAAAAGGAAGGCGCGGCCTACGACATCGCGGGGTATCGCGACGCACCTCCGGGCCTGCGCATCTGGTGCGGCGCGACCGTCGACACCGCCGACATCGAAGCGCTCGGGCCTTGGCTCGACTGGGCTTACGCCTCGCTGAAATAATGTCTGTGTGTCCCCGCGAAGGCGGGGACCCATCTCCTGCCATTTCATTCCGCAAGCATCGGGAGCTGGGCTCCCGCCTTCGCGGGAGCACACGGAAGGTTTAATTCCATGACCGCACCCAAAGTATTGATTTCCGACAAGATGGACCCGAAAGCCGCCGCGATCTTCAAGGAGCGCGGCATCCAGGTCGACGAAATCACCGGCAAGACCAAGGACGAGCTGATCGCCATCATCGGCGACTATGATGGCCTCGCGATCCGCTCGGCCACCAAGGTCACCCCCGACGTCCTCGCCGCCGCGACGAACCTGAAAGTCGTCGGACGCGCCGGGATCGGCGTCGATAACGTCGACATCCCCGAGGCGTCGAAGAAGGGCGTCATCGTGATGAACACGCCCTTCGGCAACAGCATCACCACCGCCGAACATGCGGTCGCGATGATGTTCGCGCTCGCGCGCCAGATTCCCGAGGCCAATGCGCTGACCCAGGCGGGCAAATGGCCGAAGAACGACTTCATGGGCGTCGAGCTCACGTCGAAGACGCTCGGCCTGATCGGCTGCGGCAATATCGGCAGCATCGTCGCCGAGCGCGCGCTGGGGCTGCGTATGAAGGTCGTCGCCTTCGACCCCTTCCTGACCCCCGAGCGCGCGGTCGAGCTCGGCGTCGAAAAGGCCGACCTCGACACGCTGCTGGCGAAGGCCGACTTCATCACGCTGCACACGCCGCTGACCGACCAGACCCGCAATATCCTGTCGAAGGAAAATCTCGCCAAGACCAAGAAGGGCGTGCGGATCATCAACTGCGCGCGCGGCGGGCTGATCGACGAGGCGGCGCTCAAGGACGCGCTCGACAACGGCCATGTCGCGGGCGCGGCGCTCGACGTGTTCCAGACCGAACCGCCCGCCGCCGACCATCCGCTGTTCAGCACGCCGAACTTCATCTGCACGCCCCATTTGGGCGCCTCGACCGACGAGGCGCAGGTCAACGTCGCGATCCAGGTGGCCGAGCAGATTTCGGACTATCTGCTCACCGGCGGCATCACCAACGCGCTCAACGTCCCCAGCCTGTCGGCCGAGGAAGCGCCAAAGCTGCGCCCCTATATGAGCCTCGCCGAAAAGCTCGGCAGCCTCGTCGGCCAGCTCGCGCACGACAACCTCACCACCATCTCGGTCGAGGTCGAGGGTGCGGCCGCCGAACTCAACCTCAAGCCGATCACCGCCGCGGTGCTCACCGGCCTGATGCGCCGCTATTCGGACAGCGTGAACATGGTCAACGCCCCGCACCTCGCGCGCGAAAGGGGCCTCGACGTGCGCGAGGTTCGCCACGACCGCGACGGCGACTATCACACGCTCGTCCGCGTCACCGTGGCGACCAGCGATGGCGACCGCTCAGTCGCGGGCACGCTGTTCAGCAACGGCGACCCGCGCCTCGTCGAGATGTTCGGGATCAAGGTCGAGGCCGATCTCGACGGCCACATGCTCTACATCGTCAACGAAGATGCGCCGGGCTTCATCGGCCGTATCGGCACCGCGCTCGGCGAAGCGGGGCTCAACATCGGCACCTTCCACCTCGGCCGCCGCGCCGCAGGCGGCGAAGCGGTGCTGCTGCTCAGCCTCGACTCGGCGATGCCCGAGCCCTTGCTGTGGCAGCTCTGCCAGCTCCCCGGCGTGAAGACGGTGAAGGGGCTGACGTTCTGATCCCATAATACGCCCTCCCCTTCAGGGGAGGGCAGCGAGCCCCGGACTTGATCCGGGGCGCAGCGGGTGGGGTCCATCGACCTTGCGCAAGACCGAGAAACCCCACCCCAACCCCTCCCCTGAAGGGGAGGGGCTTTCACTAGCGATCATCCCCGCGTAGGAGAGCCCCCATGACCAAGGCCCCTGCCCTGCTGCCCGAAGGCCTCCGCGACCGTCTGCCCGCGCAGGCCGAGGCCGCGTCGCGCGTCACCCGCGCGCTTGTCGACGCGATGCGCGCGCACGGCTATGGCCGCGTCTCCCCGCCGCTCGCCGAGTTTCGCGAGACGCTCGGCGGCGATGACGACCGCACCGCGCGCGACCTGCTCCGCTTCACCGACCCGGTGTCGCAGCGCACGCTCGCGCTCCGCCCCGACATCACCCGGCAGGTCGGCCGCATCGCCACCTCGCTGCTCAAGAGCGCGCCGCGCCCGCTGCGCCTCTGCTACGCCGGGCAGGTCGTGAAGCTGCGCGCCAACCAGCTTCGCCCGGCGCGCGAGATGCTGCAGGTCGGCGCCGAGCTGATCGGCAGCGACAGCGTTGCCGCGGCGCGCGAGATCGTCACCGTCGCGATCGACGCCCTGGAGGCGGCCGGCATCGGCCCCGTCACCATCGATTTCACCCTGCCCGACGTCGTCGATCTGCTCGCGGGCGGCCCGCTTCCGGTCGCGGCAAGTGTCGAGAGCCTGCGCGACGCGCTCGATGCCAAGGATGCCGGCGCGCTCGTCCGGCTCGGCGCCGAGGCCTGGCTGCCGCTGCTCCGCGCCACCGGCCCCTTCGACCAGGCGCTCGCCGACCTCCGCGCCTTTGATGCCGCGGGCGTTCTCGCGGCACGGATCGACGCGCTCGAAGCGATTGCTGCGCCCGCTCGCGGCCGCGCCAGCCTGACGCTCGACCCGACCGAGCGCCACGGGTTCGCCTATCAAAGCTGGTTCGGCTTCCAGATTTTCGTCCCCGGCCAGGGCGACGCGATCGGCCGCGGCGGCGGCTATGCGATCCCGGTCGGCGAGACCGAGGAAGAGCCCGCGGTCGGCTTCTCGCTCTATCCCGACCCGCTCATCGACGAAGGGCTCGGCAGCGAGAATGGCGCCGAGCGCCGCATCTTCCTTCCCCTCGGCCACGATCCCGCCATCGCCGCGAGCCTGCGTGCCGACGGCTGGCAGACGGTCGCAGCGCTGTCCGGCGGCGACGAGGCGGCACGGCTGGGATGCGGTTTCGTGCTTGGGCCTGACGGGCCGGTAGAGGCCTGACGCTCCGTCCCGTGTTCCCCCGCGAAGGCGGGGGAACAGGATGGTTTATCCGCGCGCCCTTAGAAATCCGACACCCCGAACCGCGGGATTCCCTGATTGACGCCCGGCGGATCGAGCACGGTGACGTCGAGCTCAATCGGCGTGCCGATCCAGTGCGCAAGACTGGTATGATCGGCGAGATCGTCGTCGGTCAGCGGGTGAACGAGCGCGCGCAGCCCGGTCGCTTCGATGGCAGCCATAACGGCCGGTCGGTGCGCACCAAGGAAATGCACCTCATATTGCGCGATCGGATGCGGCCCGACCCCGCCGTCGGTCATCGCGCCGACGACCAGAATCGCGGGGTCACGGCCGAAATCATCGCGCAGCGCCGCCGCGGCGGGCCGTTCGGCGGAGTCGTAATAAATGTGGGCGTGATAAGGGGCGTCTGGATTGATCATCGCGCCCTTAAACCACGTCATTGCGAGCCCGGCAATGCCGGGCGCGGCAATCCAGAGTGGCGTAAACCGCTCTGGATTGCTTCGCTGCGCTCGCAATGACCGAAGAAAATGAGCGGCGCATCCCTGCACCACCGCCCTTGCCTCTCCGTCCAAATCCGCTAAGGCCGCGCCGGGCTTCCGCTCTGCGTTTTCGGGCCCGGTTCAGCAGGACAGCATCATGGCAAATGTCACCGTCATCGGGTCGCAATGGGGCGACGAGGGCAAGGGCAAGATCGTCGACTGGCTCGCCAGCCGCGCCGACGCGGTAGTCCGTTTCCAGGGCGGTCATAACGCCGGCCATACGCTCGTCGTCGGCGACCAGACCTACAAGCTATCGCTGCTTCCCTCGGGCATCGTCACCGGCACGCTGTCGATCATCGGCAACGGCGTCGTCCTCGACCCGTGGGCGCTCCGCGATGAGATTACAAAGCTGCGCGGCCAGGGGGTCGCCATCAATCCCGAGAATTTCGCCATCGCCGACAATTGTGCGCTGATCCTGCCCTTTCACCGCGACCTCGACGGCTTGCGCGAGACCGCGGCGGGCGCGGGCAAGATCGGCACCACCGGGCGCGGCATCGGCCCCGCCTATGAGGACAAGGTCGGCCGCCGCGCGATCCGCGTCTGCGACCTTGCGCATCTCGACAAGCTCGATCCGCAGATCGACCGCCTGACCGCGCACCACGACGCGCTGCGTGCCGGTTTCGGCGAGCCGCCGATCGACCGCGAGCGGCTCAAGGCCGACCTTGCCGAGATCGCCGACTACGTCCTCGAATATGCCCAGCCGGTGTGGAAGCGCCTCAAGAAGGTGCGCAAGGCCGGCGCGCGCATATTGTTCGAGGGCGCGCAGGGCGTGCTGCTCGACGTCGATCACGGCACCTATCCCTTCGTCACCAGTTCGAACACGGTCAGCGGCACCGCGGCGGCGGGGTCGGGGCTCGGCCCCTCGGCGGTCGGCTTCGTGCTCGGCATCGCCAAGGCCTATACGACGCGCGTCGGCAGCGGCCCCTTCCCGACCGAGCTCGAGGATGCGACCGGCCAGCAGCTCGGCGAACGCGGGCATGAGTTCGGCACCGTCACTGGCCGCAAGCGCCGCTGCGGCTGGTTCGACGCGGTGCTGGTGCGGCAGAGCTGCGCAGTATCGGGCGTCACCGGCATCGCGCTGACCAAATTGGACGTGCTCGACGGCTTCGACACCATCCGCATCTGCACCGGCTATCGCCTGCGCGGCAAGATCCTCGACTATTTCCCCAGCCACGCCGCCGATCAGGCCGAGGTCGAGCCGATCTATGAAGAGATGGACGGCTGGCACGAATCGACCGCGGGCGCGCGCAGCTATGCCGACCTGCCCGCGCAGGCGGTCAAATATATCCAGCGCGTCCAGGAACTGATCGAGACCCCGATCGCGCTCGTCTCGACCAGCCCCGAGCGCGAGGACACGATCCTGATCCGCGACCCCTTCAGCGATTGACGCCTGCGGCCGCCACATCGCGGATCGCCGCGACGAAGCCCGCGGGGTCGTCCTCCTGAATGAAATGGCCGCCGTGCAGGGTCCGGTGCGGCATGTCCGCCGTCCCCGGCACCCGGCCGAGGAACAGCGCATCGCCGCCGCGCGTGATCGGATCGCCGTCGGAAAAGCAGCAGAGGAACGGCTTGTCGAACCGCTCCAGCGCCGCCCAGGCGCGCTTCTGGTCGGGCACCGCGACATTGTCGCCTAGCGGCACGAACGACGGATAGATACGCGCCGCGACCTTCGACGCTTTCGTCGGGAAGGGCGTGTCATAGGCGGCGATTTCGGCGGCGCTCAATTCGCGCTTCGCCCCCGCCTTGACGATCCTGCCGATCGGAAAGACCGGGCTGTAGCGCGAGAAAGCGCGCCAGATCGCAAAGGCGCGCGGCGCGGGCTGGCCTTCGGGCAATCCGCCGTTCGCCAGCGCGACGCCGGCAAACCGCTCGGGCATCTCGGCGACGAGGCGCAGGCCGATCAGCGAGCCCCAGTCCTGACAGGCGAGGATCATGTTCCGAAGATCGAGCGCCTCGATCCACGCCCGCATCCACGCCACTTGTGCCGCATAGCTGTAATCCGACCGGTCGAGTGGCTTGTCCGAACGGCCGAAGCCGATGAGATCGGGTGCGACGACGCGAAAGCCCGCACCGACCGCGGGCCCGATCATGTGGCGATAGAGATAGGACCAGGTCGGCTCGCCGTGCAGCATCAGCACCGGCTGCGCATCGGCGGCGCCCTCGTCGACATAATGAACGCGAAGCCCGCCCGCGATCTCGGCATATTTCGGCGCATAAGGCCAGTCCGGCAGCCCCGCGAAACACGCGTCCGGCGTGCGATATATCCGCATATCGGTCCCCTCTCCCTCTTCCCGCAAGCAGCTTAACGAGCAGGCGGCGCTTGTCCATGCGCGGCAATGGGAAGCGGCAGACGGCGGAAAATCTACCAGGCCCCCTTTCGCCCATCGCCGCGTCGTGGCACGAGAGCGTCATGGCACGCTCCATCCTCGTCTTCTATGGCAGCTATCGCCGCGACCGGCAGGGTATCAAGCTCGCGCGCTGGATCGTCGAATCGCTCCGCGCGCGCGGCGATGCCGCCGAACTGATCGACGCGAAGGCCGTCGGCCTGCCGATCCTCGACCGGCGGCACAGCGACTATCCGCCGGGCGAAGCGCCCGCCGCCATGGCCGCGCTCGCCGCGACGATCGCCGCCACCGACGGCTTCGTCTTCACCGTCGGCGAATATAATGGCGGGCTGCAGCCGGGGCTCAAGAATCTGGTCGATCATTATCTGCCCGAATTCGCTTGGCGTCCCGCCGCCATCGCCTCCTATTCGGCCGGCCCCTTCGCGGGCGTGCGTTCGGCCACCGCGTGGCGGACGACGCTGGGCGCGATGGGAATGATCGTCACCTCGACCCCGCTCGGCCTCGCACGCATCGGCGGCGCCTTCGATGCCGAGGGCAAACCGGCGGGCGAGGACGGCGTGCGGCTGGAACGCGCCTTTCCGCGCTTCGCCGACGACCTCGGCTGGTGGATCGACGCCGCCGCGGCGCAGCGGGCCAGAGCCGCCCCGCCCTATTGACCGCTGCGTTTCCGTTCGCGCCGGCCCGCCGGCCCTAGCCCGAGCGCTTCCATCGGCACATGAACGACGCGAGTCGCGAGCCGCACCTCGACCAGGAAAAGGATCAGCGACGCGAGCAAAAGCAGCGTCGCGATCACGAATACCCAGGCGGCCGCGACATTGAGGTCGAGGCCGGTAAAGGCCTGCGTGAACAGCAAGGCAACGAGCAGGCAGACGACGATCCCGCACGCGACCGCCGCCGCGATCGAATTGTTGATGACGTCGATGCGGCGATCGACCACCCGCAATTCGGCGACGATGCGCTCATGCTCCAGCCCTTCGGCGCTTGCCCAGTGATCCAACAGCACGCGCGACCGGTCGACGACGCGCGCCAGCCGCCCGGTAAAGACGTTGAGCAGGCTCCCGGTCGCCACCAGCAGAAAGACCGGCGTGACCGAGAGCTGGATCGTCTGCGCGATGGCGCCGATCGCGGATGCCGCCATCAGCCCCCGCCGCCGGCCGCGACCGACGGCGTGTTGACGCCGTGCATCGCCAGGAATTTGCGCACGTTGCGCGCGGCCTGCCGGATGCGCTGCTCATTCTCGACCATCGCGATGCGGACATAGCCTTCGCCGTCCTCGCCATAGCCGACGCCCGGCGCGACCGCGACCTTGGCGTGGGTCAGCAGCTGCTTGGAAAACTCCAGGCTGCCCATCTCCTTGAGCGCGGGGGGCAGCGGCGCCCAGGCGAACATCGACGCGGGCGGGCTCGGAATCTCCCAGCCGGCGCGGCCGAAGCTCTCGACCATCACGTCGCGGCGCTTCTGATAGAGTTCGCGGTTCTTCGCGACGATGTCCTGCGGGCCGTTGAGCGCCGCGCAGGCCGCGGCCTGAATCGGGGTGAAGGCGCCGTAATCGAGGTAGGACTTCACCCGCGTCATCGCCGCGATCAGCCGTTTGTTGCCGACCGCGAAGCCCATGCGCCAGCCCGCCATCGAATAGGTCTTCGACATCGAGGTGAACTCGATCGCGACATCCTTCGCGCCCGGCACCTGCAGGATCGAAGGCGTCGGGTTGCCGTCGTAATAGAGCTCCGAATAAGCGAGGTCGCTGAGCACCCAGACCTTGTTCTCCTTCGCCCAGGCGACGAGCCGTTCGTAGAAGGCGAGGTCGACCGCCTCGGCGGTCGGGTTCGAAGGATAATTGACCACCAGGATCGACGGGCGCGGCACGGTGAAGGCCATCGCGCGGTCGAGCGCGCGCCAGTAATTTTCGTCGGGGGTCGTCGGCACGCTGCGGATCGTCGCCCCGGCGATGATGAAGCCGAAGGTGTGGATCGGATAGCTGGGGTTCGGCGCGAGCACGACGTCGCCGGGGCCGGTGATCGCGGTCGCGAGGCTGGCGAGCCCTTCTTTCGACCCCATCGTCACCACGACCTCGCTCTCGGGATCGAGGTCGACGTTGAAGCGGCGGCCGTAATAATTGGCCTGCGCGCGGCGAAGGCCGGGAATCCCCTTCGACTGCGAATAGCCGTGCGCGTCGGGCTTCATCGCCACTTCGCAGAGCTTCTCGATCACATGCGCGGGCGGCGGCAGGTCGGGGTTGCCCATCCCCAGGTCGATGATGTCCTCGCCCGCGGCGCGGGCGGCCGCACGCATCGCATTGACTTCGGCGATGACGTAGGGCGGCAGGCGCTTGATGCGATAGAATTCATCTTCGGACATGGGAAACTAGAACAACTCCTTTTCGTAATTGCAGGTTGACGCAAGCGGCAATCTCGCCAGCCGCATCGCGGCTTGTTATAGGCATTATATCCGCACTGACCAGCAGGAACGAGCATGAGCGACACGGGCAGCGACAAGGTTGGGGACGAGACGACCGAAACGCCGAATCCCTTCATGCCGTCGCCCGAAGACATGCAGCATTGGGCGAGCGTCATGGGCCGCGCGCAGCAGATGATGCTCGACTATGCGATGGCCCAGGCGAACCCCGGCAGCACCGCCGCCGCGAACCTGTTCGATCCCGCAAGCTGGCTGCAGAATCCGACGACGCAAGCGTGGGCCGAACAATCGGCGAAAATGTGGGAACAGGGCGCCGCCTTCTGGACCTCGCTGACCGCGCTGAAGCCGCCCTTCGCGGCGGCGGCCCCCGACGCCGATGCGCCGAAGGACAAGCGCTTCGCCGATCCCGACTGGACGCAGAACCCGGCCTTCGCGCTGATCCGCCAGACCTATGGCCTGCTCGCCGACCAGTTGCTGACCACGACCCGCACGATGGCCGGGCTCGACGAGCAGGCGCGCGCCAAGATGGAGTTCGCGGCGAAGAGCATGACCGAGGCGCTGTCGCCCACCAACCTCGCGATCACCAATCCCGAGGTCATCCGCCGCGCGGTGGAGACGCGCGGCGAGAGCCTGCTCAAGGGCCTGAAGCATATGCTGACCGACCTTGCGCGCGGCCAGCTCAGCCATGTCGACCCCGATGCGTTCGAGGTCGGGCGCAATATCGCGACGACGCCGGGCAAGGTGATCCACGAGACCGACCTCTACCAGCTCATTCAATATGCCCCGGCGACGAAGGACGTCTTCGCCGTTCCGCTTGTCATCTTCCCGCCGTGGATCAACCGCTTCTACATCCTCGACCTCAACCCCGCGAAGAGCTTCGTCGCCTGGGCGACCCAGCAGGGGCTGACGGTGTTCATGGTGTCGTGGAAGTCGGCCGACGCCTCGATGAGCGAAGTCGTCTGGGACGATTATATCGCGGCGCAGGTCGATGCGATCGACACGGTGCGCGACCTGCTGGACGTGCCGCATGTCCACACCATCGGCTATTGCGTTGCGGGCACCACCCTCGCCGCCACGCTCGCGATGCTCGCGGCGCAGGGCGAGGCCGACAAGGTCAAGTCGGCGACCTTCTTCACCGCGCAGGTCGATTTCGAGCTCGCGGGCGACCTCAAGATGTTCGTCGACGACCAGTATCTCGCGCTGCTCCAGCAGCTGTCCGCCGGCGGCTTCCTCGACGGCCGCTACATGGCCGCGACCTTCAACAGCCTGCGCGGGCGCGACCTCATCTGGAATTATGTCGTCGGCAATTATCTGCTCGGCAACGACTATCCGCCCTTCGACCTGCTCTACTGGAACGGCGACGTCACCAATCTGCCCGCCAGGTGGCACCGGCAATATCTGGTCGACCTCTACCGCGACAACCGCCTGGTCATCCCGAACAGCCTGTCGGTGATGGGCACCCCGATCGACCTCAAGAAGATCAGGACGCCCGCCTATATCCAGGCCGGGCGCGAGGATCATATCGCCCCGCTCGCCAGCGTCTGGCGGCTGATGGACCATCTGGCGGGGCCGAAGACCTTCCTGCTCGCAGGCTCGGGCCATATCGCGGGCGTGGTCAACCCGCCCGCCGCGGGCAAATATCAATATTGGACCGGCGACAATGGCGCGGCGACGCTCGACGAGTTCGTCGCGGGCGCGGCCGAAACCAAGGGAAGCTGGTGGCCGCACTGGATCGGCTGGATCGCCGAACAGGACGGCGCGAAAACGCCCGCCAAAGGCGCGCGCATCCCCGGCAAGGGCGCCAGGAAAGCGATCGAGGACGCCCCCGGCCGCTACGTCAAGCAACGGTAATATCGGGGCTTTATACCGCCTTCGGGCCGGCGCCCCGACTATTTTTGTGCACCGCACAATTTTTCTCTTGAAATTGCCTGCCCGCTCCTATATTGTGCAATGCAACATAAAGGAGTTGTCCGAATGGCTACCAAGATGGATAGTGCCGAAAAGGCTTTCGAAGCCGCGACGCTGGAAACCGCCGCCAAGCCGGTGGCCGCTCCCGTCGTGCCGGCCGCTGCCGCCCCCGCCGCAGCGCCCGTGAAGACCAAGACCGTCGCGGCGAAGGCCAAGCCGGTCCAAAAGAAAGCCGCAAAGCCGGCAGCGAAGAAGGTCGCTCCCAAGAAGGCGGCCGCAAAGACTAACGCCCCCAAGACCAAGGCCGCACCGAAGCCGGTTGCCGCCGCCGCCAAAGGATTCAAGACCATGAACGACACCGTCAAGAAGTTCGCCGAAGACGCCAAGACCCGCGCCGAAGCGCTGACCGCCGACTTCCAGGAGCGCTCGAAGGAAGCGCTCGCCAAGTCGAGCAAGCTTGCCGAGGAAGCCGTCGAATTCAACAAGGCGAACGTCGAAGCGTTCGTCGAAGCCGGCAAGATCGCCGCCAAGGGCATCGAAACCCTGGGCCAGGAAGGCGTCGCCTTCGCTCGCAAGAGCTTCGAGGACACGTCGGCCGCGCTGAAGGGCTACACCGCCGTCAAGTCGCCGACCGAATTTTTCAAGCTCTATGCCGAGAACAGCAAGAAGGCGTTCGACGCCGCTGTCGCGCAGACCTCGAAGACCAGCGAACTCGTCGTCAAGCTGACGAACGACAGCTTCGCGCCGATCTCGAACCGCGTGTCGGTCATCACTTCGAAGATGAAGGCAGCCTAAGGCTTTCCTCTTCCCGTTGGCGCGGGCCTTCCCCCCTCCTCTCCCCGTCCGCGCCGACATCCCAAGACCGCCCGCTTCCCCCCGGAAGCGGGCGGTTCTTGCTTTTTACCCTGATCGTCGCCCCCGCGAAGGCGGGGGCCGCTGGCAAGAGTGCGCCAGGTCGATAGCGGCCCCCGCCTTCGCGGGGGCGACGAAAAGGGGGGTAATGCATCCCCGCCCACTTGCGATTA
>NZ_JAOZVW010000162.1 GCF_025869345.1 Sphingopyxis sp.
GCCGAGCGAGGTCTTGCCGACGCCCGGAGGGCCGACGAGGCACAGGATCGGGCCCTTGAGCTTGTTGGTGCGCGCCTGCACCGCCAGATATTCGACGATCCGGTCCTTGACCTTTTCGAGCGCATAATGGTCGTCGTCGAGGACGGCCTGCGCCTTCGCGATATCCTTCTTGAGTTTCGACTTCTTGCCCCACGGCAGTCCGGTCAGCGTGTCGAGATAGTTGCGCACGACGGTCGCCTCGGCCGACATCGGCGCCATCGCGCGCAGCTTTTTCAATTCAGCGTTCGCCTTGGCCTTGGCCTCCTTCGACATTTTGAGGCCGTCGATCTTGAGCTGCAACTCGCCGAGGTCGTCGCCGCCCTCGCCGCTGTCATTGCCGAGTTCGCGCTGGATCGCCTTCAACTGCTCGTTGAGATAATATTCGCGCTGGCTCTTCTCCATCTGCCGCTTCACGCGGCCGCGGATCTTCTTCTCGACCTGCAGCACCCCGAGTTCGCCTTCCATGAAGGCGAAGACCATTTCCAGCCGCTTCGCGGGCGCATCCTCGACGAGCAAGGCCTGCTTGTCGGACACCTTGATGTTGAGATTGCCCGCGACCGAGTCGGCGAGGCGCGAGGCGTCGTCGATCTGCGAGAGCTGCACCGCGGTTTCGGCGGGCATCTTCTTGTTGAGCTTGGCATAGCTTTCGAACTGGTCGACGACCGAGCGCATCAGCGCGGCGGTATCGACGCTGTCGTCGATCGCGTCGGCGACCGGCTTGACGCTCGCCATCACCGCCTTGCCGTCATCCTCCAGACCGAGCAGCTGGGCGCGCTCTTTGCCCTCGACGAGGACGCGGACGGTGCCGTCGGGCAGCTTCAGAAGCTGCAACACGGTGGCGATCACGCCGGTGTCGTACAGGTCGTCGCGCTGCGGGTCGTCCTCGCCGGGATCGAGCTGCGCGACGAGGAAGATTTCCTTGTCGGCTTCCATCGCGGCTTCAAGCGCGGCGACCGAACGGTCGCGGCCGACGAAAAGCGGCACGATCATGTGCGGGAAAACGACGATATCGCGCAGCGGCAGCAGGGGAAAAGATTGCGTCATTACGGCTCCTGAGCGAGCCCCGGCTTCGGCGGCTCCGCCCTTCTTATAGGGTGTTCATCGCTAATATGGCGTAACTTGCCGCGCATTCAATGACGGTGGGGTGAACGGGTAAGGCTCGCTCTCCCGTCTCAATCCGTGTCATCCCGGCGAAGGCCGGGATCTCGCCCTAGCGTTTTGATGCACCGGCGAGATTCCGGCCTTCGCCGGGACGACGGATGAAAGGGCGTCAAAACGGCAGCTTGAACCCCGGCGGCAGCGGCAGGCCGCTCGTCATCTTGCCCATTTCCTCATTGCTGACCGAATCGGCCTTTTCGCGCGCATCGTTGAACGCGGCGGCGAGAAGATCCTCGAGCATCTGCTTGTCGGAGGGAACGATCAGGCTGTCGTCGATATGGATCGCCTTGATGCGCCCCTTGGCGGTCGCGACGATCCTGACGAGGCCGCCCCCCGAAACCCCCTCGACCTCGAGGGTATCGAGCTTCGTCTGCGCCTCCTGCATCTGCGCCTGCACGGTGGCGGCGGCTTCCTGCGCCGCCTTCATCATTTCTTCGATCGATTTCATGGCTGGGACCTTTGGTGATTATTGTCGTCTTCGACAAGTCTCGCGTCGGGAAAAGCAGCCAGAGCGGCCTTCACGACGGGCAGTTCGCGGATACGCGCGTCGTTATCGGCCAGTTTCGCGGCCTTCATCTGCCCCAGGCTCGGGCGCGCGTCGCCTTCGCCGGTGCGAACTTGCCAGCGGCTCCCCGTCTGATTCAGCAGCGCTTCGCCGAGCTTGCGCGCGAAATCGCCGTCGAGCGCGGACGCCGCCGCATAGACGATCAGGCCGGGTTCGAGTTCGACAAGCTGGAGATGATCGTAAACCTGCAGCGCAAGCTGATGATTGCCGGTGCTTTCGAGGAGCTGGTGAATCTGCGCGATGGTCAGCGACGCAGGCGCTTCGCCCTGAAGCACCGCGGGCGTTTCCGCCGCCGGTTCGGCGACAGCGCGCTCCGCCCCGCCCGGTGCCGGCGGCGCGGCGAGCGGCATCGCGGGCACCCCGCCCTTTTCGAGCAGCTTAGCCAATTCCCCCGGATCGGGCAGCGATGCGGCGTAGATCACACGCAGCAGCAACATTTCGAGATGTTCGAGCGGATTGTTCGCACGCAGCACCTCATCATGCCCCTTGAGCAACAACTGCCACAGGCGGTTCAGCGGCGCGAAGCCCAGCTTCTTCGCCCAGTCGCCGATCCGCTCGCGGTCAGCCTCGGCCAGCGCGGGGTCGTCATGGCGCGACACCTTGGCGAGCGTGACCGCGTGGGTCAGGTCCATCAGCCCGCGCACCATCGCGACCGGCTCGATCCCCAGCGCATATTGCGCGCGGGCAAGGTCGATCGCGGCGCCGCTATCGCCCTCCAGGATCGCCGCCATCAATTGCGCGATCGACGAGCGGTCGGAGAGGCCGAGCATCGCGCGTACCTGCTCGGCACCGATCCTGCCGCCGCCATCCAGGTCGGCATGGGCGATCGCCTGGTCGAGAATCGACAGGCCGTCGCGCACCGATCCTTCGGCGGCGCTCGCGATCAGCCAGACTGCGGGCGCCTCGGCCTCGACGCCTTCCTTTTGCAGGATGGCGCTGAAATGCGCGAACAGCATGTCGGGGGTGATGCGGCGAAGGTCGAAGCGCTGACAGCGCGACAGCACCGTCACCGGCACCTTGTTCACTTCGGTGGTCGCGAACAGGAATTTGACGTGCGGCGGCGGCTCTTCCAATGTTTTCAGCAACGCATTGAAGGCGTTGCGCGACAACATGTGCACTTCGTCGATGATGTAGATCTTGTAGCGCGCCGACACCGCGGCATAGCGCACCGCCTCGATGATTTCACGCACGTCGTCGACGCCGGTGTTCGACGCGGCATCCATCTCGATCACGTCGATGTGGCGGCCCTCGGTGATCGCACGGCACGGCTCGCAGACGCCGCACGGATCGATCGTCGGCCCGCCCTGCCCGTCGGGGCCGATGCAGTTCAGCGCCTTGGCGATCAGCCGCGCAGTCGAGGTCTTGCCGACCCCGCGCACCCCGGTCATCAGAAAGGCATGCGCCAGCCGGTCGCGCGCGATGGCGTTGCCCAGCGTCTTGACCATCGCATCCTGGCCGATCAGCTCGGCAAAGGTCTGCGGGCGGTATTTGCGGGCAAGGACGCGGTACGGCCCGCTCGATGCGGGCGCCGAAGTCTCCGGCAAATCCATCCCCAGCATGGGGGTATCGTCGTCGGCGGAATCGCTCATAGGCTCGTCTTAGGGGGGCCAGGGACGCTTGTCGAAGGGGAATGCGGACGGCCAACCCAATCCCTCGTCACCCCGGACTTGATCCGGGGTCCCGCTCAGCGACATCGACAAGCGGGGCCCCGG
>NZ_JAOZVW010000163.1 GCF_025869345.1 Sphingopyxis sp.
CACCCATCGACCTCGATCCTCCCCGATGGGTGTCTCGACTTCGCTCGACACGAACGGAAATCGGGAACAGCCTACCCCTCTATCCGTCCCTCGTGCAAGCGCAGCACGCGGTCCATCTTCGCCGCCAGCCGCTCGTTGTGCGTCGCGACCAGCGCCGCCGAGCCATGGTCGCGCACCAGCTTCACGAACTGGTCGAACACGCGGTCGGCGGTCGCTTCATCGAGATTGCCGGTCGGCTCGTCCGCGAGCACCAGCAAAGGCCGGTTCGCGAGCGCGCGCGCCACCGCGACGCGCTGCTGCTCGCCGCCCGACAGCTTGCTCGGTTTGTGGTGTAATCGCTCGGCGAGCCCCAGCCGCCCGAGCAGGTCGGTCGCGCGTTCCTCGGCCTCCGCCTGCCCCGCGCCGCGGATAAGCTGCGGCAGGACGACATTCTCGATCGCGGTGAAATCGGGGAGCAGATGATGGAACTGATAGACGAAACCGATCTTCTCGCGCCGCGTCCTGGTGCGCGCGCCCTGGTCGAAGCGCGTGACGTCCTCGCCGTCGATGCGGATCGTGCCGTCGAATCCGCCTTCGAGCAGGCCGACGGCTTGCAGCATCGTCGACTTGCCCGATCCCGACGGGCCGAGCAGCGCGACGATCTCACCGCGGCGAAGATTCGCGTCGATCCCGCGCAGCACCTCGATGGTGACGTCGCCCTGCGTGAAGCTACGCTTGAGCCCGGTGAGTTCGAGGAGGAGGTCACTCATAGCGGAGCACCTGCACCGGATCGGTGTTCGCGGCCTTATAGGCCGGATAGAGTGTCGCGAGGAAGCTGAAGACGATCGTCATCACCGCAATCCCCGTGATCTCGAACGGATCGGGTTTCGAGGGCAGCTCGGTGAGGAAGCGGATCGACGGGTCCCACAGCGATTGTCCCGTGATGATCTCGAACCCGCGCAGGACATTCTGGCGGAAGAAGAGCAGGCCGAAACCGATCGCCATCCCCATCAAGGTTCCCGCGACCCCGATCGCCAGCCCGATCGCGATGAAGATGCGCATCACCGAATCGCGCGATGCCCCCATCGTCCGCAATATCGCCATGTCGCGCATCTTGGCGCGCACCAGCATGATCAGCGACGAGATGATGTTGAACGCCGCGACCAGAATGATCAGCGACAGGATGATGAACATCGCGACGCGCTCGATCGACAGCGCTTCGAACAGGCTCGCGTTCATCGACCGCCAGTCGGATATCACCGCCTTCGCCGCGACCTTCTCGGCGAGCGGCTGGAGGATGTCGCCGACATGGTCGGGGTCGGTCACCTTGACCTCGATCATCCCGATCTGATCGCCGCTGAGCAGCAGAAGCTGTGCATCCTCCATCGGCATCACGACATAGGCCTTGTCGAAATCATAGACTCCGATCTCGAAGATCGCCGACACGCGATAGGCGATCTCGCGCGGCACCGTGCCGAAGGGGGTCGAGCGCCCCTGCGGATTGATGATAGTCACCGTCGACCCGACCGTCGCGCCCAGATTGCGCGCCAGCTCGCTGCCGAGCGCGACATTGCCCGAACCCGGCGTGAGCGAATTGAGACTGCCCTGCAGCACCTTGCCGCCCAGCACGTCGTTCTTGCGGATGTCGGGCACGGTCATGCCGCGCACCAGCACCCCCTCGACGCGCCCGCTGAACGTCACGAGCAGCGGCTGTTCGATCAGCGGCGTCGCCGACGTGACGCCAGGCGTCGCCTTCGCCTGCTTCAGCACGTCCTGCCAATCGTCGAGCCGCCCGCCGAAGCCCTGCACCACCGCATGGCCGTTCAGCCCAACGATCTTGTCGAACAGGTCGGACCGGACGCCGTTCATCACGCTCATCACGATCACCAACGCCGCGACCCCCAGCGTCACCGCGATGAAGCTGAACGCCGCGGCGACGAAGATGAAGCCTTCGCCGCGCTGGGGGAGCAGATAGCGTTTGAAGATGGCGCGTTCATACGCACGCAGGATCATGGGGCGAGCGGCCTTTTTGGCGCAATGCGCGGTGCGGTCATGGCCTCGCTTTAGGCAGCGGCGGCGATACTGGCAATGGGGCGGCGCGCCGCCCTGTTGCGAACGATTCGCATAATATGTTGCTCATCGGCCACAGGCCGGGCCAAAAGAAACGCGGCAGGCGTGCCGAAGGGTGACAAATCCCCCCCTTGGCCCTAGCCCACACTCTCTGGTTCAACGCGGCCCAAAGGCCCGGCTCCAGGGAGTGCAAGCCTTTCGCCGGGCTTGCAACAAAGGGGGATGGCGAGTGTTCGTCACAGGCGCCCGGGTCTCGCAAGAGGCCCGGGCGTTGTGATTCTGGGGCGAAGATAGCTGGGAACACGATTGCCCCTCCCTGAAAGGGAGGGGTGCGAAGACTTGGCAGCTTGCTGCCTAGTCGCAGCGGGGTGGGTCTGCGTTCAAGACAGAACGCCTGCGGCCACCCACCCCCAGCCCCTCCCTTGCAGGGAGGGGAGGACTCACCCCTCGCTCTCGCTGATATCCTCAAGCATATCCGCATCGAGCACGCGCACTCGCCCCTGCTCGAGCGAAATCACCCCCGATTCCTCCCAGCTCCGAAGCTGACGGTTGATATGCTCGCGGCTCATCCCCGCGAAATTGCCGAGCTCGGTTTGGCTGAGCTCCACACGATGCGTCGTCTCGACCGCGTCCTTGCGGATCAGCCGCTTGAGATAGCGCGCGAGCCGGGGGCCGGAGGCATAGGCGCGGTCGCTCTCGATCGTCTGGTCGGCGGTGCGCAGCCGCCGCGCGAGCTGCTGCATCAGCGACCAGGTGAATTCGGGGTGGCTCGCCGAAAAATCCCTGAGCGCGTTGCGGCCGAGCTGAAGCGCGCTTCCCGCGCTGGTCGCGGTCACCGACGCGGTGCGCTCGCCGCCGTCGAGCAGCGCAATCTCGCCCAGCACCGCGCCGGGCTCGGCATAGGCCAGGACGATCTCGCGCCCGCCCGCGGTCAGCATCGACACGCGCGCCGTGCCCTCGGTCAGGATCAGCATCATGTCGCCGGGATCGCCCTGGACGAGCAGTTCCTTGCCCTTGGCAAAGCTGATCTGCACCGACCGGCTGGCGATCTCCGCCCAATCCTCGACGGTCAGGCCCGAGAATATGCTGTCGGAGCCCTGCAGTGCAGCGAGTTTCGCGTGATCCATGCCCCTGTCATCCCTTTGCTTTTGCGTTAGACGAGCCGGCTCTGCTTCACCGCGGCTTCGATGAACCCCTTGAACAGCGGATGCGGATCGAAGGGCTTGGATTTGAGCTCGGGGTGAAACTGCACTCCGATGAACCACGGATGGTCCGGCCGCTCAATGATTTCGGGCAACATGCCATCGGGCGACATGCCTGAAAAGACCAGACCGCCCTTTTCGAGCGCTTCGCGATACGCTCCGTTAACCTCATAACGGTGCCGGTGGCGCTCGCTGATGTCGTTGGCGCCATAGATGCTCGCGACATGGCTGTTCGGCGACAGCTTGGCGTCATAGGCGCCGAGCCGCATCGTGCCGCCCATATCGGTGTTCGCGCCGCGCTTTTGCAGCCCCTCGGCGCTCATCCACTCGGTGATCAGGCCGACGACCGGCTCGTCGGTCGCGCCGAATTCGGTGCTCGACGCCTTGGCGATCCCGCTCGTGTTCCGCGCGCCCTCGATGCACGCCATCTGCATGCCCAGACAAATGCCGAGGAACGGCACCCCCTGTTCGCGCGCGAAGCGGACGCTGGCGATCTTGCCCTCGGATCCACGCTCGCCGAAGCCGCCGGGAACCAGGATGCCGTGCATCGGCTCCAGTCTGGCCGCAAGGTCGCCTTCCTCGAACATTTCGGCGTCGAGCCAGCGGATATTGACCTTGACCCGGTTCGCCATCCCGCCGTGCACCAGCGCCTCGTTGAGCGACTTGTAGGCGTCGGGCAGCGAGACATATTTGCCGACGACGCCGATCGTGACTTCACCCTCGGGGTGCTGCTTGCGGTCCATGATGTCGTACCAGGCGGTGAGGTCGGGTTCGGGCGCGTCATGGATGCCGAACGCGCGCAGCACCTCCGAATCGAGGCCCTCGCCATGATATTGCACCGGCACCGAGTAGATCGAATCGGCGTCGAGCGCCGGGATCACCGCTTCCTTCCGCACGTTGCAGAATTGCGCAATCTTCGCGCGCTCGCCCTCGGGCAAGGGCTTCTCACAGCGACAGAGCAGCACGTCGGGCTGGACGCCCAGCGAGGCGAGTTCGCGCACGCTATGCTGGGTCGGCTTGGTCTTCAGCTCGCCCGCGGCGGCGATATAGGGCACCAAAGTGACGTGGACGGACAGCGTATTCTCACGCCCCTCCTCGTTGCGAAGCTGGCGGATCGCCTCGATGAAGGGCAGCGATTCGATGTCGCCGACGGTGCCGCCGATCTCGCACAGCACGAAATCGAGATCGTCGGTCTCGGCGCGGGCAAAGGCCTTGATCGCGTCGGTGACGTGCGGAACCACCTGCACCGTCGCGCCCAGATAGTCGCCGCGGCGTTCCTTGGTGATGATCTGCTGATAGATGCGGCCCGAGGTGACATTGTCGCTCTGCCGCGCCGCGACGCCGGTGAAGCGTTCGTAATGGCCGAGGTCGAGGTCGGTCTCGGCCCCGTCGTCGGTCACATAGACCTCGCCATGCTGATAGGGCGACATCGTTCCCGGATCGACGTTCAGATAGGGGTCGAATTTCCGGATACGCACACGATAGCCGCGCGCCTGCAACAAGGCCGCGAGGCTAGCCGCCATCAAACCTTTGCCAAGCGAGGAGACCACGCCGCCGGTGATAAAAATGAACCGCGCCATGGGAGGAAAGACTTACTCAACAGGAGGGGGACGGCGCAAGCCGTCGAATCGCACGACACGGAAATATTTCCGCAATCGCGCGCGAAGCCGGAAAGCCGAAGCCGCCCGGGGATTTACGGGCTTATTTCTTGGCGGGCGCTTCGGCCGGGGCCGGAGCCGCCTTCTGGCTGGCCGCGGCGGACGCGGCGGCGAGCGGATCGTCGGAGACGGGCGCGCTCTGGGCCGGCGCCTGCTGCGCCGCGCCGGTCAGCGACGAAGCCGGCGCGCTGCTCTGCTGCGCGGTCTTCGACAGCGACGTATCGATCGTCGAGCCGCCGGCGCCGCCCACCGAGGCCAGCGCCGCGAGAACGATCGACAGGCCGACGAACAAGGTCGCAAGCACCGTGGTCGCCCGGGTCATGAAATCGGCCGCACCGCGCGCCGAGAGCAGCCCCGCGGGGCTGCCGCCGACTCCCAAGCCGCCGCCTTCCGACTTCTGCATCAGGATGACGCCGATCATCACCGCGGCGATCAGCGCCTGGACGACGAGCAGGAAGGTGAAGAGACTGGACATCTATATTTCCCGGAACTTGCATGGCCCCATACGGACCACGCCCGCGGCGCACATAGAGACGAAGCGGCGGGGGTTCAAGCCATACGTCGCCCGCCCAAACACGTCGCCCCCGCGAAGGCGGGGGCCGCTGGCGGTCTCTTCCTGCCTTGCCACGCAAACCGATGGCAGCCCCCGCCTTCGCGGGGGCGACGATCAGAGACTGGCCGCTGCTTCGACGATCGGCACGAACTTCGCCGCCGTCAGGCTCGCACCGCCGACCAGCGCGCCGTCGACGTCGCCCGCGCCCAGCAGTTCGGCGGCATTGTCACCATTCACCGACCCACCATAGAGAAGACGCATGGCACTCGCCGCCCCAGCGCCCGCCTGCTCGTTCAGTTTCGCGCGGATCGCCCCGTGCATGTCGGCGACGTCGGCGACCGTCGGCACCAGCCCGGTGCCGATCGCCCAGATCGGTTCATAGGCGACGGCAAGCCGCGCCGGATCGAACTCGCCGGGCAGCGACCCGGCGATCTGCGCCAACACATAAGCGATCGCTCCGCCCGATTCGCGCACCGCACGCGGTTCGCCGACGCACAGGATCACCGACAGCCCCGCCGCGAGCGCCGCCTCGGCCTTGGCGCAAACGTCGGCGTCGCTTTCGCCGAAGCCCTCGCGCCGTTCGCTATGCCCGACGATGACGAGGCGCGCGCCCGCATCGGCGAGCATCCGCGCCGCCACCGATCCGGTAAAGGCGCCCGAGGCCGACGCATGGCAATCCTGCCCGCCGACCGCCGCGCCGGGCGCCGCGGCGGCCATGGCGCCGATCAATGTGAACGGCGGGCAGAGCGCGACGTCGACCGAAGTATGCGTCTCGGCGGCGGCGAAAATCGCCTTTGCCTCACCCAGCATCGCCGTCAGCCCGTTCATCTTCCAGTTGCCGACCACATATTTGCGCCGCGTCATCGCCCTCTTCCTTGTTCGTCGATCCGATCGCTTCCCCTAGCGGCGCGAGAGCCGCCAAGGCAAGCCGCAGCCAGCCCTGTCGTCACCCCGGACTTGATCCGGGGTCCCGCTCAGCAACGCCGACAAAGCGGGACCCCGGATCAAGTCCGGGGTGACGAGGAGGGGCAACGCAGCTTTCCAGAATGAGGAGCAGCCATCCGCCCGCTTATATTTTCCCGCCTTGATGCGCTCTCCCGTCCCGCCTAAAGCAGCGCGCGACCGCGCACATCCGCGCCTGCCGAAAGACTGACCGCTTCATGATCACGAACCTCCGCAACCTTTTCAGTTCGACGATCGGCAAGTTCACCGCGCTCGCCTTCATCGTCCTGATCGGCATTTTGTTCGCGCTGGGCGACGTGACCGGTAATGCCTCATTCGGCGGGCTCGGCGGCGCCAATGTCGCCAAGGTCGGCGATCGCGAGATCGGCCTCGGCGAGTTGCGCGACCGGGTGCGCCAATCGTATAATCAGGCGCGCCAGCAGCAGCCGGGCCTTACCATGGCGGCCTTCGTCGAGGGCGGCGGGCTCGATCAGGTGCTGGGCCAGCTCGTCGACGGCCTGGCCTTTGATCAGTTCGCGACCAAGATCGGCTTCAGCGTCAGCAAGCGCCAGATCGACGGCCGCATCGCCGACATTCCCGCCTTTTCGGGCGTGTCGGGCAAGTTCGATCAAAAGACGTTCGAGAATTTCCTGCGCCAGAACGGCATGACCGAGGCGCAGCTTCGCCAGGAGCTCCGGCAGCAGTTGCTGCTCGAACAGATCGGCGTTCCGATCGGCACGATTCCTCGCCTCTCGCCCGGCGTGGCGCGCCCTTACGCCGCGCTTCTGCTCGAACAGCGGCAGGGCCAGGCGACCTTCATTCCGGCGAGCGCCTTCGCGCCGGCCGGCGATCCCGGCGACGCCGCGCTCAAGACCTTCCTCAAACAGAATGTCTCGAAATTCACGGTGCCCGAGCGCCGGGTGGTGCAATATGCGCTGTTCGACCGCAGCGCCGTGCCCGTCCCCCCCGTCAGCGACGCCGAAATCGCCAAGGCCTACAAGGACAATGCCGCGCAATTTGCCGCAAGCGAGACGCGCCGCTTCGCGCAGGTGATCGCGCCCGATCAGGCGACCGCGAACGCCATCGCCGCGAAGGTCCGTGGCGGCGCATCGCTCGCTGCCGCCGCGCAGGGCGCGGGACTTTCGGCCTCGACGACCGGCGAACTGACGCAATCGGCCTATGCCGCCACGACCAGCGACGCGATCGCCAAGACCGCTTTCGCGGCAAAGCAGGGCGATCTTATCGGCCCGGTGCAGTCGGGCCTCGGCTGGGTCGTCGCGCGCGTCGAAGGCGTCACGGCCAAGCCCGCCCGCGATCTCGCCGCCGCGACGCCCGAGATTCGCGTCGAGCTCGGCAAGAACAAGGCGAACGAGGCGATCGTCGATTATTACAACGCGATCCAGGACGCGGTGAACAGCGGCGCTTCGATCGAGGAGATCGCCGCCGATCGCAAGCTCAAGGTCGAGGAAACCCCCGCCCTGCTCCCCAGCGGCCGCGCGCCGGGCACACCGGGCTTCGCGCTCGCCGCCGAATATGCGCCGATGATCAGCGGCGCCTTCCAGACCAGCGGCGAAGGCGAGGCGCAGCTCGCGACGCTGGTCGAGAATGAGAAGTTCGCCGTCTATTCGGTGAAGTCGATCGTCGCCGCGGCGCCGCCGCCCTTCGCGCAGATTCGCGGCGACCTGCTCGGCGAATGGCGCTTTGCCGAGGGCCAGAAGGTCGCTCGCGACAAGGCGCGCGCGATCGTCAAGGCGGTCGAAGGCGGCAAGAGCCTGACCGAAGCCGCGAAAGCCTCCGGGCCCAATGCCGGCGTCCAGACGATCGGCGGCCGCCGCGCCGAGCTCGGCCAGGACGGCAAGCCGGTGCCGCCCGAACTCGCGCTGCTCTTCTCGATGGCCAAGGGCAGCGTCAAGACGCTCGAAATCCCCGGCAATCGCGGCTGGATGGTGATCGCGCTGACCGAGGTCGACCGCCCCGATCCGAAAGCGATCGATCCCGCCCGCGTCGATGCGATCGCGCAGCCGCTCGCCCCCGCGTTCGGCAACGAGCTGGTCGAACAATTCGCCGCCGAGGCCAAGCGCCGCGTCGGGGTCAAGATCAACAAGGATCTGCTCGAAACGCTGCGCAAGGAACTGGCCGGCACCGCGCCGGTCGGCGAATAAGTGACGCTGGAAGGCAGGGCTGCCGCGCTCGAGGCGCTGGCCGGCGGCCGCGGCGCGGTCGTCTGGCAGCGGCTGATCGCCGATATCGAGACCCCCGTCTCGGCGGCACTCAAGCTGATCGAGCCGGGCCGCGGCGACTGGGTGCTCGAATCGGTCGAAAGCGGCGAGACGCGCGGACGCTACAGCCTGATCGGGCTCGACCCCGACCTGCTGTTCGAGGTCACCGGCGACGTCGCGCGGATCAACCGCGACTGGCGGCACGACAAGCACGCCTTCACGCCCCTGGAAACCGGCGCGCTTCAGGCGCTGCGCGACCTCGTCGCCGAATGCCGCTTCGACGTGCCGGAGGGGCTGCCGAAGGCGCTCGCGACGCTCGTCGGCTTCTTCGCCTATGAAACCATCGGCCTCGTCGAACGCATCGCGCGCGCGCCGGGCGCGGGGCTCGGCCTGCCCGACATGGTGTTCGTGCGCCCGACGACGATCCTCGTCTTCGACCGCCTCGCCGACGAACTCTTCCTGATCGCTCCGATCTGGCCCGATGCCGGCGCACCGATCGACCGGATGATCGACGCCGCGGCCGACCGCCTCGACGCCATCGCCGCGCGCCTCGCGACCGCCAGCGCCCACGGCCAGCGCGCCGTCACCGAAACCCTGCCCGCCGACATCGCCGCGATCCCCGCGACGACGCCCGAGCGCTTCGCCGAGATGGTCGCCACGGCGAAGGATTATATCGCCGCGGGCGATATCTTTCAGGTCGTGCTGTCGCAGCGCTTCTCGACTCCGTTCGACCTGCCGCCCTTCG
The DNA here is from genome assembly GCF_025869345.1 of Sphingopyxis sp. Taxonomy (GTDB): domain Bacteria; phylum Pseudomonadota; class Alphaproteobacteria; order Sphingomonadales; family Sphingomonadaceae; genus Sphingopyxis. The sequence continues at coordinate 9,369 of NZ_JAOZVW010000163.1, forward strand.
ACCTTTACCGCGCGCTGCGCCGGATCAACCCGTCGCCCTTCCTCTATTTCCTCGACCTCCCGGGCTTCGCGATCATCGGCTCGTCGCCCGAGATTCTGGTGCGCGTCCGCGACGGCGAGATCACGATCCGTCCGATCGCCGGCACCCGCCCGCGCGGCAAGACCAGCGGGGAAGATGCCGAGAATCGCGAATCCTTGCTCGCCGATCCCAAGGAGCGCGCCGAGCATCTGATGCTGCTCGACCTCGGTCGCAACGACGTCGGACGCGCCGCGACCGGCGGCAGCGTCACCGTCACCGATAGCTATACGGTCGAATTTTACAGCCACGTCATGCACATCGTGTCGAACGTCATCGGCCGCATCGCGCCCGACAAGGATGCGATCGACGCGCTGTTCGCGGGCTTCCCGGCGGGCACGGTCAGCGGCGCGCCTAAAGTGCGCGCCTGCCAGATCATCGCCGAGCTGGAGGCCGACGCGCGCGGGCCTTATGCGGGCGGCGTCGGCTATTTCGCTCCCGACGGCAATATGGACAGTTGCATCGTGCTGCGCACCGCGATCGTCAAGGACGGCGAAATGCACGTCCAGGCCGGCGCCGGCATCGTCGCCGACAGCGAAGCCGCCTATGAACAGCGCGAATGCGAGGCGAAGGCCGGCGCGCTCTTCGCGGCGGCGCGCGAGGCGGTGCGCATCGCGGGCCAGGCAGACTACGGGCAATAGCTTGACCCGGTGCCGGCGAGCGCTAGCTTCGTCGCCATGCTGAAACGCCTCGCCTCGCTCGCCCTGCTCCTCGCCGCAGCCAGTCCCGCCCACGCGCAGCTCGAAAGCGCTGTCGAGGGTGACGCGATCCTCAAGGATTTCGCCTTCGGCACCGGCGAAAAGCTGCCCGAGTTGCGAATCCATTACACGACGCTCGGCAAGCCGCAGCGCGACCGGCAGGGCCATGTCACCAACGCGGTGATGATCCTCCACGGCACCGGCGGCACCGGCAAGCAATTGTTCGCGAACGAGCTGTTCGGCCCCGGGCAGGTTCTCGACGCCAGCAAATATTACGTCATCCTGCCCGACAATATCGGCCACGGCGGTTCGTCGAAGCCGAGCGACGGCCTCAAGATGGCGTTCCCCCGCTACGATTATGACGACATGGTCGCCGCGCAATACCGGATGCTCACCGAAAAGCTGGGCGTGACGAAATTGAAGCTGATCCTCGGCACCTCGATGGGCTGTATGCACGCCTTCGTCTGGGGCGAGGCGCATCCGGGCTTCGCCGAAAGGCTCGCGCCCTTCGCCTGCCTGCCGGTCGAGATCGCGGGCGAGAACCGCATGTGGCGCACGCTGTCGATCGACGCGATCAAGGCCGATCCGTTGTGGAAGGACGGCAACTATACCGATCCGCCGCTGTCGGGGCTGCGCACAGCCGCGTCGCTGTCGATGATCGCAGGCGCGAATCCCTATGCGCTACAGGCGCAATATCCGACACGCGAAGCCGCGGAAAAATACAAGGACGAAGCCTTCGCGCGCACCTTCGGCCGTAACGATGCGAACGACACCATCTATCAATTTGATTCGTCAAGAAATTACAATCCATGGGCGAATCTCGAAAAGATCGAGGTGCCGATGCTGTGGATCAATTCGGCCGACGATTTCATCAACCCGCCCGGCTATGGCATCACCGAAAAAGCGGCTGCGCGGATGCCAGCGGCGAAGTTCATCCTGATCCCCGCCAGCGCCGAGACGAAGGGCCACAGCACCCACACATGGGCGAAATTCTGGAAGGACGATCTGGCGAAGCTGATGGCCGAATGATTCCGAAGGATGAAGGTGGAATTGCTCGCCCGATAGTTCGTAGAGCTTCCCCCCGCGCCGCAAAACCGTTAGGGCGCCGCCATGATCCTCGTCATCGACAATTATGACAGCTTCACCTTCAACCTCGTTCATTATCTGATCGAGCTCGGGGCCGAGGTGCGCGTCGAGCGCAACGACGCGCTGACCGCGTCGCAGGCGCTTGCGACCGATGCCGCGGCCTTCCTGATCTCGCCCGGCCCCTGCACCCCGAACGAAGCGGGAATCAGCCTCGATCTCGTCGCCGCCTGCGCCGATGCCGGAAAGCCGCTGCTCGGCGTCTGCCTCGGCCATCAGGCGATCGGCCAGCATTTCGGCGGCACGGTGCAGCGCGGCCACCTGATGCACGGCAAGACCTCGCCGGTCTGCCATGACGGCACCGGCCTTTTCACCGGCCTCCCCTCGCCGCTCACCGCGACGCGCTACCACAGCCTCGAGGTCGTCGATATTCCGCCGGTTCTCGCGATCAACGCGACGAGCGACGACGGCGCGGTGATGGGCTTCCGCCATGTCGAACTGCCGATCCACAGCGTCCAGTTCCACCCCGAAAGCATCGCCACCGAGTACGGTCATGCGATGCTCGCGAATTTCCTCAGCCTTGCGGGATTGCCGGTCGCGGCGCGGCGCGCGGCATGAGCCGCTTCGGCCCGCTCCCCGACCCCACCGCGCTACTGGGGCATGACGAAGCGGGCGCCGCGTTCGCGGCGATCCTCGACGGCAGCGCGAGCGACGAGCAGATCGCCGGCTTCCTGATCGCGCTTTCGGATCGCGGCGAGACGATGGTCGAGATCGCCGCCGCGGCACAGGCGATGCGCGACCGGATGATCCCGATCGATGCGCCAGATAATGCGATCGACGTCTGCGGCACCGGCGGCGACGGCCACCACACGCTCAACGTCTCGACCGCGGTCGCAATCGTCGTCGCGGCGTGCGAGGTTCCGGTTGCAAAGCACGGAAATCGGGCGGCTTCGTCGAAATCGGGCGCCGCCGACACATTGGAAGCCTTGGGCCTCGACATGGAACGCGCCGGAGCGATGGCCGAAGCGCAACTCGCCGACCTCGGCATCTGCTTCCTCTTCGCGGCGAACCATCATCCCGCGATGAAGCGCATCCAGCCGATCCGCAAGGCGATCGGGCAGCGCACCATCTTCAACCTGATGGGCCCGCTCGCCAACCCCGCGCGCGTTTCGCGCCAGCTCGTCGGCATCGCGCGTCCCGCCTATGTCCCCGTCTATGCCGAGGCGCTGCACCGGCTCGGCACCGATCATTCACGCGTAATTTCGGGCGACGAGGGACTCGACGAACTGTCGCTCGCGGGCGGCAACGAGGTCGCGGTCGTCACCCGCGAGGGGGTGCGGATGCAGCGCAGCACGGCCGCCGACGCGGGACTTCCCAGCCATCCGATCGAATCGATCCGCGGCGGCGACGCAGCGGCGAACGCGGCGGCGCTCCGCGCGCTGCTGCTGGGCGAGCCCGGCGCCTATCGCGATGCGGTGCTCTACAATGCCGCCGAGGCGCTGGTCGTCGCGGGCGCCGCCGAAACGCTCGCGGACGGCGTCGAGGAAGCCGCCGAAGCGATCGACAAGGGGCTCGCCAACGCCCTGCTCAACTGCTGGATCGCCTATAAATGATCTTTCACTCTTCCATTCGTCATTGCGAGCGCAGCGAAGCAATCCAGGGCGGTTTACGCGACTCTGGATTGCTTCGCTGCGCTCGCAATGACGGAAAAACGAGGCGCAATCCGTGAACAAACTCACCGAAATCCTGGCCACCAAGGCGCAGGAAGTGGCGCAGCGCCGCCAGGCCTATTCGATTCCCGACCTCGACGGCATCGACGCCGGCGCCCCGCGCGGCTTTACGACCGCGCTGCGGGCAAAGATCGGAGCGGGCGGTTTCGGACTGATCGCCGAAATCAAGAAAGCTTCACCGTCCAAGGGATTGATAAGGGAAGATTTCAATCCCGCCGAACACGCCCGTGCCTATGCCGCGGGCGGCGCGGCCTGCCTGTCGGTGCTCACCGACGCGCCTTATTTTCAGGGGCACGAGGAATTTCTGATCGCGGCGCGCACCGCGTGCGACCTTCCCGTCCTGCGCAAGGATTTCATGATCGATCCGTGGCAGGTCGCCGAGGCGCGCTCGATCGGTGCCGACGCGATTCTGATCATCGTCGCAGCACTCGACGACGGCGCGATGCGCGAGATCGAGGAGGCCGCGATCGAACGCGGCATGGATGTCCTCGTCGAAGTGCATGACGAGGCCGAACTCGACCGCGCGCTGACCCGGCTTCGTTCGCGGCTGATCGGGGTCAACAACCGCGATCTGCGCACCTTCGAAACCGACCTCGCAGTGACCGAGCGGCTGGCGAAGCTGGTGCCGCCCGGCACGCTTCTCGTCGGCGAAAGCGGCATCGCCAGCCATGCCGACTGCCTTCGCCTGGCGCAAAGCGGCGTCCACGCCTTCCTCGTCGGCGAAAGCCTGATGCGCCAGCCGGATGTCGAGGCGGCGACAAAGGCGCTGCTGAACGGGTAAGCCGAACGAGTAAAACGCCATTTCCGCTTTGGGGTGGGGAGCGGACACTCCCCACTTTCGTCATTCCCGCGAAAGCGGGAACCCAGTGTGGGGTCAGCCGACGCACGCCCTGGGTTCCCGCTTTCGCGGGAATGACGACGTTAGGAGATGCTCAACGTCGCCTATCGGTCGAAAGCCGCCATCTCCCCTTGCCTTTCTCACCCTGCATTGCTTGTCTCGCCCCGATGACCAGCAAACCGACTCACCTCGACGACAGCGGCGCCGCGCATATGGTCGATGTCAGCGCCAAACCCGCGACCCGGCGCCGCGCCGTCGCGGGCGGCCGCATCGCGATGTCGGTCGAGGCGCTGGATGCGATCCGCGCCGGCAATGCCCCTAAAGGCGACGTCCTCTCGACCGCGCGCATCGCCGGCATCATGGCCGCGAAGCGCACGTCCGAACTGATCCCGCTATGCCACCCGCTCGCGCTCACCAAAGTGTCGGTCGAATTCGACTGGGAAGACACCGGCGTTTCGGTCCGCGCCACCGCCGAAACGACCGGACCGACCGGGGTCGAGATGGAGGCGCTCACCGCCGCCTCGGTCGCGCTGCTGACGCTCTACGACATGGCGAAGGCGCTCGATCGCGCGATGATCCTCGAGGGCATCCGCCTGCTCGAAAAGAGCGGCGGCCGCTCGGGCGACTGGCGCGCCGCATGAGCGGCCCGCTTGCCGTCGAGGAAGCGCAGGCGCGCCTGCTCGCATTGCGTTCGCCGCTCGCGCCGGAGGCTATCGCTTTTTCCGAAACGCTTGGTCGCTATCTTTCACAGAATATCACAGCCGAACGCGATCAGCCTGCGGCACCGCTGTCGGCGATGGACGGCTATGCGATCCGCTTCGACGATCTTCCCGGCCCCTGGCGGATCAGCGGAGAGGTGGCCGCAGGCACCGCGCCATCCGCGCCGCTCGGCGCGGGCGAGGCGGCCCGCATCTTCACCGGCGCGATGCTTCCCGAAGGCGCCGACACCGTCGTCATCCAGGAAAATGCCGCCGCCCATGGGGCGACGCTCACCCTGACCGGCGACGCGCCCGCGCGCGGTCAGCATATCCGCGCCCGCGCGAGCGATTTCGCCGCGGGCGACCGACTCCTCGTCGCCGGAACGCGCCTGACCCCGGGCGCCATCGCCGCCGCGATCATGGGCGGCGCGGCGCAGCTTGCGGTCGGCGCGCGCCCACGCGTCGCGATCATGACGACCGGCGACGAACTGGTCCAGCCGGGCCGCACGCTCGCCCCCGGCCAGATTCCCGACAGCAACGGCCCGATGCTCGCGGCGCTGCTTGCGCGCGAACCCGCCGACGCCGGGCTGCCGCTGCACATGCGCGACGACCGGACGATGATCGCACGCGTTCTCAAGGATCTGGCGCGACGTCACGACGTCATCGTCACCGTCGGCGGCGCGTCGGTGGGCGATCACGACCATATCCGCGCCGCGCTCGAGGACGCAGGCGGACGCGTCGATTTCTGGAAGATCGCGATGAAGCCGGGCAAGCCGCTGATCGCGGGCCGCATCGGCGACGCGCTGCTGCTCGGCCTGCCCGGCAATCCCTCATCGGCTTTCGTCACCGCGATCCTGTTCCTGCTCCCGCTCGTCCGCCATCTCGCCGGTGCGCGCGACCCGCTGCCCGAAATCCGGCAAGCGCCGCTCGCGGCCGCGCTCGGCCCCGGCGGCGCGCGGCGCGACTATCTGCGCGCGCGCCGCGACGGCGAGCGCCTCGTGCTGTTCGACGGGCAGGACAGCGGCCGCACTTTTCCGCTCGCCGACGCCGGCGCGCTCGTGATCCGCGAAATCGGCACGGCCGCGAAAGCCGCGGGCGAGCTGGCCGACTATATCGACATCGCTTGACAAGTTCCGATTTGTTCCACTATCGTTCTCCCTATGTCCGGCGCCCGGTCCATTCGGGGCATGATGGAGAATGATCGATGTTGACCGCCAAGCAGCATGAACTGCTCCACTTCATCCAGCAGCGCCTCGACGCGAGCGGCATCTCGCCGTCGTTCGAGGAGATGAAGGAAGCGCTCGGCCTCAAGTCGAAATCGGGTATTCATCGCCTGATAAGTGCTTTGGAAGAAAGGGGTTTTCTCCGCCGCCTGCCCAACCGCGCCCGCGCGCTGGAAGTGCTCAAGACCCCCGAAGGCACCAAGGCTCCTGTGCTGAGCGATCGCGACAATATCGTCCCGCTGCGCAAACCCGCCCCCGCGCTGCGCCCGATTGCCGCGAACGACATCATCGAGGTGCCGCTGCACGGCAAGATCGCCGCGGGCGTGCCGATCGAGGCGTTCGAGGATCACAACCAGCTCGCGGTCCCCGCCGCGCTGCTCGGCGCGGGCGAGCATTATGCGCTCGAAGTGTCGGGCGACTCGATGGTCGAGGCGGGCATCTTCGACGGCGATTATGCGCTGATCCAGAAAGCCGACACCGCGCGCGAGGGCGACATCGTCGTCGCGCTGGTCGACGGGCAGGACGCGACGCTCAAATATTTCCGGCGCGAGGGCAAGATGATCCGGCTCGATCCCGCCAACAGCGCCTATGAGCCGCAGCGTTACGAGGCCGGGCGGGTCATGGTGCAAGGGCGTCTGTCGGGACTGCTTCGTCGTTACCACTGAGCTGGTCGGGCTGGCGCCACGGATGCTCGTCGCCCGCGCGTAGCGCGGCAACGACGCGGGGCCGCTCGCCGAAATAGATCGCCAGCCCGCCGCTTTGCGCCAGGCTGTCGCGGTCGATCGTCAGCCAGCGCCCGGCGCATTCGCGCGGCAGCCAGCGGTCGCTGATCACGACATCGGCGGCGGCGCAGGCGGCGGCCATCTCGGCCCCCTCGATCCGGTCGCGGCCGCGCGAGGCGAGGATGACGCGTGCCGCCGCGTCCTGTTCTCCGCGCGCGATGCCCTGCCCTGCGCGTGTGACGCCCTCCTCGGCCCCCTGCCGCCAGCGGCAGAAATCGGCGTTGCATTCGACATGATCGAGATCGGCGAGTGCGCCCAGCGGCGCGTCGATCCCCGCCGCTTCGCTCATCGTATCGCGCACGAAATCGCCCGCGCGGTTGCGCAGCAACGCATAGCCGCCGCCGGGCACCGCCGCCGCGATGTTGCGTCCGTCGCCGGTGATCAGCAGGTCGGGGCGCGGCTGCGCGAGCAGCGCCGCGATACCGATCGCCAGCGGCACCGCCCCCGCCCAGCGCCAGCGTGTCCGCCAGATAAGGATCCACAGCCCGCCGCCGACCGTCAGCGCAAAGCCCCAGCGCGGAAAGCTCGGCATCGTCGCGACCGCCCCCGGCGTGTCGGCCACCGCGTGCGCAAGCGCGATGAGCAGACGCAGCGCGTGATCGGCGACCCACCAGAAGGGCGTGCCGAGCCCGACGCTATCGAACAGCAGCCCCGCCGCCTCCATCGGCATGATCACGAAGGTGGTGAGCGGGATTGCCACGACATTGGCAAGCGCGCCGTAAAGCCCCGCCTTGTGGAAATGGAACAGCGCGATCGGCGCCAGTGCGAGCTCGACCACCAATCCGGTGATCAGCAACCCGGCCAGCGCCCGCCCCCATCGCAGCGGCAGAGCTTCGTCGCGGCGCGCGAGGAAGCGCCGCATCATTGGGCTTTCGTGGAGCGCGACGATCGCCGTCACCGCCGCGAAGCTGAGCTGAAAACTCGGCCCCGCGAGCGATTCGGGGCGCCACAGCAGCACGATCAGCGCCCCCGCCGCGACAAGCCGCAGGGTCAGCGCCTCGCGCCCCATCAGGAAAGCGACGAGGACGAGCAGCGCCGCGATCAGCGAACGCAGCGTCGGCACCTCGGCGCCCGCAAGCCACGTATAGCCCGCCCCCGCGAGCGCCCCGGCAGCGGCGGCGATCGGCAGCACATATCCCGCCAGCGCCAGCCGCCGGCTGAGCGCGAACAGCCGCATCGCAACGAGCATCGCGAAACCGATCACCGCGGTCACATGCAGCCCGCTGATCGACAGCAGATGCGCCAGCCCTGCGCGGCGCATCGCCTCGTCATCCTCGGGCGAAATCGCGCCGCGATCGCCGGTGACGAGCGCCGCCGCGATCCCGCCCGGCGACCCCGCGACCTGTGCGTGGATATGCGCGCTCAGCCGTGCGCGTAGCGGCTGACTCCCGCGCCGCGCTCCGGGTGACCGCACGACGTCACCGAGCACCGTCCCGACCGCGCCGATCCGGTCGAACCAGGCGCGCTGCGCAAAATCATAGCCGCCCGGCAGGCTCGCCGTCGGCGGCGGCATCAACCGCGCGCGCAGCCCGACGAACGCGCCCGGCGCGATGCCGTCGCCGTCGCCGCGAAGCGTCAGCCGGACACGCGGGGGCAGATCGGGCCGCCGCAGCGGGCGAACGATAAGCCGCACCTGCTCGCGCGCAGGCTGCGGCTCGACCGCTTCGACCTCGGCCGAAAAGGCGGTCACCGCGGGCTGCGCCAGCACCGGTGCCGCGACCCACGACGCGCGCGCCCAGATCAGCAGCAGTCCTGCCGCCATCACCGCAGAGCCGACCGCTGCGATACGCCCCAACCGCCGCTGCCACCCGGCCAGCACCCCGACAAGCGCGCCCGCGGCGAGCAGGAAAAGCAGCCCGATCCACTGTATCATCGCCGGCAAGGCGAACCAGGCGGCGATCCCCGCGCCGAGCGCGACGGGAAGCCAGAGCCCGATCCGCTCGCGCTCGACGTCCAGCCACGCCTCGGCGCGCTCCGAAACCCCGCGGAGGGCGGTAACCACGCGTGCGCGTATGGGCGTTTGAAGCGACCTTGCCGCCATGCTAGGGGCTGCCCCGATCCTCCGTCCCGGTCCCCCTGACCGGAGCGGCAAATTGAGTGAAAGAGGCCACAGTGGCAACCGAAAACCCGACCAAATTGGCAGAAGCGGCTCCCGAAGCAACCGGCTCCGACGTGGTGACGCGCTTTGCCCCCTCCCCGACCGGATATCTGCACATCGGCGGCGCGCGCACCGCGCTGTTCAACTGGCTGTTCGCGCGCCACCATGGCGGCAAGTTCCTACTCCGCATCGAGGATACCGACCGCGCGCGATCGACCGACGCCGCGATCGACGCGATTCTCGACGGCATGAAATGGCTCGACCTCGATTGGGACGGCGATGCCGTCTTTCAGTTCGCGCGCGCGCCGCGCCATGCCGAGGTCGCGCACGACCTGCTCGCCAGAGGCGCGGCCTATCGCTGCTATCTGACGCAGGACGAACTCGCGGCGATGCGCGCCGAGGCGCAGGAAAAGCGCATCCCCTTCCGCGTCCGCAGCCCGTGGCGCGACCGCGACGACGGCGACCCCGCGGCGCCGCACGTCATCCGCCTGCGCGCGCCGCAGGACGGCGAGGTCACGATCCGCGACCGCGTGCAAGGCGACGTCACCGTCCAGAATGCCGAACTCGACGATTTCATCCTGCTGCGCAGCGACGGCACGCCGACCTATATGCTCAGCGTCGTCGTCGACGACAACGACATGGGGATCACCCACGTCATCCGCGGCGACGACCATCTCAACAACGCCTTCCGCCAGCTTGCGCTGATCCGGGCCATGAGCTGGCGCGAGCCGGTCTATGCGCATGTGCCGCTGATCCACGGCGCCGACGGCGCGAAACTGTCGAAGCGCCACGGCGCGCTCGGCGTCGATGCCTATCGCGACGAGATGGGCTATCTGCCCGAAGCCGTGAACAATTATCTCCTCCGCCTCGGCTGGGGCCACGGCGATGCGGAGATCATCAACCGCGAGCAGGCGGTCGAATGGTTCGATCTCGATCATGTCGGCCGCTCGCCCTCGCGCTTCGACTTCAAGAAGCTCGAAAATCTGAACGGCCATTATATCCGCGAAGCCGAGGACGCCCGCCTCGCCGACCTCGTCGCGCCGCGCGTCGAAACGCTCGTCGGGCGCGCGCTGGGCGACGGGGACCGCGCTCTCCTCGTCCGCGCGATGGAGTCGCTGAAGCCCCGCGCCAGGACGCTGGACGAGATCGCCGAGGGCGCGACCTTCCTTTTCGAGGCGCTGCCGCTGGCGGTGGACGAAAAGGCCGCGCAGGTGCTAAGGGATGCGCCGGAGGGAGTGCTCGCCGGCGTCACCGAAAAGCTGCGCGGGCTGAACGACTGGAATGCGGAGGATATCGAGGCCGCGGTTCGCGAGACGAGCGAGTCGGCCGGAATCGGGCTCGGCAAACTCGCGCAGCCGCTGCGCGCCGCGCTGACCGGACGCACGGTATCTCCGGGAATTTTCGACGTGCTGCTGCTGCTCGGCCGCGACGCGAGCCTGGCGCGACTTGACGCAGCGCAATATTATCCGGCAGGGGCGTAACCGCAACGTCTCCCGCCCTAAACCTTCAGGGGAAAGAAAATGACCGATATCGCAAAAATCACCCTGGGCGACACCACTGTCGAAAATCCGGTGCTCAAGGGCACGGTCGGCCCCGATGTCGTCGATATCCGCAAATTCTATGCCCAGACGGGCGCCTTCACTTACGATCCCGGCTTCACCTCAACCGCGAGCTGTGAATCGGCGATCACCTATATCGACGGCGACGAGGGCGTGCTGCTGCACCGCGGTTATGCGATCGGCGACCTCGCCGAACATTCGACCTTCATGGAAACCTGCTATCTGCTGCTCAACGGCGAACTGCCGAATGCCGAAGAACTGACGGCTTTCGACAATACCATCACCCGCCACACGATGGTCCACGAACAATTGTCGACCTTTTTCCGCGGCTTCCGCCGCGACGCGCATCCGATGGCGCTGATGTGCGGCATCGTCGGCGCACTCAGCGCCTTCTACCACGATTCGACCGAGATTCACGATCCGCACCAGCGCATGGTCGCCAGCCACCGGCTGATTGCGAAGATGCCGACGATCGCGGCGATGGCGTATAAATATTCGGTCGGCCAACCGTTCGTCTATCCGCGCAACGACCTCGGCTACACGCATAATTTCCTGCGCATGACCTTCGGCGTTCCGGCCGAGGAATATGAGGTCGATCCGGCGGTCGTCCGCGCACTCGACCGCATTTTCATCCTCCATGCCGATCATGAGCAGAATGCCTCGACCTCGACTGTCCGTCTCGCGGGTTCGTCGGGCGCGAACCCCTTCGCGTGCATCGCGGCGGGAATCGCCTGCCTCTGGGGCCCCGCGCATGGCGGCGCGAACGAGGCGGCGCTCAACATGCTGCGCGAAATCGGCCGTCCGGAGCGGATTCCCGAATATATCGCCCGCGCCAAGGACAAGGACGACCCGTTCCGCCTGATGGGCTTCGGCCACCGCGTCTACAAGAATTACGATCCGCGCGCGACCGTGATGCAAAAGACGGTGCGCGAGGTGTTCGACACGCTCAAGGTCAACGATCCGGTGTTCGAGGTCGCGTTGCAGCTCGAGGAAATGGCGCTGAACGACCCCTATTTCATCGAGAAGAAGCTGTTCCCGAACGTCGATTTCTATTCGGGCGTGATCCTCTCGGCGATCGGTTTCCCGACGACGATGTTCACCGTGCTTTTCGCGCTTGCCCGCACCGTCGGCTGGGTCGCCCAGTGGAACGAGATGATCTCCGACCCCGCGCAGAAGATCGGCCGCCCGCGTCAGCTCTACACCGGCCCGACGCAGCGCCCGTTCGTGCCGGTCGACAAGCGGTAAGCACTCGCGAGAAATCGAAAACAGGAAAAGGGGCCGCTCCGCGGCCCCTTTTTGCGTAAGACTGGTTGCGACCGGAAGCCGACCTACCTCGCATCGTCATCCCGGACTTGATCCGGGATCCATTCATCCGGCGCTGAGAGAATGGATCCCGGATCAAGTCCGGGATGACGAGA
>NZ_JAOZVW010000164.1 GCF_025869345.1 Sphingopyxis sp.
GTCACCGCCGTAATAAATCTGAATAAACCCGATTCCCCGAGCGACGCCGCGGGGTTCGTTCGCGCGGAGCGAGAACCCGCACCGTCGCCGCCTCGACTTCGCTCGGCAATGCCCCTCGGCTTCGCTCGGGGAATCGGGTTTCTTTCGGGGGCGATCATTTCATCTGCGCCAGCGGATGCCGCCGGTTCACCAGCTCGACCAGCCGCCGGCTGTCGACATGCGTATAGATTTCGGTCGTCGCGATGTCGGCATGGCCGAGCATCAGTTGCAGCGCGCGCAAATCCGCCCCGCCCTCCAGCAGGTGCGTGGCGAAGGCATGGCGCAGCACATGCGGGCTGATCGCGGCCGGATCGATCCCGGCGCGCGCCGCAAGTTCGCGCAGCATCTGGAACAGCCGCACGCGCGACAGATGCGCCTTTCCCGACGGAAAGAGCCACGGCGAACCGTCCGCGACCAGCGGCAGCCAGCGGTCGAGACACGCGCGTGCGCGCTCGGACAGGGGCACGAGCCGTTCCTTGTCGCCCTTCCCCCGGACGATCAGAAACTCGCGCCCACCTAGGGCCGCGCGGCGCGGCAGCGACACAAGTTCGCTCGCCCGAAGCCCCGACCCATAGAGAAGTTCGAGCAGCAGCAGCATCCGCACCGCCTGCGCGGGCGGCGCTTCGCCCGCCGCTTCCTCGCCCGCCTGCGCGAACAGCCGCTCGACATCGTCGTGCGTCAGGATGCGCGGCAAGGGCCGCCGCGTCGCCGGGCGCGCGATGTCGAGCGCGGGATTGTCGGCGCGATCGCCCTCGTCGAGCAGGAAAGCGAAGAATTGCCGCAGCGCCGACAATTTCCGCGCCGCGCTGCTCGCCGCGAGCGAAGCATAGCCCGCCATCAGCCCGCGCAGATCGTCGCCCCCGGCCTCGCCCAGCGAACCGCGCACCCTCTCCGCCGCCTGCTCCAGATCGCGCTTATAGGCCGCGAGGGTATTGCGCGACGCCCCGCGCTCGGCCGCCATCATTTCCAGAAAGCGGTCGATCAGAGCGCCGTCACTCACTTCAAGCTCATTGGTCTGGAGCTTATCATATTGAGCCGATTCCCCGAGCGAAGCCGAGGGGCCATGCCGAGCGCAGTCGAGGCAGCGGCGGTGCCGGTTCTCGCTTCGCTCGAACGAGCCCCTCGGCTTCGCTCGGGGAATCGGAATATGTCAGACACGCACCAGCGCTTCGGCGGCGATCATCCGCGCTTCGGCTTCCAGCCCGACGTCGCGCAGCGCGCGGGTGATGTAATAGAGGTGATAGGGCGGAATCTTCGACCAGTCGCCCTGCATCCCCGCCGCCGCGATCAGCGCGACCATGCCCGGCTCGCGCCGCTCGGCCGCCGCCATGATCGCGCGCGACCAGCGCGTTTGCTTGCCGAGGTTCATGTCGAGGTCGCCCGCCGCCGACGCCGCCTGCCCGGCATCGAGGCGCCCGAGCCCGGCCAGCCCGGCCACGAGGAATTTCGAGCGCAGATAATCGGCGCTGTCGTCGTTGCCCGAAAAATTGCCGATGCTCCCCGCGCTCACCCCGGTCAGCGCGCGCGGCGATCCGACCGCCATCACGCCCCAGGCGCGGCTGCCGACGTCGAGTTTTTGCACCCACGCCATCGCATTGGCGTCGTACCCCGCGGCGAGCATCGATCCCAGAAGCTGCCACGGATCGCCGCCGACGTTGGTGCCGGTCGGCAGCCCCGCCGCGGCACGCGCGGTCGCGACGAGCGCGGCGTAGCGCTGCGCCGGGTTCGATCCCGCGCCCCACAATCCCTGCATCGCGGCATAGCGTTCGGCCCCGGTCGCCGATCCGAAGGCGTCGCGCAGTTCGCCGAGCTGCGCCGCGATCGCCTCGGGCGGCTCCTCCTCGCTCGACGCCGCGCTGAGCAGCGAGACATAGGCCTCGCTTGACAGCACGCCGCGCGCCGCGGCGTCGGGCGCCGCGGCGACGCGGTCGGTCATGCCGGTCATCGGCGCCAGCACGGTCCAGCCGCGCATATAGCCGGGCTCGCCCGCGCGAAGCTCGGCGGGAATGTCGATCGCGGTCGCGGTCGCGAGGCCGAAGCGCCAGCTCGTCAGCCGGTCGACCTTGTCCCATTCGATCGTCGTCGAGCGGCGGCCCGCGCCGGTCGCGCCGAGCACCCGCTCGGTCAGCAATATGTCGAAATTGCTGATCTTGCCGCTCGACCGGACGCGCCCGATCGCCCAGCCCGCCGGACCGGCCTCGCCCGACAGCCCGGCGCAGATCGCCGACGCCAGCCGCCACGACTGCTCCTCGCCATGCGCAAGGCCGGCGGGAACATAGGGGCAGAGTCCGGCCGGATCGGCGTTGGCAAGGAAGGTCTGCTGCGCGACCTGCACCAGCCGCGGGCTCGCACGGTCATAGTCGACCGACTGGACGATCCAGCGCGCCGCGGTCGATTCGCCCATGCGCAGGAGCAGCCCGGCGCGGTCGGCGGCCAGGTCGGCGCCGTTGATCGTGTCGGGCGTATCGATCGCCGACGACAGCGCGCGGCGCAGCAATATCTGCCCCCAGCGCGAAGCGAGCGCCCCGTTGGTCTTGCGCATGATCGCCGCCGCATATTGGCCGCGCACACCGAATGCGTCGGGCGCGAGACCGCCCGTTTCGGGAGTCAGCGGCCCGATCCGCGTCAGCAGCCGCCGCGCGCCGGGCGGCAGGTCGTATTTCAGGCCGCCCGAGGCGACCTCCTCCTCGTCGCCGGTTTCATCGCCGTCTTCGCTGGTGGCGTCGGCCAGGGTCGGAGACACGGTGGGCGGCAGGGCGCCGACCGACGGGGAAGACGGGGATGCGGGCGCTGGCGATTTCGGCGTCGCGGTCGAACCGGGCGACGGTGTCGGCGAGGGTTTCGGCGCGGGCGTATCGGCCGGATTGCCGAAACCCTCGGGCAGCAGCGATTCCTGCGCGATCGCGGGCAGCACCAGCGCCGCCGCCATCGCGGTGCCCGACAGGGCCAAAGTCAGCGTCAGCAGCTTTTTCGTCATCACCTATCCTTGGGGGCTGTGCTCGGGCCGCTTTGGGCGATTGTGTCGGTCACGTCCACCTCGGTCGTTCGAGGCGCGATCGGCCGCCCCAGATAAAAGAGCAACAGCAGGAAGACCAGCAGCACCAGCGCCAGGCCCGCCAGCCACGTTCTCCTCCGGCCTTTTCCCGATCTCATCGCCTCGCGCAATATCCAATGCCCGCCGTTCGTCCGATAACCATGTTCCGCCCGCGAAAACCATTATACCGCGCGGCTTGGGCAGTATAATATAGCCCCGCGCGCCAATGGTCGAAATCACTTTTGTTACAAAAGCGCCGGATCGCCGAAATCGACCGATAGGTGACAAGCCGATCCTCCCCGGCACGGGGAGGGGGACCACCGAAGGTGGTGGAGGGGCAGG
>NZ_JAOZVW010000165.1 GCF_025869345.1 Sphingopyxis sp.
AGTACACCGCGTCATTGCGAGCGCAGCGAAGCAATCCAGAGTGTGCGTAAACCGCCCTGGATTGCTTCGCTGCGCTCGCAATGACGAGTCGGAGAGGTCTACCGCAGCTGGCGCCAGGCCGAGCTGATCGTCACGATGCCGTTCAGCAGTTCGTCGAGCGATTCGGCGCTGTTGGCCGAGACCGCATCGTCGAGCTTGCGGCGCATGCTGCGATAGACGCGCGACAGCGCGATGGCGACGTCGCCGCCGGCGTCGCGATCGAGGTTCGCGTCGAGGCCGATCAGGATGGTGCGCGCGCGCCGCGCGGGCTCGGTCGCCGAGATGCGCTGCCCCTGCCGCACCATCGAGGCGAGCACCCCGACCGCGGTCTCCAGCTCGTCATAGAGCATGGTGACGAGTTCGACCGGGTCGGCGGCGAGCGCGCGGCTTTCGTGCTGCAGGCGGCGATAGAGTCCCGTCGCGCGGACGGTCGAGGGGGTAGCGGCCATGGACGTCATCAGTCGTTATTCTGGTTCGTCCACATCTTGATCTGTTGCTCAAGATAGGCCTGGGTTGCCTTGAAGGCGTTCAGTTTGACGTCGAGGGCGCTATACTGCTTTTCGAGCCGCGCCTTGTAGGCGGCTTCGCGCTCCTCGACCTTTTCGAGCTGCTCGGCGAGCGAGCTGCTCTTGTCGGCGAGCGATTTCGATACGCGGCCGATCGCGCCGTCGCTTGCGACCGCCTTGTCGCGGATCGCATCGAGAATGCCGGCGATGCCGGGATCGGTGGTCGCGGTGTGCGTCGCGTCGCGGCGCGGGCTGAACAGCGCCTCGACCGCGCCCGCGTCGGCGGTCAGCGCCTTTTCGAGCTTGGCCGAATCGACCGTGAGCGTGCCTTCCTTGGTCGAGGTGATGCCGATGTCGGACAGTCTGGAAATGCCGCTGCCGCTGGTCAGCACCTTGTTGACCATGTCGCTGAGCTCGCGTTCGAGCGCGCGGAGCGAGCTGGTCGTGCCCGACAGGCTGGCGGCCGACGACAGGCTTTTCTTGAGCTGGTTATAGACCGAGACGAAGTCGCCGACCGTCTGGCGGATCATGTCGAGCGGGCGGCTGGCGCCGATATCGACCGGCTGGCCGGGCGCGGCCTTCTTGAGCGTCAGCGACATGCCCGGAATGACGTCGTCGACGCTGTTCGTGGCGCGGCTGTAGGCGATACCGTCGATCGTGAAGGTCGCGTTCGCGGCCGACTGGCCGAGCGTCATGCCGCCGCCCGCGCCATAGCCGAAAGCCGCGAGCGCGGGGTCGGCCCCCGCGTCGGCGGTCAGCGTGAAGGCGTTGCCCTCCCCCGTCGCCCCCTTGAGCACGATGCGGCTGCCGCCGGTGTCGGCGACGATCGAGGCGGTGACCCCGGCGCCGCTGGCGTTGATCGCGGTCGCCAGGCCTTCGAGGCTGTTGTTGGTCGCGTCGATCGTGATCGTCTTGTCCACGCCCCCGACGCTCAGCGTCATCGTGCCGGTGCCGATCGCAGCGCTCGTGTCGGCGACGATTCCCGAATAGGCGGTCTGCGCACGCGCGAGGCCATTGACGACGATGGTGGCGGAGAAGCTGTCGGCGCTGAGGCCCGCGCGCGCGGTGGCCGCCAGCACGCTGTCGTCGGAAACGGTCGGCGTGCTGCGGAGCGACCCGTCGGCGATCATCTGTTCGAGCGAATCGGCAAAGCCCTCGAGGTCCGAGCGCGCTTGCGCGACCGCGCTCACCCGCGCCTGATTCTGCTGGGTCAGCGTCGTGAGCCGCGCGACCTTCGGATCGCGCGAGGCGCTTGCTAGGTCGTTCACCAGCTTGGGGATGTCGATTCCCGACCCGTAGCCGAGCGAAGAGGCGATAGAGGTGACCATGCGAATATCCTTCGCACCTCTTAACGGCGGCGCGGGCGGGGGATTAAGGAGCCGGATCCCATATAAGGCCGTGTTCCCCCGCGAAGGCGGGGGTCCATCTTCAGATGGTCCAAGATGGAGCCGGCGGGAGATGGTCCCCGCCTTCGCGGGGACACACGATAGCTATGCGGTGTTTAGGCCTGCCGGCGCCCCTCGGCGTCGAAGCAATGCGTCGGCGGCACGTCGATCGCGGGCTGGCTCGTCCCCTCGGCCATCGCGCGTTCGAGCTGGAAGACGAAGGCGAGCACCGTCGCGACCGCGACGAACAATTCCTCGGGAATTGTCCGCCCGGCGCGCGCGGTGAAATAGATGGCGCGGGCGAGCTGCGGATATTCGAGGATCGGCACGTTCGCGGTGCGCGCGAGCTCGCGGATCGACAGCGCGACGTCGCCGCGCCCGCGCGCGACGACGACGGGCGCCGCGTCCTGGCCGGGGCGATAGCGAAGCGCGACCGAGAAATGGGTCGGGTTGGTGAGGATGACGGTCGCATCCGACACCGCCTTGCGCGCGGAACCGCTGAGGATGTCGTGCGCGCGCTGGCGCTGCGCCTGTTTGAGTTCGGGCGCGCCGTCCGCTTCGCGCATTTCCTCCTTGATTTCCTGCTTGCTCATCATCAGGCGGCGGGTGCGCTGATACCATTGCGCGGGCACGTCGATCAGCGCGATGACGACGAGGCCGCCCGCCATCGCGAGCATCGAATGGCCGACCGCGCGGCCGGCGAGGCCGATCGCGGCGTTGAGGTCGGCCTGCGCCATCGACATGATCGCCGGCAGGCTGTGCGCGACGAGCTGATAGCCGATCGTGCCGAGCAGCAGCACCTTGGCGAGCGACTTGACCAGCTCGATGACGCCCTGCGGCCCGAAGATGCGCTTGAGCCCCGACAGGGGATTCATCCGATTGCCCTTGAAGCCGAGCGCCTTGCCGCGCCAGCCGAGCGAGCCGAGCATCGCGGGCGCCGCGATGCTGGCGCCGATCGCGAGCGCGAACAGGCTGGCGAGCGGCAGCAATATCTCGACGCCGTTGCGCATCACCGCCTCGCCGGGCGCGAAATGGGCGATGTCGCCGGCATCGAGGGTCAGGCCGCGCTTGACGAGTTCGCCCGCCGAATCGACGAGCCAACCGCCCGCGGCGAACAGCCAGCCCGCGCCGGCGAGCATCATCAGCGCGGTCGCAAGCTCCTTCGACATCAGCACGTCGCCCTCGCGCGCCGAATCCTTGAGCTTCTTGTGGGTTGGAAGCTCGGTCTTCTGGTCCTTTTCGCTCGTTCCTGCCATCGCTCAGCGTCCCGCGGCGATCGTGCGCGCCATGTCGAGCGCGTCGGAGAGGAAGCGGGCGATCGTCTCCGCCATCGCCGGGGTCGCCATGCCGAGCAGGATGACCCCCGCGAGCAAAGTCGCGGGCAGGCCGACCGCGAACAGGTTCATCGCCGGGGCCGAGCGGCCGATCACGCCCATGATCATCTGGACGAGGATCAGCACGAAGCCGACCGGCAGCGCGATCGTCAGCCCCGCCGCGAACATCAGACTGGCGAAGTGCAACAGCCCGCCGATCGCGGCGAAGGAGGGAAAGGCGTTGCCGGGCGGCAGCGCCTGATAGCTGTCGACGATGATCCGGATCAGCATCAGATGGCCGTCGGCGGCGAGGAAGAGCGCGGTCGCGAGCATCGACAGGAACTGCCCGACGACAGTGCTCGACGCGCCGCTCAGCGGATCGACCATCGATGCAAAGCCGAGGCCCATCGCATTGCTGATCGCCTCCCCCGCGAGCAGAGCGGCGGCGAGCCCCATCTGGAGCACGAAGCCGATCGCGAGGCCGATCACCGCCTCGCCGATGATGAACAGCAGGCCGGGGACCGAGACGATGCCGTCCGCGGGCAGCGCCATCCCCGACGCCGCGACCGCGGGCACGCCGACCGCGAGCGCGATGACGAGGCGAAGCTGCACCGGCACGTTCGCGGCGCCGAACACCGGCGCGGCCAGAAAGGCGGCGCCGGGCCGGATCATCCCCAGCATCCACAGCTGGAGCATCGCCTCGATGTTCGGGACGTCGGCAGGGTTCATCGCGCCGCTAGCGGACCAGATTCGGAATCTGCGCGAAGATATCCTGCGTGAAATCGGTGAGCAGCACCAGGATGCTGCTGCCGAAGATCGCAAGGCAGACGGCGGTGACGATCAGCTTGGGCACGAAGCTCAGCGTCTGTTCGTTGATCGAGGTCGCCGCCTGCACCATGCCGAGCAGCACGCCGACGACCAGGATCGGGATCAAGATCGGCGCCGAGGCGAGCGCGAGCACCCACAAGGATTGCTGCGCGACCCCGACGAAATAATCGGCTTCCATCGTCTAGGTCCCGAAAGAGGAGGCGAGCGAGCCCATCGTCAGCGCCCAGCCGTCGACGAGGACGAAGAGCAGCAGCTTGAAGGGCATCGAGATCACCGTCGGCGACAGCATCATCATGCCGAGCGACATCAGCGCCGACGCGACGATCAGGTCGATGACGAGGAAGGGCAGGAAGATCAGGAAGCCGATCTGGAAGGCGGTCTTCAATTCGCTGGTGACGAAGGCGGGGAGCACGATCGAGAAGGGCACGTCCTTGGGGCTCGCATAGGCGGGCGCCTTGGCGATCTTCGCGAACATCATCAGGTCGGTCTTGCGCGTCTGCGTCATCATGAAGCCGTGCAGCGCGTCGCCCGAGCGGCTGATCGCGGTGCCGATGTCGATCTGTTCCTGGCCGTAAGGCTCGATCGCGACGCGGTTCACCTCGCTCAGCACCGGCTGCATCACGAACAGCGACAGGAAGAGGCTGAGGCCAACGAGCACCTGGTTCGGCGGCGTCTGCTGAAGCCCGAGCGCGTGGCGCAGGATCGACAGCACGATGATGATGCGCGTGAAGCTGGTCATCATCAGGAGCAGCGACGGCAGCACCGTCAGCAGGCTCATCAGCAGGAGGATCTGCAGCGACAGCGTCAGCGGCCGGCCGTCGCCGCCGATCTCGCTCACCGCGCGCGTGAGGCCACTCGCGCCGACGTCCTGCGCGAAGGCCGGCGTTGCCACGGCGAGCAGCGCAAAGCCGCCCATCAGGGCGGCGCGGCGCAGCCAGCGCTTGCGAGAACCGTCAGCCGACATGGAAATCGCCCTGGCTGTTGTCGGCGAGCCGCGTAACCTGGCCGCGCGAGACCGAGAGCAATATCTGCTGACCCGCGAATTCGACGACCGCGAGCTTGGTGCCGGGGCCGAGCGGCAGCACGCCGACCATCTCGACCGCGCGGGCCTGTTTGGCGCCGCCGGTCAGGGGCACGCCCATCTGGACGCGCTTCCATAACCATATGCTGCCCCACGCCATGCCGCCGACCAGCGGCAGCAGGATCAACAGACGGAGAATATATTCGAGCATCAGCCCCTCCGCTCGAAGCCCGCGAACCCTTGCGCGGGCGCGACGACTTCGGCGATCTGGATGCCGTAGCGGCCTTCGACGCTGACGATCTCGCCCTTCGCGATCAATGTGCCGTTGGCATAGATGTCGAGCAGTTCGTTCGCGGCGCGGTCGAGCTCGACGACGCTGCCCTCGGACAGCGACAGCAGTTCGGCGAGCGTCATCGAGGTCGATCCGACCTCGACCGAGACGCGCAGCGAGACGCCGGCGAGCAAGTCGAAATTGGGCGCGCCCGCAATGCTCCGGTCGCGCCGGTCGGGCCGGGCGGGGGCTTCGCTCATGTCATTCATCGTCGGATCCCTTTTCGACAGTCTCAATCAGGATGGCGGCGTTGCCATTCGATTCCCCGATGCTGCCGGACGCGAAACTGCGGCCGGCGACGGTTACCGGAACATTGCGCGGAATGGTTAACGGAATGATATCGCCGACCTCCAAAGAGAGGAGTTTCACCAAAGAAATTTCGGGGCGAGCGAGAACCGAGCGCACCGGCACGCGCACGGTCTTGAGCGCGCGGTTCAGCGTCGCGGTCCAGGCGGGATCGATCGCGGGTCCGTCGCGCATCTCGGGAACCGGCTCGGCGACCGCGATTCCGCGCAGCGCCGCCTGCGGATAGGCGCAGAGAATCGTCCGCCCCTCGAACACGCCGCCGCGCAGCGTGAAGCGCTGGACGAGCAATTCGTCGTCGCCGCGCACCGCGGCGAGCTTCGCGGGATCGCTGGTCACGCAGTCGAGTTCGGGTTCGATCCCCATCTTCCACGCCGCGGCGAGTTGCTGGCCCATGTCGCGGCCGAGCCGCGCGGCGAAGCGTTCCTCGGCGTCGGTCAGCTCCTCGCGCTCGCCGGCGAGCTGGCCCTTGCCGCCATAGAAGATGTCGACGAGCTGGAGCAGCAGCGGCCGCGCGGTCGCGAGCAGCACCGGTCCCTTGAGCGGCGGTGCATGATAACGCCAGAAGAGGCCGGGGCTGACCGCCTGGCACCAGTCGGTAAAGCGCATCTGCACCGCGGCTTCGCGCTCGACCTGCACCGTCGGCGCGCCGAGCGCGCGGATCAGGTCGCGCAAGCTGCGCGCGAACTGGTTGCCGACGCTGTCGAGCACCGGAAAGGCATAGCTGCCCTCGGTCTTGCGCAGCAGCAGCGACGCCTTCGCGTCGGCGGCCTGCTTGGCCGAGGCATCGACGGGTTTCGGCTCGAGGCTCACTGGATCACCAGGCTGGTGAAATAGACGTTGTCGATGCCGCCGAAGCCTTCCTTGTCGCGCAGCACGTCGTTGATCGCGGCGGTGAGCTGGCGCTGGAGCTGCTGCTTGCCCTGCGAGGTCGACAGCAGCGCCGGATCCTGTTCGGCGAGCACCATCAGCACCGCCGAGCGGATCGGCACCTGCTGGCGCTTGATGTTGGTGATCACCTTGCCGTCGTAAAAGGTCGACAGGCTGATCCCGACCTGAAGGAAGCCCGATCCGTCGGCGAGGTTCGTCGTGAAGGCGTCGGTCATCGGATAATAGGTGATTTCATATTTGCGCGGATCGACCTTGAAATGGTCGTTCGGAACCGAGACCGTGCCGACCTTCAGCGCCGGCTCCTTGCCTTCCCCGCCGCCCTCGCCCTCGGCCACCGCTTCCTCGCCGACGCTGCGGACGACGAGCTTGGGATAATGATCCTCGGGCTTCGCCTCGTGCGCGGAGAGGCCGCCGCCGAGATAGATGCCCGCACCGGCGCCGGCCCCGATCAGCGCGGTCGCGCCGATACCCAGCATCAGCATCTTCTTCATCTTGCCACCCTTCTTGGGATCGGCGTCGGGGGTTTTGTCCTTGCTCATGGTCAGGCCTTTCGGGGTCAGGCAAAGCGGCCGCGGCGATCCGCGGCGCGTTCATTGCGGTCGGCGCCGGGGCGCTCGGGGGCGGTTTCGATCAGATGGCTGGCGTTTGGAGCAGCATTTCGGCCGCTCTGGCCCTGCTGCTGTTGCTGGCGCCCGGTCTCGGCGGGCGTATGCGTGACCTGCGCCTCGGCGACGCGCACGCCCTGCTGGCGCAGATCCTCGACGAGGCGCGGCTGCGCGGCGGTGACGATCGTCGCGGTCGCTTCGTGCTGGGTGTCGAGCTTCAGCGACACGCCGCCGCTGTCGTCCATCTTCATCGCGACGTCGAGCCGGCCGAGGTGGCGCGGCATCAGGCGAAAGCTGAGGTCGCCGCTTTCCGATTTGGTCGCGGCGATGTCGGTCGCAAGCTGAGCGATCCACTGGTCGTCGCTGCCCATGTCGAGCAGGCGTTCGGTGACCGGCGCGGCGGCCTGGGCCAGAGCAGGCGCCGCCACGCCGGGTGCGGCGGGCTGGCCGAAAAGAACCGCCATCGACGCGCCGCTATCGGCTACGGGGCGGAGCGGGGCAGGCTTGAGCGGGGCAGGATCGGTGGCCGGCTTCGCGGCCGCTGTCGGCAAGGCGGCGCTTTCCACCCTGGCCGAACGCGCGGAGGCGGAGGCGGGGGCGAGAGCGGCTTCGCGTGCCGGTTTGGCGGCGGCGGTCTCGACAGGCTTGTCGGCCGGGCGCGCCGGAGCAGCGGCGACAGCGTCTTCGCGAGCGGGCTTGGCAGCGGCGGTCTTGGCCGCCGTGGCGGGCAGGATCGTCGTTGCCGCCGTCGATCGCGGCGCCGCATCTTCGGTTTCGGCGGTCTTTGCAGTTCGGCCTGTGGGGGCCGGAGCCGCATTCGCCACCATCGCCGCAGCGGCAGCGGCAGCGGCAGAGACGGGGGCCGACTGCGCCGGATCGGCGATCACCGCCGTCACGACGGGCGGCTCGGCGGTGCGGGCATCGGGAGCGTCGGGACCGACGGGAGCGTCACCACCGGCGTCGTCGGCCTTGGCATCGGCCTTTTCGAGGGGCTTTCCGGGCGCATCGACCGCGGGCTTCGCGGTAGCACGCGGGGTCGCCACGGCGATCAGCAGGCTCGCGGCAACGGCGGCGTCGGGCGTCGGCGTCGCCTCGGCCGGTTTCGCGGCGGGCGCGGGAGAGGGCTCGGCGGACGCTTCGGGCAGGATCGCTCCGATCGCCGTGCTCGCGTCCGATATCTGGACCGACGCGGCGCCGGGCTGCGAGCGAAGCGGGCTGATGGCCGAAGCCAGCGGCGCCGTCGCGGTCGCGGTCGGAAGGGTCGTTGCCATGGGAAGCACCATGTCCGCTTCCCCGTCGACAACCGCGCTCGGGGCGGCCGGGACGGGGGTGTTGGAGGGAGGCGTGAGCGCGATCGGACCAGCCGGCAGCGTGCCCGCGCCGCTCGCCACGCTGCCCGGCAGCTTGGCGAGCAATTGCTCGAAGCCGCCGGCGTCGCTGTCGGCGGGCGTCGCCGGACCCAGCGCGGCGAGAATCGTCGCGAGGCCGGTCTGCGCCTGGGGGGAGGCGAGCGCGGTCATCATGCCGCGCCGCCCTCGATCAGGCGCAGGCTCATCGCGCGGCGGCGATGCGGGCGGTTGGCGTCGCTGCGGCGCTCCATTTCGGCCTCGGCCGACTTGCGGCTGCGCTCATAGAGGCGGACCGCCGATTCTTCCTTCACCATCGCGCTCTGGGCGAGCATCCCGGCCTCGTCGCGGCGGATGCCGGCATTGACGAGCGGCGCGGCGAGATTTTCCTTCGCCATGTCGAGCCGCATACCGAGCTCGCCGATCGTGTTGAGCGCGCGGCCCGCGACCGCGCCCTTCGCCATCGCCAGGTCGGTGCGCAGCCCCTCGAGGCGCTTCGACAATTCGACCAGGCTGGCAAGCTCGCCGGTGGCGCGCGCGAGATGGGCCTCGGCCATCTGATGTTCGACGGAGCGCACGCGGATGATGCGTTTGCGGCGTGCGGTGCGGGCGTTCATGCGGTAAATCCTTCAATCAGGGCGTGGCGGGAGGTCGTGAAATCGACTTGCGTGCCGGCGGCCTGCGACACGAAGGCGAGCTGGTCGGCGTGGCGTGCGATCGCGGTGTCGAGCACCGGATCGCCGCCCGCCACGTAAGCGCCCATCAGCATCAGGTCGCGATTCTCTTCATAGGCGGACCAGAGCTGGCGGAAACGCGCCGCGGCGGCGGCATGATCGGGGTCGACCGAATCGGCCATGGTGCGCGACAGCGAGCGGGCGACGTCGATCGCGGGGTAGACGCCCTGTTCGGCCAGCGTGCGCGACAGGATGATATGCCCGTCGACGATCGCGCGCGCCGAATCGACGACCGGATCGTCGATGTCGCCGCCGTCGGCGAGGACGGTGTAGAGCGCGGTGATCGAGCCGCCGGTCAGGCTGTCGTTGCCCGCGCGCTCGACGAGCGAGGGGATGAGCGCGAAGGTCGAGGGCGGATAGCCCTTCATCGTCGGCGGCTCGCCCAGCGTCAGCCCGATTTCGCGCTGCGCATGCGCGACGCGGGTCAGGCTGTCGATCAGCAGCAGCACCTTCTTGCCCTCGGCGCGGAAGGCTTCGGCGATCGCGGTCGCGCGCATCGCGGCGCGCAGGCGGAGCAAGGGCGGATGATCGGCGGGGACCGCGACGACGACCGATTTCTTGCGGACGGCGGGGGGCAGCTTGGTTTCGACGAAGTCGCTGACCTCGCGGCTGCGCTCGCCGATCAGCCCGACGACGATCACGTCGCATTCGGTGCCCGCGATCATCTGGCCCATCAGCACCGACTTGCCGACGCCCGAGCCCGCGATGATCGCGACGCGCTGGCCCTCGCCGATGGTGAGCAGGCCGTTGATCGCGCGCACCCCCATATTGAGCGGTTTCGTCACCCGGCCGCGGCGCAGCGGATTGACCTTGCGGCCCGCGAGCGGCCACTGGAACTGCGATTTCACCGGCGGACGCCCGTCGAGCGGATGGCCCTGCGCGTCGATGATCCGGCCGAGCAGCGCCTTGCCGCAGGCGACCATGCTGCTCGCGCCATGCGGCTCGACCGGCGCGCCGGTGACGAGCGGCATATTGGTGTCGAAGGGGAGGACGAGGCTGCGGTGACCGCGAAAGCCGACGACCTCGCCATAGACATAATCATTGTTCGCCGACTTGATGCGGACGTTGCTGCCGAGCGGCTGCGGAAAGCCCGAGACTTCCAGCATGATCCCCTCGTGCGCGACGAGCGTGCCGATGCGGCGCGGGCTGGCGTCGCGGAGTTCGACGGGCGCGAGCAACTGCTGCGCGGTCAGGGCGAGGCGGCGCGTCATGCGGCGACATCCTCGCCGCCGAGCGCGGCGCGCAGTTCATTGAGATAAACGGCGCGGCCATGCTCGATCCAGCCGGCCGAGGTTTCGATGCGGACGGTGCCGCGCATCATCGCCGGGTCGGCCTCGACCGGCAGCGCGATCGGCGCGTCCATCAGCAGCGCGGCGTCGGCGGGGTTCACCCACAGGGTGCGCGCCTTGTCGGCCTCGGCGACCATCGCCGCGGCGATATCGGCCTGCGTCTGCAGCCATTCAGCGTCGATCGGCGCCCGGCCGACGATCTGGCGGACCAGCCGTTCGACCGTTTCGGCGATGAGCTGTGCCAGTTCCTCGCTCGGTTCGTCCTGCAGCGCCTCGGCGCCCGCAACGAGCGCCAGAAGCTGCTCGCGTTCGACCGCGAAGGCGGCTTCGGCGAGGCGCTGGCCCTCGGCAAGGCCCTGCGCGAACGGATCGTCGGCGGGCTCCGCGGCGGCGGGCGCCGGTTCGGCCGGAACCGCCTCGGCCACCAGCGGCGCGCCGAAATGCAGCGGGCGAAAGCCGCGTCCTTCCGCCATCAGCGCGGCGAGCGAGACGATGGTCGCTTCGGCGGCGCGATCAGACATAATCGTCCCCCGCGCCCGCGATCATGATCTCGCCGCTCGACGCCATCTGGCGGACGATCTGCATGATCGCCTTCTGCGCCTCGTCAACGTCGGTGCGCTTGACCATCGTCATTTCGGCCATTTCGTCGCGGATCGTTTCCGACGCGCGCTTCGACATGGTGGCAAGGCAGCGGTCGGCCATGTCGGCATCGGTGCCCTTGAGCGCGACGGCGAGCTGCGCGGCATCGACCGAACGCAGCACGGTGCCGAGACTCTTGGCGTCGAGATCGCGCAGATTCTCGAAGATGAACATCTCTTCCTCGATGATCTGCGCGAGCAGCCTGTCCTGCTTCTTGAGCGCGCGGATCGTGCGTTCCGAAAGCTGCTTCGGCATCTTCTTCATGATCTTGGCGACGTCGCCGGGTCCGCCGATCGGCCGCTTGGCGACGCGCTGGCCGCCGACGTTCGCGGCGGCGAGCACCGATTCGAGATCCTCGATGGCGGCGGCCGGGACAGCCGTGAGCTGCGCGGCGCGCAGCACCAGTTCGGCCTGCAACCCCTCGTCGAGCGTCTCGACCGCGCGCGCGGCGACGTCGGGGACGAGCACCGACAGGATCAGCGCGCCGACCTGCGGATGCTCGTTCGCGAGCAGCGCGCTGATCGCATCGATGTCCATCCAGCGCAGCATCTCGAGCGACGCGGCGCTCGACTGCGGCGCGACCGCGGCGAGGATATTGTCGGCGCGGACGTTGCCGACCGCATCGTGGATCACGGTGCGGATGCGCGCGTCGGCGCCGACCGCGAGCGCGCTGACGTTGCGGCTTTCGGAAACGAACTGGTCGAGCGCCTGCCCGATCTGATTCTCGCTCGCATTGGCGGTGTCGAACATCGACTTGGCGAGCTGCTTGACCTCTTCGGGGCCGAGGTGCTTCAGGATCGTCGCGGCTTCGCTCTCGTCGAGCAGCATCAGCAGGATCGCCGCGGCCGACGCGCCGCCGATCGCGGGCTTGCCGCGCGGGGTTTCGATTTCGGCGTCGTTATCGGTATCGATCACATCAGGCACGGGCGCCCTCCTGCATCAGCTGGCGGACGACCAGCGCGGCGCGGGCCGAATCCTGGCGGACGAATTCGCGGACCAGATTGGCGCGCGCCTCATAGCTGGGCGCGGCCTCGATCATCTCGAGCGTGATTTCGCTGCTGGCGTGCGGGCTGGCGAGCGCGGCGGGATTTTCGGTCACCTTGAGCAGCGTTTCCTCGATCTGCGCGTCGCGCTCGGCGCGCTGGGTCGCGCGCTGCTTCGCGGCGCGGATCAGCGGGCGGCCGATGAAGAAGAAGGCGAGCAGCGCGGCCAGAATGGCGCCGGCCTGCTTGACCAGCGGCAGGAACCACGGCTGGTCGTAAAAGGCCGGGGCGGCATCCTCGACCTGGACGAAGGGACGCTGGTTGATCGCGACCATGTCGCCGCGCGCCGCGTCGAAGCCGATCGCGCCCTTCACCAGGCTGTCGATCTTCGCGATGTCGGTCTGGGTCAGCGCCTTCTTGCCCTGGTTGAGCGCGACCGCGACCGAAACGCGGCGAAGCTGGCCCTGCGGCTGGTGCGTCACCGAAATCTCGCGCCCGACCTCATAGGCACGGGTGGCGTTTTCGTTGCTGTTGGTCTGCGCCGCGGGCGCGCCGGGCGCCGCCGGGACGGGCGCGGCGTTGGTGACGGTCGAGGCCTGCGGCGGCTGGTTCGACAGCGCGCCGGGGATGCCGACCGCGGGGGGAACGCCCTCGCCGCTGACGGTGCGCGTGACCTGTTCGCTGGTCAGCGCGCGATCGTCCTTGGGGAAGCTTTCGCGCGTCGCCTGGCTTTCGGACATATCGACGTCGGCATGGACCTCGACGGTATAATTGCCGGCGCCGAGCATCGGGCCGAGCAAAGTGTCGAGCGCGCGGCGGAAGCGATCCTCGACCTGCGTCTGAAGCTGAAAGGCCTTCATGTCGCCGTTCGACGCGCCGTCGGAGAGCAGCGCGCCGCGCTGGTCGATCACCTGCACCTGATCGGCGTTCATGCCGGGAATCGACGAAGCGACGAGGAAGCGGATCGCCTGCACCTGGCCGTCGGAAAGCGAGCGGCCGTTCTGCAGCGTCAGCATCACCGAAGCGGTCGCGGGCTTGTCCTCGCGGACGAACAGGCTCGGCTCGGCGGCGGCGATATGGACGCGCGCGCTCTTCACCGCGTCGATCGTCTCGATCGTGCGCGACAGGTCGGCCTCGCGCGCCGAACGCAGCGTCTCGCCTTCGATCGCGCGGCTCGATCCCATCGGCAGCGAGGCGATCAGGCTGTCGCCGCTCGGCGCCGCCTTGGGCAGGCCCTGACCCGCGAGCGCGATGCGCGCCTGATAGACTTTGTCGGCGTCGACGGTCAGCGCGCCGGTTGCCGGATCGATCGTGTGGCCGATCCCCTGCGACTGGAGCGCGTCGGCGACCGCGGCCTTGTCGTTGTCGTCGAGCCCGGCAAAGAGCTGCGCCTGCGGGGCCGACTGGGTCATGAACCAGGCGAGCGCCGCGATGCCGATCGCGGTGGTGGTGGCGATCATCGGCAGCGCGCGCTGGACGGCGGGCTGGCGGACGAACTGCTGAACGGGCGCGAAACGGCCGCCCATCGCGGGGACAGGCAGACGGTTCGGGCTTTCGTCGACGGGGGTCAGGATCTGGGTTTCGGCCATGGGTTACACCGGCATGTTCATGATGTCGCGATAGGCGGAGAGCAGCTTGTTGCGGACCTGCAGCGTGGTTTCGAAGCCGAGCGAGGCCTTCTGCCGCTCGATCATCACGCTGACGATGTCGTGCGTGTCGCCGCGCTCATAGGCTTCGCTGAGGTCGCTCGCGCGATTCTGCTGGGCGTTGACCTGTTGCAGCGCGTTGCTGATCGCGGCGCCGAAATCGGGCGTGCCCGCCGCGCCGTCCACACCGCCGCCGATGCCGCCCGCGCCGCTGGCGCCGCCGCGGCCCGCGGCGCGCTGCAGCGCCTGGTTCTGATTGAGGATCGAACTGCGCATCTGCAGCAGCCGGCTCGAGTCAATCGTGCTCATAAAGCTTTCATCCGTCCTGGTGCGCGGCCTCGCGCCGCACGCCAAAGAAGAATGCAAGGCCCGTGCCAGAAATTTAATAGGCTCCTTTTCAAGGACTTGATTGGCTATCGAACAGGCTTAACGCCGTCTTCGACATTTTTTTGACGCAGCCGCTTAATCCGCCGCACGGGTCGCCGTTACTGCCTCCGTGACCGCTCGCCGAGCCCTCACGCAACGGGAATGGCCAACGGCCGGAAAGGAACAACATGACTGTCATCAACACCAATGTGAGCGCGCTCCGCGCCCAGAACAGCTCGCGTGTTGCCAACAATATGCAGGCGACTGCGATGGAACGCCTGTCGAGCGGCAAGCGCATCAACAGCGCCAAGGACGACGCCGCCGGCCTCGCCGTCGCGACCCGCATGAACGCTGCGTCGCGCGGTTTCACGCAGGCGATCCGCAACGCCAACGACGGCATTTCGCTGGCGCAGACCGCCGACAGCGGCGCGGGCAGCATCTCGGACATCTTGATCCGTATGCGTGACCTCGCAATGCAGGCTTCGACGGGTACGCTCAGCGACGCCGACCGCGGGCTGGTGCAGAAGGAAGTCACCGCACTGATCTCGCAGATCGGCGACATCGTGACTCAGACGACGTTCAACGGTAACACGCTGCTTGATTATACGGCTCCCGCGACCGGCGCGTTTGACATCCAGACCGGCCTCAAGAGCGGCGAAAAGGTGACCATCACCATCGGCAAGCTCGATGCGACGACGCTTGGCGTCAATGCGCTCTCGGTCGCCACCGCGACCGGCGCCACGGGCGCTTTGGCGACGCTCGACGCGGCGATCGACAAGGTTGCTGGCGAACGCGCCAACCTCGGTGCGCAACAGAATCGTCTGAGCGCCGCTGTCGATAATTTGACATCGCGTGTCACCAACCTCGACGAAGCCAAGTCGCGTATCGAAGACGCCGATTTCTCGGCCGAATCGACGAAGCTCGCCGCCGCCGGCATCCTGTCGCAGGCGTCGACCGCGATGCTCGCTCAGGCGAACCAGAGCGCGCAGGGCGTGATGAACCTGCTCCGCGGCTAAAGCGGACAGACGCAAACATCGAGTTCAGGCCGACTTTGGTTGGTCCCTTTATTGGCCTGCTCCGACGCCCCGGCTCCCCACAGCCGGGGCGTCTTTTATTGGGCGGCAGGGCCATTCGGTTCACGCGGAGACGCGGAGACGCGGAGGAGGTCGTTCAGGCCGACAGGCTCTTTGCCATTCAACGGTGAGCCAAGAACCGGCAACTGGAAAAGAAAGGCCGCTTCGCGGCAAGCCCTCCCTCTCCGCGTCTCCGCGTCTCCGCGTGAACTGGATTCAACTGCCGCCCTTCCCCTCAATGAAAATCGCGCGACTTTGGCAGGATGCGGACGTCTCGCGGATGGCCGTGGCGCGGCATCGGTCCGCCCGGCATGGCCTCGTCGCCCAATCCGTCGAGCCGGTCGGTGCAGTCGGTGATGCGCGTTGCCATCAGGTGGATCACCCCTTCCTTGCTGCGCTGCACCTCGCCCTCGGCGAGCATCAGCCGCGACGCCATGACGGCGCGGCGTTGGCGCTCGAAAAGGCGCGCCCAGAGCAGGATGTTGACGATCCCGCTTTCGTCCTCGATCGTGATGAACACCGCATTGCCCTTGCCCGGCCGCTGGCGGATCAGGACGACGCCCGCGGTGCGTATGACCGACCCGTTCTTCGCCGCCGCGACCTCGCGCGCGCTCAGCACGCCTTCGTTGGCGAAGCGCGGGCGCAGGAACGCCATCGGATGGCCTTTTAGCGACAGCCGCGTCGTCTGATAATCGGTGAGCACATGTTCGGCCATCGGGGTCGGCGGCAGGCTGGCATCCTCCTCCTGCCCCAGTTCGTCGGCGTCGGCTGCCCCAAACAGCGGCAACACCCCCTGCCGCACCCGCCGCGCATCCCACAGCGCCGGCCGCCGCTCACGCCCCATCGACCGGCACGCGTCGGCATCGGCGAGCAGCCGCAGCGCGCGGCTCGGCAGGTTCGCGCGGCGCGCGAGTTCCTCGACATTGGCAAAGGGCGCATCGGCGCGCGCCCCGGCGATCGCGTCCGCCCATAGCTCGCGAAACCCGTCAATCTGCCGGAAACCGAGGCGTAGCGCGAGGCTGCCGTCATCTGCGCGTTCGAGGCTGTTGTCCCAACCGCTGGCGTTGACGTCGGCCGCGCGCACCTCGACGCCATGCCCCTGCGCATCGCGGACGAGCTGCGCGGGGGCATAGAAGCCCATCGGCTGCGAATTGAGGAGACCGCAGGCGAAGACCGCGGGATGGTAATGCTTGATCCATGACGAGACATAGACGAGCCGCGCGAAGGACTGGGCATGGCTTTCGGGAAAACCATAGCTGCCGAAACCCTCGATCTGCTTGAAGCAGCGTTCGGCGAACGCCTTCTCGTAACCGCGCCGCATCATGCCGCCGATCATCTTCTCGCGGAAATTGTCGATCGTCCCGACGTTGCGAAAGGTCGCCATCGCGCGGCGCAGCCCGTTCGCTTCCTCAGGCGTGAAATCGGCCGCAACCATCGCCAGCTTCATCGCCTGTTCCTGGAACAACGGGACACCGTGGGTTTTCCTGAGCACGTCATAAAGCTCGTTGGGGTCGTGTGGCGGAGCGGGGGAAGGGAATGTGACCTTCTCCTCCCCGGCCCGCCGCTTCAGATAGGGGTGGACCATGTCACCCTCGATCGGGCCGGGCCGGACGATCGCGACCTGCACGACGAGGTCGTAGAACACTTCCGGCTTGAGGCGCGGCAGCATGTTGATCTGGGCCCGGCTTTCGACCTGGAACACGCCGATGCTGTCGCCCTTTTGCAGCATCGCGTAGACGGCTTGGTCGCTGCAATCGATGTCGAGTTCCAGCGTGTGATCGCCCAGCCCATGCTCGCGCATCAGGTCGTAGCATTTGCGAATGCAGGTCAGCATACCGAGCGCGAGCACGTCGACCTTCATCAGGCCCAGTGCATCGATGTCGTCCTTGTCCCACTCGATGAAGGTGCGATCCTCCATCGCGGCATTGTGGATCGGCACCAGCTCGTCGAGCCGCCCCTCGGTGAGCACGAAGCCGCCGACATTTTGCGACAGGTGGCGCGGCGCCTGCAGCAGTTCGCCGACGAAGCGGTGCAGCCGCTCGATCTCGCCATTATGCGGGTCGAGCCCAGCCTCGACGAGGCGCTGGGTCGGCACTTCGTCGCCCCAGCTTCCCCAGCTCGTATCGGCGAGCCGCGCGGTGACGTCCTCGCTGAACCCCAGCGCCTTGCCGACCTCGCGAATCGTGCTGCGCGCGCGGTAATGAATGACGGTCGCAGCGATCCCGGCGCGGTCGCGGCCATAGCGCTCATAGATATGCTGGATCACTTCCTCGCGCCGTTCATGTTCGAAATCGACGTCGATATCGGGGGGCTCGTCGCGCTCGGCCGACATGAAGCGCGAGAAGAGCAGTTCGTGCTGCATCGGATCGACCGAGGTGACACCGAGCAGGAAGCAGACGATCGAATTGGCGGCCGACCCCCGCCCCTGGCAGAGGATCGGCGGTTCCTGCGACCGTGCGAAGCGGACGAGATCATAGACGGTCAGGAAATAATAGACGTAGCGCCGCTTGCGGATCAGCCGCAGTTCGTTGCCGATCAACTGGCGAACCTTGGAAGGCAGCGGCGTGCCATAGCGTTTCTCCGCCGCCGTCTTCACCAGATGGTGAAGGTAGGGAAACGGCTTCCAGCCCGGCGGCACCGGCTCGTGCGGATATTCGTAACGCAGGTCGTCGAGCCGGAAGCCGATGCGGCCCAGCAGCTTCGCGCTCTGCGCGATCGCCCCCGGATAGCCGGCGAACAATCGCTGCATTTCGGCAGGCGGTTTCAGATGGCGCTCGCCATTGGCGTGAAGCAGCCGGCCCGCCTTCTGGACCGTCGTGCCTTCGCGGATGCAGGTGACGATATCGTGCAGCGGGCGCTGCCCCCGACTCGCATAGAGCACGTCGCCCGTCGCGAGCAGCGGAACGCCGGTCGCCGCCGACAGGCGCTGGCGTTCGGCCAGCCGCCGCGCATCGGCGCCCGACCGCGGCATCGTCGCCGCGAGCCACACCGCCTTCGGCCGCGCGCGCTTGAGCGTGCGGAGCAGCGCCTCGTCGCCGTCCATCGCGATCAGCAGCAGGTCGTCCGAATGATCGAGCAGATCCTCCAGATTGAGGACGCAGCCACCTTTCTGCGTGCGCAGATTGCCGGTCGACAGCAGCCGCGTCAGTCGCCCCCAGCCGGGACGGCTGACCGGATAGGCGACGATGTCGGGGGTGCCGTCGGCGAAGGCGAGCCGCGCCCCGACGACCAGCCGGAAACCCGCCACCGTCTCGGGCTGCTTGACCTGCAGCTCTTTCAGAAACGCCCACGCCCGCACCACCCCCGCGACGCTGTTGCGGTCGGCGATGCCGATGCCGCTCAGGCCGAGGCGGAGCGCTTCCGCGACCATCTCGGCGGGGTGCGAGGCGCCGCGCAGGAAGCTGTAATTGGTCGCGGCGACCAGTTCGGCGAAGCCGGGCTCGGGCGGCGCCGCGCTCATGCGAACAGCCCGTGGATATACCAGCGCGGATCGGCCCTCTCGTCATAAAGGCCGTGGCGGAACAGCCAGTAGCGGCGGCCCTGGACATCCTCGACGCGGTAATAGTCGCGCGTCAGCCCGCCATTGTCGCGGCGCCGCCACCATTCGGCGGCGATGCGCTCGGGGCCTTCGTAGCGGCGCACCGCATGGACCGCACGCCGCCAGCGAAACTGGTGCGGCGGGCCGTCGGGGACCTCGGCGATCACCTCGATCGGCTGCGGCGGGTCGAAGAGGTGGAAGGGGCGTGTCGGCGGTTCGCCGGGCGCGGGCCAGGGGGCGGGCGGCGGCGCGTCGATCGCGGGGAGCGCGAGCTGCGCCTGTTCGGGAATATGCGTGTCGGCACCGCGCAGCCGCCGGACACGGCCGCGGCCGAGGCGCGTCGTCATCCGGTCGATCAGCTCGTCCATCGCTGCCGCCCGCACCGCACCGCCTTCGAGCTTGAGCTGGCTCGCGCCGAGCGCTTCGAGCCGCGGCACCGCGAGGCGGATCATGTCGAAGCCGAAGCCGGGATCGAGCGGATCGGCGAGGCTGTCCATCCGTTCGGCGAACAGGCGCATGACGAGCCCGGCGTCGCGCGTCGGATGCCCCGTCTCGACCTCGATGCCGCGCG
Organism: Sphingopyxis sp.; assembly: GCF_025869345.1. Classification (GTDB taxonomy): domain Bacteria; phylum Pseudomonadota; class Alphaproteobacteria; order Sphingomonadales; family Sphingomonadaceae; genus Sphingopyxis. Next base: position 19,408 of record NZ_JAOZVW010000165.1, read on the forward strand.
CGAGGCCGTCGCTGCGAAAGAAGGTTGCGCGGAAATGGCGTCCGCCCTTGCCGCGAACGGCCAGCGCGTCGATCGCTTCCCCGGCGAGTTCGACCAGCACCTGGACCGCGTGGGCGGTGCTGCCGAGCGGCTCGGCGAAGCGGCGCTCGACCGCGACGGGCGGCGGCGCGATGCGCGGGTCGAGCGGGCTCGGCGCATCACCGAGGATGCGGCGGAGCGCGCTCGCGGCGCCCGCACCGAAGCGCGCGGCGATATTCGCCATCGGCCGGCTCGCGAGATCGCCGATCGTCTTCAGCCCGGCGCGGACGAGCGCGGTCGTCGCCTCGGGATCGAGTTCGAGCGCGGCGACGGGCAGGCGGCGGATCGCCTGTGCCTCGTCGGGGGCGGGGCGCGTCTGATGGCGCGCGAGCGCGCGCGCGGCGTCGGCGGTCGGGCCGAACGCGCTCCGCACGGTCAGGCCGAGCCGCGCGAGGCGCCGCTCGGCATCGGCGGCGAGCCCGTCCTCACCGCCGAAGAGATGCTCGGCGCCCGCGATGTCGAGGATCAACCCGTCGGGAGCATCGAGCGCGACGAGTGGCGTGTAGCGGCCGCAGCCGAACGCGAGGCGGTCGAGCCAGGCGTGATCGGCGGCGGGGTCGTGCGGAACGACGATCAGCTCGGGCACCCGCGCGCGCGCGTCGGCGAGCGGCATGCCGGGCGTGAGCCCCGCCGCACGCGCCGCCGGATCGACGCGCACGAGGCACAGCGCGCCCCGCTGCTTGGCGGAGAAGGCGAGCGGCGCGTCAGGCGGCCGCAGCGCCGTGCGGGCGAACCGCTCGGCGGGCAGCCAGGGGAAGAAGAGCGCCAGATAGCGCCGCTTCGCCAGGCCGGAAGGCGTTTTCGTCATGGTTCCAGTCCAGTCGCCAGCGCCCGCCCGCGGGGCCGGCGCGCCAGCGCAGCAGTTCAAGGTCGAAGGCGGGCGCGCCGGGGGCATCGGCTTCGAGGGCGCGCGATGCCGCCGCGACGACGCTCCAGCGCGTTTCGGCGACGCTCGGCGCGGGCGCGGCATTGAGGCGGAGCATCAGCAGCGTCGTTCCGGCATCGCGCGCGCCGAGAGCGAGGCGGCGGCCCGCGGTGAGGTCGAGCAGAGGAAATTTCCCCCAGCTTTCGACGATCACCGCCGCCGACCCCGCGCAGCGGACCGCATCGTTCGCGCAAGCGAGCAGCAGCCTGGGGTCGGGAGCCTCGACGAGCAGCAGCCGGTCCGGATCGCCGCCGAGTTCGGCGATGCCGGGAGCATAGATCGAACCGGCGCGCCGCGCGGCATCGACGGTGCGCAGCCAGATCAGCGGCGCCCTGCCCGGCGTGCGGAGCGCGAGCAACGCGGCGAAGGCGGCGGCGCTCGTGGCGTCGAGCGCGTCGGCGGCGAAGAATTCATGCACGCGCCCCGCCGCGAGCCCGCCGCCGAGCGCGTCGTCGAAAGGGGCATGACCGGTCGCGAGCCAATCCCCCTCGGGGTGGCCCGCCGAACCGCCAGCGGCGGTCAGCCGCGCGACGCGACGGCGCAGCGCGGCGAGTTGGGGAGACGACTCGCGCATAATGTTCTCTATATGTTCCTTATAGCGCTTTGTCGCCGGCGTATGTCAAGGCGGCGGGTCGTGGTGTCGATTGATCTCACGCAAAGGCGCGAAGGCGCGAAGAAGAAAATCTCACACAAAGACACAAAGGGGGCCTGTATGCCCACATGGTCTGCATCATGATCAGGCTGCGGCTGATCCGGGATTGGCCGGACGAAGTCCGGTCCATTTTCATTAGGGATTGTGGGGATTCAGCCACCTGCGGACTGCTATGAGGATATTATCGTGTTCCCCCGCGAAGGCGGGGGTCCAGAACGGGCGGGCGCAGGGCTGCTCTGGACCCCCGCCTTCGCGGGGGAACAGGGTTTTTCCATAATC
>NZ_JAOZVW010000166.1 GCF_025869345.1 Sphingopyxis sp.
CAATCCAGAGCGCGCGTAAACCGCCCTGGATTGCTTCGCTTCGCTCGCAATGACGATAATTCTCATTCTATCCCCGCGCCTCGTCCATCAACTCGCGCATCCGGCGCACCGCGGTTTCGAGGCCGGTGAAGATCGCCTCGCCGATCAGATAATGGCCGATGTTGAGTTCGGCGAGCTGTGGGATCGCGGCGACGGGGACGACATTCTCGTAAGTCAGGCCGTGACCCGCGTGCGGCTCGATGCCGTTCTTCCACGCCAGCGCCGCGGCGTCGGCGAGGCGGCGGAGTTCGGCGGCGCGATCCTCGCCCTCGGCATGGGCATAGCGGCCGGTGTGGAATTCGACGACCGGCGCCTTGAGGCGCATCGCCGCTTCGATCTGGCGCGCGTCGGGTTCGATGAACAGGCTGACGCGGATGCCCGCGTCGTTCAGCCGCGATACGATCGGCGCGAGGTGGTTATGCTGCCCCGCCGCGTCGAGCCCGCCCTCGGTCGTGCGCTCCTCGCGCTTTTCGGGGACGATGCAGGCGGCGTGCGGCGCGTGGCGGAGCGCGATCGCGACCATCTCGTCGGTCGCCGCCATTTCCAGATTCAGCGGCAGGCTGGTCGCGGCCTGGATGCGCGCGAGGTCGTCGTCGCGGATGTGGCGCCGGTCTTCGCGCAGATGCGCGGTGATGCCGTCGCCGCCGACCGCCGCGACGATCTCCGCCGCGCGCACCGGGTCGGGATGGTCGCCGCCGCGCGCGTTGCGGATCGTCGCGACATGGTCGATGTTGACGCCGAGGCGCAGGCGGGCGCTCAATTCGCGCGGCTCCCCGGCTTGACCGCCTGCGTTCCCGCGAGCTCGGGCGGCAGTTCGTCCGCCGCATAGGTCGGGAAATTGATTGCGACGAGCGGATAGAAGGGAACGCCGAGGTCGATGTTGCTCCCGGCCGAGCGGTCGACCAGCGCAGCCTCGGCGAGAACTTCGCCGCCCGCGGCGCGCACCGCTTCCATCGCTTCGCGCGAGGAGAGGCCGGTGGTGACGACGTCCTCGACCATCAGCACTTTGGCGCCGGCGGGGATCGCGAAACCGCGCCGCAGCTCGAAAATGCCCGTCGGGCGTTCGACGAAGATCGCCGGCTTGCCGAGCGCGCGGCCCATCTCATGCCCGATGATCACGCCGCCCATCGCGGGCGAGACGACCAGATCGATCGCCTGCCGCAGATCGCGCGGCAGCTTGGCGGCGAGCGCGACGGCGAGGCGCCCGGCGCGCTCGGTGTCCATCAGGACGCGCGCGCATTGCAGATAATATTCGCTGTGGCGGCCCGAAGAGAGCAGGAAATGCCCCTGCAACAGCGCGTCGGCGGCGCGGAACTCGGCCAGGATTTCATCGTCGGTCATGGGAGAAGGGTCTTTTGTTCCTGTTGACCCGCTTTCGAGGGGCGGGTTTCGGTGGCGAAGATTTGCCAGCCGGAAAATAGTGTTAGAGATGCTTGAGGCAAGCGGCAAGCGGGTCTATAGCGCCCGCGAGATTCAGCCTTGGGGACGGCTGCCGCGACGCATGTCCGGTGTCCGTGCAAAGGGGTTGGGGCATCGATAAGAACAACAGGCAACGGGCGGCACTATCCTTATGAAGAGCTTGAAAACCCTTGTAATCGCAGCGGCTTTGTCGCTCGGCGCGGTGGGCGCCGCGCAGGCACAGGCGCCGGCGGCAGCACCCGCCGCGGCGCCGGTGGCCACGACGACGGCGACTCCGGCTCCGGCAGCACCCGATGCGGCGGCGGCCACCGCGGCGCCCGCACCGGCCGACGCCGCCAAGGCGGCCGCGCCCGCCGGCGATGCGACCTATGTGCCCATGAAGCCCACCGCCGGGATCGGCCAGCCGGTCGATGGCGACATCAATTTCCAGCCGCAGGTCACCCCGATCGGTCAGCAGGCCTATACGTTCAATCACTATATCCTGCTGCCCGTCATCACGGTCATCACGCTGTTCGTGCTCGGCCTGCTGCTCTGGGTGATCGCGCGCTACCGTGCTGGCGCGAACCCGGTGCCGTCGAAGACGACGCATAACACGTTCATCGAAGTGATCTGGACCGCGATCCCGGTCCTCATCCTCGCGGTGATCGCGGTGCCGTCGATCCGCCTGCTCGCGGCGCAATATGAGCCGCCGAAAAAGGATGCGCTGACGATCAAGGTCACCGGCTATCAATGGTATTGGGGCTATGCCTACCCCGATCAGGGCATCGCCGAATATGTCTCGAAGATCCTGCCCGAGGATCAGGCGAAGGCGCGCGGCGAGCCCTATCATCTCGCCGTCGACAACCGCATGGTCGTTCCCGTCGGCCGCCAGGTGAAGCTGATCATCACCGGTTCCGACGTGATCCACAGCTTCGCGGTCCCCGCCTTCTGGACCAAGATGGACGCGGTCCCCGGCCGCGCCAACGAAACGACGTTCACCGCGACCAAGGTCGGCGTCTATTACGGCCAGTGCTCGGAGCTTTGCGGCGTCGATCACGGCTATATGCCGATCGCGGTCGAGGTCCTGCCGGTCGACAAGTGGAAGGCCTGGGTCCGCTCGAAGGGCGGCAATCCCGACGGTCCGGCGCCCGCCGCCGCGGCTCCGGCCGCGCCCGCGCCCGCCGGTCCGGTCCCTGCGACCACGACCGCCGCGCCGGCTCCCGCGCCTGCCGCCACCGCACCCGAAGCAGCGCCGGCTGCGGCTCCCGCCGCCGCGCCTGCCGCCAAGAATTAATCCAAGGGGTCCGACAGATGACCGATATCGCAGCGACTGCACCATCCCACGGCCACGATCATGCGCATGATCATGACCACGACCACGGCACGCCGGGCTTCTTCGTCCGCTGGTTCATGTCCACGAACCACAAGGACATCGGCACGCTCTACCTGATCTTCGCGATCATCGCCGGCATCGTCGGCGGCGTGCTGTCGGGCATGATGCGCCTCGAGCTTGCCGAACCGGGCATCCAGTATCTTCATGGCTGGGCGCAATTCTTCGACCCCGCCGCGACCGAGGTGCAGGCGAAGCATTTCTGGAACGTGATGATCACCGCGCACGGCCTGATCATGATCTTCTTCATGGTCATGCCGGCGATGATCGGCGGCTTCGGCAACTGGTTCGTGCCGCTGATGATCGGCGCGCCCGACATGGCGTTCCCGCGGATGAACAACGTCAGCTACTGGCTGACCACCGTGGCGTTCGTCATGCTCGTCGCCTCGATGTTCTTCCCCGGCGGCAGCGGCCTCGGCGCCGGCACCGGCTGGACGCTCTACGCGCCGCTGTCGACCAGCGGTTCGGTCGGCCCCGCGGTCGACATGGCGATCTTCTCGGTCCACCTTGCGGGCGCGGCGTCGATCCTTGGCGCGATCAACTTCATCACTACCATCTTCAACATGCGCGCGCCGGGCATGACCCTGCACAAGATGCCGCTGTTCGTGTGGTCGGTGCTGGTCACCGCCTTCCTGCTGCTGCTGTCGCTGCCGGTCCTTGCCGCGGCGATCACCATGCTGCTGACCGACCGCAACTTCGGCACCACTTTCTATGATGCGACGGGCGGCGGCGATCCGGTGCTCTATCAGCATCTCTTCTGGTTCTTCGGTCACCCCGAAGTCTACATCATGATCCTGCCGGGCTTCGGCATCGTCAGCCAGGTCATTTCGACCTTCAGCAAGAAGCCGGTGTTCGGCTATCTCGGCATGGCCTATGCGATGGTCGCGATCGGCGTCGTCGGCTTCATCGTGTGGGCGCACCACATGTTCACCGTCGGCATGAACGTGAACCTCAAGATGTATTTCACCGCGGCGACGATGGTCATCGCGGTCCCGACCGGCATCAAGATTTTCAGCTGGATCGCCACCATGTGGGGCGGTTCGCTGAGCTTCAAGACGCCGATGCTGTGGGCGCTGGGCTTCATCTTCATGTTCACCGTCGGCGGCGTGACCGGCGTCGTGCTCGCCAACGGCGGCGTCGATACCAACCTGCACGACACTTATTATGTCGTCGCGCACTTCCACTATGTGCTGTCGCTGGGCGCGGTCTTCTCGCTCTTCGCCGGTTTCTATTACTGGTTCCCGAAGATGTCGGGCCGGATGTACAACGAGGCGCTGGGCCAGTTGCACTTCTGGGTCTTCTTCATCGGCGTGAACGTCCTGTTCTTCCCCCAGCATTTCCTGGGCCAGCAGGGGATGCCGCGCCGCTATCCCGACTATGCCGAAGGCTTCGCCTACTGGCATTATATCTCGTCGGTCGGTTATGCGATCATGGCGGTCGGGATGATCTTCTTCTTCGTGAACCTCGTTTATTCGCTGTTCGCGGGCAGGAAGGCCGCCGACAATCCGTGGGGCGAGGGTGCGACGACGCTCGAATGGACGCTGTCGAGCCCGCCGCCGTTCCACCAGTTCAACGAACTGCCCCGGATCGCGTGACGTCTATCGCCTGAACGGTTCCGCCCCCTGCCGGATGTCGGCGGGGGGCGTTTCCCTGAAGGCCGGAGTTGAGATGGCGCAGAGCCTGACCCATGGCGAAATGTCGCTGCCTGCCGATTGGCGCGACCTGTTCGCGCTGACCAAGCCGCGCGTGATGTCGCTCGTCGTGTTCACGGCGCTTTGCGGCCTGCTCGCGGCGCCGGGCAGCGTCCATCCGGTGCTTGCTTTCTCCTCGATCCTCGCGATCGCGCTGGGGGCGGGGGCGTCGGGTGCGCTCAACCAATGGTATGAGGCGGGGCTCGACGCGAAGATGAAGCGCACCGCCGGGCGGCCGCTTCCCGCTGGGCGCCTCGACCCGCAGACCGCGCTCCATTTCGGGGTCGGCCTCGCCGCCTTCTCGGTCTTCCTGATGCTGTTCGCCGCCAATTGGCAGGCGGCGGTTCTGCTGACCGTCTCGATTCTCTTCTATGTCTTCGTCTATACGATGTGGCTGAAGCCGCGGACGCCGCAGAATATCGTGATCGGCGGCGCGGCGGGGGCCTTTCCGCCGCTGATCGGCTGGGTCGCCGCGACCGGCGGTGTCGCGCCGCTCCCGGTGCTGCTGTTCCTGCTCATCTTCCTGTGGACGCCGCCGCATTTCTGGGCGCTCGCACTGTTCGTGCGCTCCGACTATGCCGCCGCGGGCATTCCGATGATGCCGGTCGTCGCGGGCGAAAGCTCGACCCGGCGCCAGATTCTCTTCTATGCGCTGATCATGGCGGCGGCGGCGATCGCGCCGTGGCCGCTCGGCTACACCGGCGCGCTCTATGGCTGGACCGCCGTGCTGCTGTCGGCGCTGTTCGTGCTGCTCTCGATCCAGGTCGGCACGCGCCGGACGGGCGAGGACGACCGGATGCAGCCCGAAAAGCGGCTCTTCGCTTACTCGATCGCCTATCTCTTCATCCTGTTCGGCGCGGTCGTCGCCGATCATTGGTGGCCGCTATGACCGACGAAAATCCGCAAAAGCCCTTTGACGAGGCCGAATATCGCCGCCGCCAGCGCAGCCGGGCGAACCTGATGGGCTGGATATTGGGGGCGCTCGCGCTGCTGTTCTTCTTCATCACCATGGCGCGGATGGTGCCGCATTCATGACCGCGATGTCGAAGAACGCGAAGACCGCTTCGCTCGCCGCGCTGCTCGCGGTGGCGATGGTCGGGCTCGGTTTCGCGGCGGTGCCGCTTTACAATCTCTTCTGCCGCGTCACCGGCTTCGGCGGCACGACGCAGCGCTATGATCCCGTCGCGGCCGCCGAAACGCCCAAGGTCCTCAGCGACACCATCTCGGTGCGCTTCGACTCCAATGTCGCGCCGGGACTGCCGTGGAAATTCTATCCCGAGCATCCGACCGACACGGTCAGCATCGGCGCGCGCGACATGGCGATCTTCATCGCCCAGAATGAATCGCCGCACGATGTGACGGGCACCGCGAGCTTCAACGTCACCCCCGATGCCGCGGGCAAATATTTCACCAAGATCCAGTGCTTCTGCTTCACCCAGCAGACGCTGAAGGCGGGGGAGCAGATTCGGATGCCCGTGCTGTTCTTCGTCGATCCCAAGATCAAGGACGACCCCGACGCGCGCGACATCGAAGAGATCACCCTCAGCTACACCTTCCACCCTGTAGACGGGGACAAAAAGGCGAGCTAAGGCCGCGATCGAAGAGTCTTAATCCAGGACCGGCGGGTGATGGGGAATCACCGGGCTGGGGCAAAAAACGGGAACTGCGACATGGCTGGTGCCAAACATCATGACTATCACCTCGTAAACCCCAGCGTCTGGCCGATGATCGGCTCGATCGCGGCGCTCGTCATGTTCTTCGGCGGGGTGATGTGGATGCACGCCGATTATTTCGGCGCCACGGCGGGCAAGGCGGTGTTCGGCCTTGGGGTTCTGGGCGTGATCGCGACCTTCTTCAGTTGGTGGGGCAAGGTTATCGAGGAGGCGCACGCGGGCGACCATACCCCGGTCGTCCAGCTTCACATGCGCTACGGCATGATCCTGTTCATCGCGTCCGAAGTGATGTTCTTCGTCGGCTGGTTCTGGGCGTGGTTCGACTTCTCGCTCTTCCCGGTGCCGGTCGAGATCGTCGACGGCGCGGTGACCTCGCTGTTCGGGCAGGACGGCGCCTCCGCGATCACCGTCTGGCCGCCGAAGGGCATCCATGTCATCGACGCCTTCTCGCTGCCTTTGCTCAACACGCTGATCCTGCTCTGCTCGGGCACGACGATCACCTGGGCGCATCACTCGCTGATCCATGGCGACCGCGAGGGGCTCAAGAAGGGGCTGTGGCTGACGATCATCCTCGGCGTGACCTTCAGCTGCATCCAGGCTTATGAATATGCCGAGGCGCCGTTCCCCTTCGGCACGATCAACTATACCTCGGCCTTCTTCATGGCGACCGGCTTCCACGGTTTCCACGTGCTCGTCGGCACGATCTTCCTGATCGTCTGCCTCGTCCGCACCTACAAGGGCCACTTCACCCCGCAGCAGCATTTCGGTTTCGAGGCGGCCGCCTGGTACTGGCACTTCGTCGACGTGGTGTGGCTGTTCCTCTTCATCATCGTCTATGTCTGGGGCGGCTGGGGCGCGCCGGTCGCCGCGCACTAAGTTGCCGGACGACAAGCCAGCAGCAAAGGGGCAGCCGCCGGTCTGGCGCGCTGCCCTTTTTGCGACCTGCCCCGAATGCGGGGCGCCGGGGCTGTTCGAGGGCGCGGCCCGCTTTCGCGAGCGCTGCCCGTCGTGCGGGCTCGATTATAGCCGCTACAATGTCGGCGACGGCCCCGCGGCCTTCCTGACCCTGATCGTCGGCGCGCTGCTGATCGTGCTGGCGTTGCTGCTCGACGCCGCGGTGCGGCCGCCGATCTGGGTGCATGTGATATTGTGGGTGCCGCTGACGATCGTTGCGGTGATCTACGGCCTGCGCGTCGGCAAGGCGGCGCTGCTTGCCAGCGAGCATCAGCGGCAGGCCGCCGAAGGAAAACTCAGCGATGACGGAAAGCCCTGACGCGCCGCGCTGCTGGCCGGTGATCCCGACCATCCTCGTCCTCGCCGCCGCCGCCGCGATGGTCGCGCTCGGCGTCTGGCAGCTCCAGCGCAAGGGCGAGAAGGAAGCGCTGATCGCGCTTTACGAGCGCAACCGGTCGATGTCGTCGCTCGTGACCTATCCCAAGCTGCCGCCGGTCTCCGACGCCTTTCTGTTCCGCAAGAGCAGCACCGTGTGCCTCGAAGTGGTCAAATGGGACCCGCGCGGCGGCACCGACCGCAAGGGGCAAGCGGGCATCCGCATGATCGCCGACTGCCGCACCGGTGCCGAGGGGCCGGGCGTGCTGATCGACGTCGGGATCGCCGACGATTTCACGCCGCCCGACTGGAAGGGCGGAACGGTGCAGGGGACGATCGTTCCCGGCCCCGAACAGCCGACGCTGATCCAGCGGCTGACGGGGAAGGCGGTGCCGGCGCGCGCGATGCTGGTCGCCGATGCGCCGGTTCCGGGGCTGCGCGCCAGCGAGGTGCCGTCGGGCGCCGATGTGCCGAACAATCACCTCGCTTATGCCGTCCAATGGTTCTTCTTCGCCGCGATCGCGCTGATTATCTACGCCCTCGCGGTGCGCCGCCGCTTGCAGCGGTGACGGCGCGCCGTTAGGGCGCATTCCCGTGATGGACTATATCAGCACCCGCGGCTCCGCGCCGACCCTCGACTTCCGCGCCGCCACGCTTGCCGGGCTTGCCGGCGACGGCGGGCTTTATGTTCCGGCCGAATGGCCGCGGATGTCGGCGGACGAGATTCGCGCGCTCGCCGGGCTGGACTATGTCGAAACCGCGGTGCGGGTGATGGCGCCCTTCGTCGCGGGCATATTGAGCGAAGAGGAACTGCGCGGGCTGTGCAAGGCCGCCTATGGCCGATTCAGCCACGATGCCGTGACGCCGCTGGTGCAGCTCGACCATCGCCACTGGCTGCTCGAACTGTTCCACGGCCCGACGCTGGCGTTCAAGGACGTCGCGCTGCAACTGCTCGGCCAGCTTTTCGAAAAATTCCTTGCGGGCGGCGAGACCGACCTCACCATCGTCGGCGCAACTTCGGGCGACACCGGCTCGGCGGCGATCGAGGCGGTCGCGGGGCGCGAGCATATCCGCATCTTCATGCTCCATCCCGAAGGCCGGGTCAGCGACGTCCAGCGCCGCCAGATGACGACGGTGCTCGCTCCCAACGTTCATAATATCGCGATCGACGGCAGCTTCGACGACGCGCAGGCGATGGTGAAGCGGTTGTTCGGCGATGCCGAGGCGCGCGGCCAACTGACCCTGTCGGCGGTGAACAGCATCAACTGGGCGCGGCTGATGGCGCAGGTCGTCTATTATTTCTATGCCGCCGTCCGTCTCGGCGCTCCCGATCGCCCGGTCGCGTTCAGCGTGCCGACGGGCAATTTCGGCGACGTCTTCGCGGGCTATGTCGCGGCGCGCATGGGACTGCCCGTGGCAAAGCTGGTGGTCGCGACCAACGTCAACGACATCCTCCACCGCGCGCTGTCGTCGGGCGACTATAGCGCGGGCAATGTCACCGCGACCGCCACCCCCAGCATGGATATTCAGGTCAGCAGCAATTTCGAGCGGCTGCTGTTCGACCTGTCGGGCCGCGACGGCGCGGCGATCACGGGGATGATGGGCGAGTTCGACGCCAACCGTGCGATGACGATCCCCGAGGACATGCTGCGCGGCGCGCGCGACCTGTTCACGAGCGCGCGGATCGACGGCGATGCGATGACGCTCGCGCTGCGCTGGGCGCAGGAACATGGCGGGCAGATCATCGACCCGCACAGCGCGGTCGGTCTCGCCGCCGCGCGCACGCTGGAGATCGACGCCGATATTCCCGTCGTCACTCTTGCGACCGCACATCCCGCGAAGTTCCGCGACGCCGTCGAGCGTGCGACCGGCGTGCGCCCGCCGCTCCCCGCGCGGCTCGGCAATCTGTTCGAGCGCGAGGAGCGCTATGTGACGCTGCCGGGCGATTATGACGCGGTGAAGGCGCATATCCTGGCCGAGGCGGCGCGTGGCTGATTTGCAGCCTCTCGTCACGCTCGCCGGCGAGGCGTGGGACGATTACGGGCTGGTCGACAGCGGCGGCGGACGCAAGCTCGAACGCTATGGCCCCTACCGCTTCATCCGTCCCGAGCCGCAGGCGATGTGGGCGCCCGCGCTTCCGGCGAGCGAATGGGAACAGGCTGACGGCGAGTTCATTCCCGCCTCGGACGAGGATGGCGGCGGCCGCTGGTATTTCAGCAAGCCCGTCCCCGCCGAGGGCTGGCCGCTCGGCTGGCGCGAGACGCGCTTCACCGCGAGCTGCACGCCGTTCCGCCATCTGGGCTTCTTTCCCGACATGGCGCCGGTGTGGGACTGGCTGCGCGGCGAGATCGCGGGCAAGCCCGATCCCGCCTTCCTCAACCTCTTCGGTTACACCGGCGTCGGCAGCCAGGCGCTCGCCGCGGCGGGCGCGGCGGTGACGCATGTCGATGCCTCGAAGAAATCGGTCGCGCAGGCACGCGAGAATGCCGCGCTCGCAGGGATGGGCGACAAGCCGATCCGCTGGATCGTCGACGATGCGGGGAAATTCACCGCGCGCGAGGTGCGGCGCGAGCGGCGCTACGATGCGATCCTGCTCGACCCGCCGAAATTCGGGCGCGGGCCGGGGGGCGAGCGGTGGCAGCTCGAAGAGGGGCTCGCGCCTTTGCTCGCCGATTGCCGGCAATTGCTCGACGCCGACAGCCGGGCGCTGTTCCTGACCGTCTATGCCGTGCGCATGTCTGCGCTGGCGATCGGCGAACTGCTTGCGCAGCTTTTCGCCGACCTGCCGGGCAAGGTCGAATGCGGCGAACTCGCGGTGCGCGAAGAGGCGCGGGGGCTGCTGCTGCCGACCGCGATCTTCGCGCGGTGGAGCCGATAGGGGCGACGTAGAAAGAATAGCGTGTTCCCTCGCCTTCGCGGGGGAACACGCCGTTTTTGGGTGCCGTCTATTCCTCCGGCACCGCCAGTTCGATCCGGTTCCGCCCGCCTTCCTTGGCGCGGTAGAGCGCTTCGTCGGCGGCTTTCAGCGCCGCGCGCACCTCGGCATAGCCGAAGACGTCGGCCACCCCGCCCGAGAAGGTGATCTGCCCGAAAGGCTGGTCGGTCTTGCGGTTGATCAGCCGCCGTTCGGACAGGCCCTCGCGGGCTTCGTCGAGCCGCTTCGCCGCCTCGCTCGGCGGCAGGCCGCGGAACAGCATGACGAATTCCTCGCCGCCGTGGCGCGCGACATGGCAATGATCGTTGGAGATACGCGCGAGCGTGTCGGCGATCAGCTTGATGACGCGGTCGCCCGCCTCATGCCCGTGGAGGTCGTTGACCTTCTTGAACTCGTCGATGTCGCAGAAGGCGACCGACAGCGGCTCGCACGCGCTGCGCGCTTCTTCGTGATGGCGTTCGAGCAGTACTTCAAAGGCGCGGCGGTTGGGCAGGCCGGTCAGATAGTCGATCTCGGCATCGCGCTTGGCGCGGGCGAGGCTGCGGCGCAGCGCCTTGGTCTCGTCCTCGCTCTTGCGCATCTCGTCCTCGGCGTGCCGCGTGCGTTCGAGCATCACCTTGGCGATATCGGCGAGGTGCGAGACAAGCTCGCCGGTCTTTTGCACCTGTTCGAGGTCGCTGACATGCGCCTCCAGCTTCGATCCATATTCGCGAGTCGCGCTGCGCGCCGCCCTGGTGCTGGTGTGGAAGGTTTCGAGGTTCGATTCGAGCCGGGCGACCATGCGGTCGAGGTCGGCGCGATCGGCGACGACGGGCTCCTGCTCCATCAGTTCGTCGAGCCATTGCTGGGTGACGCCCTCGTGCGTCTGCGAGCGCGCGGCGATCTGGCGTGCGAGCCGCGGGTTGATTCCCGAAAAGGCGCTGTGCGCGATCAGCAGGTTGGCAGGCGAAATGTCGAGATCGTGGCTCAGAAGGAAGGACGTCATCGCGCCGAGCAATTGCTCGCGCGCCTCGCGGACAAGGTTGCGCGACCCGGGCGGGGCTTCGCTCCCTTCTTCATAGGTCCCGCTTCGCGCGCGGAGCCCCAGCCAGCCCAGGAGCCGCCCTACCGGCTCGGTCGATGATGTTGCGTGAGTGGTCATGCGCCATTTAACGGGCGTGCGTGGCCCGGTTTTAAGTGCCGGCGCAAAATTTGCTCAGCGGTCGACGCGGCCTTCGTCGCGGCCCGGCATCGCCGCCAGAAACGGCAGGATCAGCGCGGTCAGCACCAGCCAGCCGCTCGACGCCAGCAGCGCGCTGGACAGCGACCAGAGGTCGGCGAGCAGGCCGAACAGCCAGGCGCCGAGCGCCATCGCGCCAAAGGTCACCGCCTGATAGATCGACAGGCAGCGGCCGAGGATCGCCTCGGGCGAGCGAAGCTGCATCGCGACGTTGAGCGTGGTGAGCGTCGACACCCAGGCGAGCCCCGCGACGAAGGTCGACGCCATCACCGCCGGGAGCGACGGGACGAGCGCCATCGGCACGAGCGCCGCGGCGAAGACCAGCGCCGATGTGCTGACGATCCGGTCGCTGCCCCAGCGGCGGCGCAGATAACCGACCTGCAATGCGGCGACGATCGACCCGGCGCCGAAGGCGGCGAGGCAGAGGCCGTAAATTGTCTCGGTCCCGTGCAGGCGGTCGCGGACGAGCGCAGGGAGCAAGGCCTGGAAACTGATCGCCGCGATGCCGAAGGCGAAACCGCGGGTCAGGATGCGCCGCACCGGGTTCGATTGGACGCAGAAGCGGATGCCGGTCGCAATCGCCGCGAGCATCGGCGAGCGCTGCGGCGGCGCAACTTCGGGATGCCAGCGCAGCAGCACGACGATCAGCGCGAGGTAGCTGACCGAATTGATCGCAAAGGCGGGGGCGGGGCCGGTGAGCGAGATGAGCAGTCCGCCGAGCGCGGGGCCGACGCTGCGCGCGAGATTGAAGGCGATGCTGTTGAGCGCGATCGCCTGCGGCAGATCCTTCGGGCCGACCTGCAGCCGCACCGACGCCTGCCAAGCTGGGCCGTTGAGCGCGGTTCCGCAGCCGACCGCGAGGGTGAAGAAGAGCAGCAGCAGGGGCGAGATCGCGCCGATCCACGTCGTCACCGTCAGCGCGGCCGAGACGATCAGCATCCCGCTCTGCGCCGCGAGCATGACGCGGCGACGGTCGAAATTGTCGGCGATGGCCCCGGCGAAGACGCCGAGCAGCAGGATCGGGATCGTCGCGCCCGCCTGCACCAGCGCGATAAGCTGATGCGAGGCGGTAAGTTCGGTCATCAGCCAGGCGGCGCCGACCGACTGGATCATCGATCCCATGTTCGAGGCGAGGTTGGCGATCCAGATCGCGCGGAAGGCGGGATAGCGGAAGGGAGCGAGGGAAGAAGGCGGGGAAGGGGTCTGTGTCGCGCTCACAGATCAAGCGCGTAGCTGCGCCGGGGATGAGACGCAATCGGGGGCGGTAGGCTTTTTCGATTTTGGGGGTGTGAAAATCCCGATGGCGGTTTTGGGGTGGGAAGCGGCGATAAAGCCCTCTCCCCTTCAGGGGAGAGGGTTGGGAGAGGGGGAGGCGCCCATTCCCCTCTCAACTCCGGCTAGCCGGTAAACCGGCAAGCCTTCGTATCTCTCCCCTGAAGGGGAGAGAGCAAGCTCCGCCAACGGCCGCAATCGCTCGCAACCCGTCGCTCGCGAACCAGCCCGCTCCATGAAATAATCGTGCTTCCCCCACTGGCGCGCTTGGCTCCGACTGGTTACATGGGCCGCCACCAAACGAGTCGCGTGTGCCGCCCGAAACCCACGGGCAGGCGCCGCCCGCATCAGAAAGTGGCACCCATGGAAATCTTTACCGGCCTGACCTTCGACGACGTGCTGCTGGTGCCCGGCGCGTCGGATATCCTTCCGTCCGACGCTAATCTGTCGACGCAGCTTACCAGCGAGATCAATCTCAACATCCCGATCCTGTCGTCGGCGATGGATACGGTTACCGAGGCCGACATGGCGATCTTGATGGCGCAGATCGGCGGCATCGGCGTCCTCCACCGCAACCTTACCATCGAGGAGCAGGCGGCGGCGGTGCGGCAGGTCAAGCGCTTCGAGAGCGGGATGATCGTCAATCCGATCACCATCACCCCCGACGCGCCGCTTTCCTATGCGACCGCGCTGATGGCGCAGCACAAGATTTCGGGCATTCCGGTCGTCGAAACCGGCGGCAAGCTCGTCGGCATTCTGACTCACCGCGACGTGCGTTTCGCCGACAATCCCGGCCAGCCCGTGCGCGAGCTGATGACCGCCGAGAATCTCGCGACCGTTCGGCCCGGCGTCGGGCAGGACGAGGCGCGCAAGCTGCTCCACCAGCGCCGCATCGAAAAGCTGCTCGTCGTCGACGATGATTATCGCTGCATCGGCCTGATCACCGTCAAGGACATGGAGAAGGCGGTCAACTTCCCCGACGCGACCAAGGACGAGAACGGCCGCCTGCGCGTCGCCGCGGCGACCAACACCGGCGACAGCGGCATCGAGCGCGCCGAGGCCTTGCTCGATGCCGAATGCGATCTGATCGTCGTCGATACCGCGCACGGCCACAGCAAGGGCGTCGGCGCGACGGTCGAGAAGATCAAGAAGCTCTCAAACCGGGTTCAGGTGCTGGCGGGCAACGTCGCCACGGGAGAGGCGACCAAAGCCTTGATCGGCTGCGGCGCCGACGGGGTGAAGGTGGGCATCGGCCCGGGATCGATCTGCACCACGCGCGTCGTCGCGGGCGTCGGCGTGCCGCAGCTGACCGCGATCCTCGACAGCGTCGAGGCGGCGGAGAAGCTGGGCGTGCCGGTGATCGCCGACGGCGGCCTGCGCACCTCGGGCGACATCGCCAAGGCGCTGGCGGCGGGCGCATCGAGCGTGATGGTCGGCTCGCTGCTCGCGGGCACCGCCGAGGCGCCGGGCGAAACCTTCCTGTTCCAGGGCCGCACCTACAAAAGCTATCGCGGCATGGGCAGCGTCGGCGCGATGGCGCGCGGCTCCGCCGACCGCTATTTCCAGCAGGACATCAAGGACCAGATGAAGCTGGTTCCCGAGGGGATCGAGGGCCAGGTGCCGTTCAAGGGCGCCGCGAAGGACGTGATCCACCAGCTCGTCGGCGGCGTGAAGGCGGCAATGGGCTATACCGGCAGCCGCACCCTCAAGGATCTGCGCGAGCGCGCGAAATTTGTCCGCATCACCAATGCGGGGCTGCGCGAAAGCCATGTCCACGATGTCGCGATCACCCGCGAGGCGCCGAATTATCCGGTGGGGTGATTCCCATGCTTCGTCATTGCGAGCGCAGCGAAGCAATCCAGAGTGGCGTAAACCGCTCTGGATTGCTTCATCGCTTCGCTCCTCGCAATGACGGCTTGATATAGATTTATGACCCCCGCCGCCCGCCTTCAGACCGCGATCGAAATCCTCGACGCCATCGCCGCCGCGGCGCGCGAGGGCGGGGCGCCCGCCGATGCGATCTTTGCCGAGGCGATGCGCGCGCGCCGCTATGCGGGGTCGAAGGACCGGCGCGCGATCCGCGGCCATGTCTATGACGCGATCCGCGCGGTGCGCTCGGCGCCCGCGTCGGGACGTGCGGCGATGCTGGCGCTCGCCGATGCCGATCCCGCGCTGATCGGGCTGTTCGATGGCTCGTCTTATGGCCCCGCTCCGATCGCGCCCGGCGAAGCGCGCGCCGAGACCGGCCTTGCCGCAGAGGCGCTGGTCGATCTGTTCGATCCGCTGGTGGATGCGGACGAAGGCGAAGCGATGCTCGCCCGCGCCCCGCTCGACCTGCGCGCCAACCGCATCAGGGCCGGCCGCGACGCGCTTGCGGCGCTGTTTCCCGACGGCGAGGCGATCGCCGGTGCGCCCGATGGCTGGCGCCTGCCGCCCGAGACCGCGGCGGTCCAGCATCCCGCCTATGCCGATGGCCTTTTCGAGGTGCAGGACGCCGCGAGCCAATATGCGTCCGCGGCGCTGGACGCCGCGCCGGGGCAGGCGATCGTCGATCTCTGCGCGGGCGGCGGCGGCAAGACGCTCGCGATCGCGTCATGCACCGCCAATGACGCCGATATCCTGGCCTGCGACACCAATCGCGCGCGCCTCCAGCAACTCCCGCCGCGCGCCGAACGCGCGGGCGCGACGCGGATCGAAACGCGGCTGCTCAATCCGGGGCAGGAGCGCGCGATGCTGGCCGACTGGCGGGGCCGGGCGGACCGCGTATTCGTCGATGCGCCCTGTTCGGGAAGCGGGACGTGGCGGCGCAGCCCCGAACTGCGCTGGCGCCTGACGCCCGCGCGGCTCGACCGCCATCTCGCCGATCAGGCGAAGCTGATCGACATCGGCGCCGATCTGGTGGCGCCGGGCGGCAAACTCCTCTATGCCGTTTGCTCGATCATCGCGCGCGAGGGGCGGGCTCAGGTGGACGAATTTCTGAACCGGCATTCCGGCTGGACGGCCGACGAATCCTGCCTGCCCCAAGGCGTTGGCCGTGCGGCGGGCGGCGGATTTCTGCTGACTCCCGCGCGCGACGGCTGCGACGGGTTTTTTCTCGCACGGCTGACGGCGCCATGTTAGCATCGCCCCGCATGAAGACATGGGAGAATGCGATGCGCGTCAGTTTTCTGGCCCTGGGTGCGGGCTTCATCCTCGCCAGTATGCCGGTCGCCTCCGATGCGCAGCGCGCCGACAGCGACATATCGCCGACCTCGGTCGCCTTGCAAAAGCAGGGCGAGGCGGCGCAGAGCGCGGGCAATCTGAATGGCGCGGTCGATTATTATGAATCGGCGCTCGCCGCCGACCCGCGCAACCGTTCGGCGGTCATCGCGATGGCGCAGGTCGCGCGGGCGCAGGGCCTGCCGGGCAAGGCGATTGCCCTCTATCGCGAGGCGCTGCTGCTCGAACCCAATGACCTCACCGCGCTGACCGGCCAGGGCGAAGCGCTCGCCGACAAGGGCGCCCTTGAACTGGCACGCGAAAAGCTCGCCGAGGCGCAGCGGCTGTGCAAGGATAAATGCCCGCAGGTCGCGGCGCTCGAAAAGGCGATCGCGAACGGCGACACGACGCGCGTCGTCGCGGCGGAGGCGATCGCGCCCAAGCCGGTGGCGACGGTCGGGGCGACCGGCCAGAACTGACGATCACGCCCGAAGCGGCGTTGAACATTTCTTCCGGCCGGAAACGGACCTATCCTTGATCGTCATTCCCGCGAAAGCGGGAACCAAGAGCGTGCGTCGGCTGACCCCACTCTGGGTTCCCGCTTTCGCGGGAATGACGAAGGGGGGAACCCCGCTGACCACGTCCAAACCGGCATCTCGGCCACGCACCCATTGACGCCCCATTAACCAATGTTGGGCATAGCTTTGCGATCCTTCAGAGACGTGGGTAGCGCAATGAAATATGATCCGATCAATCCGGCGGCGCAGATGCTCGACCAGTCGGTCGCCAGCGATTGCGGCGAGCTGGCCGTCGGGTGCAGCGACGCCGCGGGGCGGATCAAGCGCGCGACTGATCAGATGGAACGCCAGATTGCCGAACTCGGGCGGCTCGAGGAATATGTCGTCGGGCTTGAGGCCGACCAGCGCCAGATCGCCGATTCGACCGACGAAGCCAAGCTGCTGTCGGCGCGGGCGTGCGAACAACTCGACGCGGGGGCGGAGCGCGTCAATCTGGCGGTCAGCGAATTTCGCTCGGTCATCGATCTCGTCGCGCGGCTCGGCACGCATGTCACCAATTTCGCCGCGGTGATGGAGCAGGTGCAGCAGGTCAGTCAGTCGATCGAGCAGATCGCCAAGACCACCAACATGCTCGCGCTCAACGCCGCGATCGAGGCCGAGCGCGCGGGCGATGCCGGCCGCACCTTCGCGGTCGTCGCGTCGGAAGTGAAGAAGCTGGCGCAGAATACGCGCGGCGCGACCGACGAGATCCGCCGCTCGATCGGCAGCCTGGCCGCCGAAGCGAGCGGGCTCGTCACCGAAATCCAGTCGGGGGTCGAGCAGTCGAGCCGCGCCGAGGCGCAGTTCGAAACGATCACCGACGCGCTGCACGATGCGACGCACCTCGTCGCGCTGCTCGACGGGCAGAGCGATCGCATCGCGCAGTCGAGCGCGATGGTCCACGCCAACGGCGCCAGGGTGCGCGAGGCGATGGACCGCGTGGTCGGATCGGTGCGCGACAACAGCGCGATCCTCGACGGCACGCGCACGTCGATCCTGACGATGGAACATGTGTCGAGCCGCATGTTCAACGCAGTGATTTCGGCCGGTGTGAGCCCCGCGGACTCGGCGATCGTCGAACTGGCGGCGCGCGTGCGCGACCGCTTCGTGACGCTGGCGGAGGATGCGATCGCCGACGGCAAGCTGACGATGGAGCAACTGTTCGACACCGGCTATGTCCGCGTGCCGGGGTCGAACCCCGAACGCTTCCGCACCAGCCTGTGCGATTGGGCCGATGCCAACTGGCGCCCGCTGTTCGATCAGATCGTCGCCGAGCATCCCGAGATCAAGATGTCGTCGGCGGGCGACATGAACGGTTTCCTGCCGACGCACATCACCGATTGCTCGCGCACGCCGACCGGCGACCTGGAACATGACACCGCGCATTGCCGCAACGGCCGCATCCTGCTCGACGAGACCGACATGGCGGCGAAGCGCAGCAGCGCGCCCTTCTTCATGACCGTCTATCGGCAGGAGGGCGACGGGATCAATTACCTGACCGTGCGCAACGTCTATATGCCCGCGGTGATCGGCGGACGGCGCTGGGGCGACGTCGAGGTGGCGTATCAGCTTTAGGGCGCGCAGATAATGGTCGTGCTCCCCCGCGAAGGCGGGGGTCCATCTTCTGTAGGAGCAAGATGGTGCCGACCGGTGATGGGTCCCCGCCTTCGCGGGGACACACGATCAAATTTACCGGATTAGGCTCAGGCGCCCTGACGCCGCGCCATGAAGGCGAGCTTTTCGAACAGCATCACATCCTGCTCGTTCTTGAGCAGCGCGCCGTGGAGTGGCGGGATTGCCTTGCCGACGTCGCGGTTCTGGAGCACCTCCAGCGGCATGTCCTCGGCGAGCAGCAGCTTCAGCCAGTCGATCAGTTCGCTGGTCGACGGCTTCTTCTTGAGCCCCGGCACGTCGCGCACCTCATAGAAGATGTCCATCGCGCGGCTGACCAGCGTCTTCTGGATGCCGGGGAAATGAACCTCGACGATGTCGGCCATCGTGTCGCGGTCGGGGAATTTGATGTAGTGGAAGAAACAGCGGCGCAGGAAGGCGTCGGGCAGTTCCTTTTCGTTGTTCGAGGTGATGACGACGATCGGGCGCTCCTTCGCGCTGATCGTCTCGTCGGTCTCATAAACGTGAAACGCCATGCGATCGAGTTCCTGAAGCAGGTCGTTCGGGAATTCGATGTCGGCCTTGTCGATCTCGTCGATCAGCAGGACGGGGAGCCTGGGGCTGGTGAACGCCTCCCACAGCTTGCCCTTCTTGATGTAATTGCGGATGTCGTGGACGCGTTCCTCGCCGAGCTGGCCGTCGCGCAGGCGCGCGACCGCGTCATATTCATACAGGCCCTGCTGCGCCTTGGTCGTCGACTTGATGTTCCAGGTGATCAGCGGCGCGTCGAACGCCTTCGCGATCTCTTCGGCCAGCACGGTCTTGCCGGTGCCCGGTTCGCCCTTCACGAGCAGCGGCCGGCGAAGCATCGTCGCGGCATTGACCGCGACCTTCAGGTCGTCGGTCGCGATATAGGCGCTGGTTCCTTCGAAACGCATCGGTGCGCTGCCTTTCCCTTAACGTGAACGTCAATTGGATTTGGCATAGCGATGGCGGGGAAGGGGCGCAAGCATGCACGTCGCCCCCTGCGAAGGCGGCGTCAGGGATGCGATCGGCTGGCGGCGCGGGCGGCGAGGAGGTCCCACAGGCCGCTGTGCTGCGCGATCAGTTGCTGGGCGCCAAAGACGATCGCGCGTTCGACCGCGGGGCCGTCGGCGATCTGCGCCGCGACGCGCGCGGTGTCGCGCAGGTCGGGCAGCGTGCAGCGCGGCGCCGCGAGTTCGAGCCGCTGCGCGCTGATGTCGAGCAGCACGCGGATCGTGCGCCAGTCGAGCGTCAGCGCGATCGCGGCGCCCATCGCGCAGCCCTGGCGGTCCGATTCGGCGAGCATGTCGAGCGCGCGGCGCTGCGCCGCGACGGCGGCTTCGCATTGCGCCTGGCCTTGCGTGCTCGGCACCGGGCCGACCGCGGCGGCGATCTTCGACAGGAAGGCGCGCTCCTGCGCAAAGGCCTGCGCCGCTTCCTCCATCCATTTGCGCGATGCGGGATCGACCGCCTTGCGCGCCGCGCTGTCGACGACGCCGGGATAGCGGCCGTGGAGCAGGCAGAGGAAATGGACGGCGTCGGCCAGATTGCGCATCGCCTCCGGCCCGCTCGACAGCGCCCCCGATCGGACGTGCGGATGCGCGCCCGTACCGTCGCTGGCGACCAGATTATCGAGCAGTTCGGCAACGCCGCGCGGTTGCGACGCAGGCCGGGCCGATTGGGGCTGGGTTGAAGAACTCAACGCTAGATCCTTGCCTGTTGCGTGGGCTGGTCCCCCCATCGCGTGGATGTCGAGCGTCCATTCTTAAGGCAACGTCGTAAACGCCTCGTTTATGAGCAGCCTTCGATTCGTCGCATTGCTGTGCCGGATAGAGACGGGCCGGCCGGAAGCGAAGACAGAAGGACCGGCAAGCCCGGGGAAGCTTGCCGGTCCGGTGAAGGCGCCGGGGAGCGCCAGTCGGTCAATGGGCGCGCGGGGGGAGGGGAGAAGCCCGGCCCGCCGCTTGTCAGGCCGCGAGGGCGAGTTCGCCGGTCGCGGGCGCGGTTTCGTCCGCGATGGCCGGCAGCGGCCGCGCAGCGGCAGCGGCCGCCTTGTGCGGGAACAGGACCCGCGACAGCAGCACGACGACGCCGAGCGCGAAATAGGCCATGAAGGTCTGCACCGGCAGGAAGAAAAGCGGCGCGATGAAGGCGAGGCGAAGCCACAGCGGGTTGAAGCCGAAATCCTGACCCACGGCCTCGCAGATACCGAAGAAGGTGTCGCGGCGGCGGAAGAGATTGGTGGTTTCGTTTTCCATTATTCTGTCTTTCCCTTTGGCTGCGGGCATCGCCCCGTGCCGATGCCGAGTGCATCGCAAAGGCCGTGCCAATTTGTGCAGCCCCCGAATTTCCGGGCTTTTCCCGTGCCGGCCGATGCCGGTCACCTGCCCTGAACCTCGAATCATTTCCCACCGAATGGGAATGTTCGCCATTTGGTGGGTGACGCCTGAACGGATCATTAAGTTTCCGATCCATTCGACGGACGCCCCTCCCCCGTCGACGAACGAAGATCGGCGATGGGAGATGTGGCGGTGCGAAGGACGGCAGGCGGGTTGAAGGCGGACCTATTCTTCATCGTCATCCCGGACTTGATCCGGGATCCACTCATCCGGCGCTGAGTGAATGGATCCCGGATCAAGTCCGGGATGACGATGAAGGATAGGTCGGCTTCCGGT
>NZ_JAOZVW010000167.1 GCF_025869345.1 Sphingopyxis sp.
CGAAGCGAAGCAATCCAGGGCGGTTTACGCCTGCTCTGGATTGCTTCGCTTCGCTCGCAATGACGATGGCTATTCCATCAACCCGACCAATTCCTCCCCCGGCACCGGCCCCGATTTCAGGAACCCCTGCCAGGTCGCGACCCCGAGTTCCTTCAGCCGTTCAAGCTGCGCCTCATTCTCGATCCCCTCGGCCACCACCAGCAAGCCGAGCGCGCGCGCGAGATCGACGATCGCGCGCACGACGATACGGTCGCGGTCGCTGCCGTCGAGGCTGCGGGTGAAGCCGCTGTCGATCTTGAGATAGTCGATCGGCAGCCGCGCGAGCAGCGACAGGCTGGAATAGCCGGTGCCGAAATCGTCGATCGCGATCGCCGAGCCCAGCGCGCGGATCTGCGCAAGCTGCGCCGCCGCGTTCGCCGGTTCGCTGAGCATCGCCTGCTCGGTGAGTTCGAGGGTCAGCCGGTCGGGATCGACCCCCGCCTGCTTCGCCATCGCCGCGAAGCGATCGGCGAATTCGGGATCGCTGAGGTCGGCGGCGGTGATGTTGAGCGACACGCGCAGTTTTGCGAGCGCGCGCGGCCAGCCCGCGATCTCGGCGAGCGCGACGCGGTGCGCATGCTCGGTCAGTTCGCGTTCGAGCCGCGCCGCGCGCGCCGCGGTGACGAGCGGCCCGGCGCCGAGCAATCCCAGCTCGGGATGCTGCCAGCGAAGCAGCGCCTCGACCCCGATCATCGCGCCGCTCGCGACGTCATATTGCGGTTGATAGTGGATCACGACCTCGTCGTGCGACAGCGCCGAACTCACCATGGCGCCGTCGCGCGCCGAGGCCGGACGCGCAAGCTGGTCGCCGGCGGTGCGGAGCTGATCGACGATCGGTTCGTCGCGCACGATCAATGCGGCGGCGATTCGGATCGCGAGGCGTCCTTTGGGATCGCCGACCATCGGCTCGGCAAGCGCGACGTGCAGCGCCCGTTCCTGCGCGCGCAGGGCGCCGAGCGACAGCGGCACCGCGGGCACGATCAGAAAGCGCGGCCCGTCGAGCCGTTCGACGCAACTCCCATGCCCGAACTCGTCGCCCGCAAAATTTTCGAGCCGCCGCCCGATCTCGTCGAGCACGGCGTCGCCCGCCGCGGTTCCGGCGCTGTTGTTGATGCGCGCCATCTGGTCGACCTGCACCAGCATGACGCCGGCGTCGGTTTCGTGTCGGATATGCAGGTCTTCGAGCATCCGGACACAGCCGGACACGGAGTCGGGTACGCGATTCATCGCGCCCCCTTATCAGGCTTTTCTTGCCAAGCCCTTCCCTTTTGCATCACAATCGCACCGATGGCCACGCTTTCGCCTCCACCTGCCCCGCTCACCGACGCGCGTTTGACCGATGGTCTGGGCCGCCGGATCGAGTATCTGCGCCTGTCGGTCACCGACCGCTGCGACCTGCGCTGCCGCTATTGCATGGCCGAGGACATGACCTTCCTGCCGCGGTTGGCGGTGCTGAGCATCGAGGAGATGGGCGATCTCGCGGCGCGCTTTGTCGCGCGCGGCATCCGCCGCATCCGCCTGACCGGCGGCGAACCGCTGGTGCGACGCGGAATCGACATACTGGCGTCGCGGCTCGGTGCGCTGATCGGGCATGGGCTCGACGAACTGACGCTGACCACCAACGCGATGCGGCTTGCCGAGCACGCACCGATGCTGGCAGCGGCGGGGGTGCGGCGAATCAACGTCAGCCTCGACACGCTCGATCCGGAGGCCTTCCGCCACATCACCCGCGTCGGCGACCTCGCGGTCGCGCTGCGCGGGATCGACGCGGCGCGGAACGCGGGTCTCGCGGTCAAGATCAACATGGTCGCGCTCGCCGGGCTCAACGAGGATCAGTTGCTGCCGATGCTCGCTTATTGCGGCGCGAACGGTTTCGATCTGACGCTGATCGAAACGATGCCGCTCGGCGAGGTCGCCGAGGATCGCAGCGACCATTATGTTCCGCTTCACCAGTTCGTCGCCCCGCTCCGCGCCGAACGCGGAATCTTTCCGATCGACAAGCGCACCGGCGGCCCCGCGCGCTATTTCGCGGTCGAGGACAGCCCGGTCACGCTCGGCCTGATCACGCCGCTCAGCGACAATTTCTGCGCGACGTGCAACCGCATTCGCCTGACCGTCGAGGGGCGCATCTATATGTGCCTCGGCCAGGACGACCATGTCGACCTGCGCGCAGCGCTGCGTGACGGGGGCGACGTCGACGGCTTGATTGATGCCGCATTGGCTGGCAAACCCCGCGCGCACGACTTTCATATCGAACGAAAGTCCAGACCGGCGGTCGCGCGTCATATGAGTGCAACGGGCGGCTGACACGTCGCCCAGGAATGGGGGCACGGGGACCGAATGCAACGCAAGATCGCACTGGTGGCGTCGAACGCGCCCGCGGGGCTGGAGGCCGAGGCCGAACTGCGCCCGCTCTACGACTTCGTCGACTTGGCCGAGGCCGACATGCTGATCGCGCTCGGCGGCGACGGCTTCCTGCTGCACATGCTGCACCAGCTGCTCGACCAGCGGCGCAGCCTGCCGGTGTTCGGGATGAACCGCGGCACCATCGGCTTCCTGATGAACGAGTTCCGCGTCGAGGGACTGCTCGATCGCATATCGGCGGCGCGCCCCTTCCTGATCCATCCCCTGTCCGGCGACATCACGACGATCAGCGGCGAACGCCACATCCTGCCCGCGATCAACGAGATTTCGCTGCTGCGCGAAACGCGCCAGGCCGCGAAGCTCGAGGTGATGATCAACGAAAAGACGATGCTGGAGGAACTGGCGTGCGACGGCGTGCTGGTATCGACCCCCGCCGGATCGACCGCCTACAACCTCAGCGCCAACGGCCCGATCCTGCCGCTCGAATCGGAAATGCTCGCGCTCACCCCGATCAGCCCCTTCCGCCCGCGGCGCTGGCGCGGCGCGCTCGTCCCCGAATCGACGAGCATCCGCTTCAACGTCCGCGAGGCGGCGAAACGTCCGGTCAGCGCCGTCGCCGACCAGCGCGAAATCCGCGACGTGAAGACCGTTCTCGTCACCACCGACCGCAGCCGTCCGCTGACCTTGCTGTTCGACCCCGACCAGGGCCTGGACGAACGCATCGCAATGGAACAATTTATCGTTTGAGGGCTTGATTAATCCCGCGACCGGCGGCAAAGGGACCGCCTTCCCGCTTCGGCGGCGTGTTCCTCGGTAGCTCAGCGGTAGAGCAATCGACTGTTAATCGATCGGTCGTAGGTTCGAATCCTACCCGGGGAGCCATT